>DATKAK010000032.1:0-22095 GCA_035498295.1 Gallionella sp. | reverse complement strand
CGCGCTCACCTTAATCACGGCAACGTCTTGTTGTTGAAGGGTGACTTGAAAGGCGCACTGGAGGCTTTCAGGACCGCGATCAAACACAAACCGGACTATGCCGGGGCCTATTACAACATCGGCAATGCACTGCTGGGCAATAGACAGTTTGAGGAGGCAGTGGCGAATTACCGCCGGGCTCTGGAGATTCAACCCGATTACGCCGAAGTGCATTGCGCCTTGGGCGTTGCACTGAAAGAACTCGGTCAAATCGACGGAGCGGTAGCGAGTTTACAGAATGCATTGAAGATCGACCCCAATTTGGTTGCGGCTCAAGCCAATGTGGAAATCATTCTGCAAGACCTCTATAACAGGGGAAATCTCTTGGCGGACAATGGAGAAACAGAACTTGCGGCGGAGCACTATCGCAAAGCGCTGGAAATCAACCCTAATTTTGCCGAGGCGCACTGCAATTTAGGATTAGCACTGAAAGAACTCGGACAACTCGATCATGCTGTGTCAAGTTACCAGCAATCGCTGAAGATAAATCCAGGTTTAACCGAAGCGCATAACAACCTCGGCGTTGCGCTACGAAACCTTGGTATGCTTGACAATGCCATATCAAGTTTCGATCACGCGCTGAAGATCAATCCAAATTATGCTGAAGCGCATTTCAATCTGGCTGAAACCCTCAAAGATCTCGGCCAATTTGAAAGCGCACAGGCGTCTTACCGGCGCGCATTGGAAATTAACCCGGACTTTGCCGAGGCGCATAACAATTTGGGATCCACATTCCGTAATCTTGGGCAACTTGATGCTGCTGCTGCGAGTTACCGCCGTGCGTTAACAATCAAGCCAGATTACGCTGAAGCGCATGGGAACTTGGCAGCCGCCTTGACTGACCTTGGCCAACTTGAACTCGCCGTGGCAAGTTATAAGCGCTCACTTGAGATCAAACCGGACTTGGCCGAAACGCATTGCAATCTGGGCAATACCCTGAAAGACCTCGGACAGTTCGAAAATGCGACCGTATGTTATCGCCATGCATTGGAGATCAAGCCTGACTTAATCGAGACGCATTGCAATTTGGGCGATACCCTGAAAGACCTCGGACAGTTTGATGGCGCGGAATCCTGTTACCGCCACGCGCTGGAAATCGACCCCAATTACGCCGAGGCGCTGAGTGGCCTGCTTTTTGCCCTGACTTACGCCGCTGACCACGCTTCTTCACACCTCTTTGAACTGGCGTGCCAGTATGGCCAATCTGTTGCAAAAATGGTCGTAACGCGCTTTTCTGCGTGGCAATGCACCGCTCGACCCGAACGCCTGCGTATCGGGCTGGTTTCCGGCGACTTGCGAAATCATCCCGTAGGCCATTTTCTGGAAGGATTGCTGGCTAATATCGACCCTGCCAGGTTTGAATTGATCGCGTACCCAACTCAGCACAGGGAAGACGAATTCACGGCACGCATCCGTCCCCTTTTTTCCGCTTGGAAGCCACTGTTCGGAAAAAGCGATGAAGATGCTGCGCATTTGATCCACGATGACGGCGTGCATGTCCTGCTCGATCTTTCCGGCCATACCGGGCACAACCGCCTGCCGGTGTTCGCCTGGAAACCCGCCCCGGTGCAGGCTACTTGGCTGGGCTACTGGGCCACCACCGGGGTGGAAGAAATCGACTATTTGCTGGCTGACGAAATTGGTGTGCCAAAAACCACGCAAGAGCAATTCACCGAAACCGTGTGGTATCTGCCAGAAACACGGATATGTTTCACCGCGCCCAATGTTGATCTTCCGGTCGCACCTTTGCCTGCCTTGTCGAATGGAGCGATTACCTTGGGTTGCTTCCAGAACCTGTCAAAGGTGGGGGACAGGGTATTGGAGACATGGGGAGAAATTTTTGCGGCGCTACCTAATGCCAGGTTGCGTATGCAGTGCAAGCAACTTGGCGAGCCGAGCCAAATCAAACAACTGGCTCTTCGTTTGCAGCGTTACGGCATCGGCCCCGCGCGGGTAACGATGCACGGCACGATTAAGCGCAGAGAATATCTGGCTGCGCACTCTGAAGTGGATATGATTCTGGATACCTTCCCTTTTCCAGGAGGTACCACCACCTGCGAAGCGTTGTGGATGGGTGTGCCTACCCTAACACTGGCCGGTGACACGTTAGTCGCCAGACAAGGCGCCAGCCTGCTCACGGCAGCAAGACTTGAGCAATGGGTCGCAACGAGCAAAGAGGAATACATATCCAAAGCGATCTGCTTGGCCGGCGACTTGCACAAACTGGCGGCATTGCGCGACGGATTGCGGCAACAGGTGCTGACTTCCCCATTGTTCGATGCGCCACGCTTTGCCAAGCATTTTGAGGATGCGCTGCGGGGCATGTGGGAAAGATATCAAGCTTGACCAAGGAAAACCCGGTGATGGCAGGCAATCTCGTCTGCTCTTATTGTGATGCGCTACTCTGGTGAGCGAACCAGTGGAATCGGGAATTAATCCACATCAGAAAACTATCTGGTCGATACACTCAGTGCACCGTCGTGAACCCTTTCATATGCCCACCGGAAGTCCTGCAGTACGCAACGAAAGCTCAAACTTCCGTTATGTCTTCTACGGTGTTACCAGGGACTCAAATTCTGGAGCGTCGATCAGTTTATAAAGAGTCTTTTGGACCGCATACATATAGTGATCTGCAATTTGTTGGCAGTCTGCCAGCCACCCCGGTCCGGCATTGAAATCATAATGCTGGGTAATGGAAAACGACCTCCCGTTCGACGATTTGAGGCGCACCCCGATGTCCCAATTGCTGAGATAAACAGTGCGCCACGTGGATAGTGATAATTGTTCAACATCCCCTGTGAGGGTTATTTTTGGTGTTTTATCATCAAACATGCCAGCCTGCTTCAGTTCTGCGACAAGTGCCTGCTGAATATAACCCTCAAAACCCGTACTGTCGGGTTGCGCGACTTTCCCGGAAACAACCTGGCAACTATTGTCGAATACTGCAGATTTCGTAAATGGTGCGACATTGATATTGCCGACGCCGAGCTTTTTTAGCGCTTCGGTGTTTTCCTCGGAAACGCTGTAGCGCTGAGGCATGTACGAACATGCACCCAGAACGAGTACAAATACCGCGACAATAATTCTCTTCATCATTCCCCCGAATTTTACGATCAGCAATTACTGCATATCAGGTATTGATTTCCCGACCGGCACCTGCACTCGGGCCATCCGCCCGCCAATGACGCATTGTCGCAAGCTTTGTGGTTGCAGTCCAACGCTGAAATGAAATACTTCTTGGTTGGTGTCGGTGCGGCAGGCTGGATATCGCGTGGATAATGATAATGCGGGAACAAGGAAATGTGCCGCCCGGATCATGCGGAGGCAATGCCAACTAGACGGGTACGGCAAGATGATGTTATTCCACACAATCAAAAACATACTTGACCGGGGATACTTTGATCGAAAGCCGGGCGTGGAGGCCGCGTTTGTTGCACTTGGCTTCCGCAAGTGTTTGAGCGCTGGCGATATCATTGCTCCGTGTCTTGATCACTACAGTCCTTTCGCCCTCGCTTACAACTTGTGCAGCGCAACCAACCAATACCAAAGCCAAAGCGAGAGATTTAAGATTGTCCATAATTTACAACCATTGAAGCAGAATATATCGATTGGACATCACTAGTATAATCGGACTGCGATAATCGTGAATCAAGATTCTCCTGACCTATACGATATACGACATGCCTGTATCTGCGTTCGCGCCGACTAAACATGCGAGAATGCGCTGCCGCTCCCCGTATATTATTTTGAGTATGCGAAATTTATTTTTTATATTCTCGCAGCAGCCCGGAATCTTTGTATCCGGACACTGATGCGGCATTCATTGGACGTTGCAATACAGCGCGTTGGTGCCGCTTGTCGGATTCGAACTGACGACCTACCGCTTACAAGGCGGTTGCTCTACCAACTGAGCTAAAGCGGCAATTTATGAAAAATACGAGCTCAATTGCATGATGGTGGGTCGTGCGTGATTCGAACACGCGACCAACGGATTAAAAGTCCGCTGCTCTACCGGCTGAGCTAACGACCCTGCGCAAAGGAGCGCGAATTATACGGATATAGCCTACCCTGTCAACGCAAAATCCCTTGCATCAAGTTTGCGCGCCTATGTTATGCGTAGATTGTCGGGTCATTTATTCCCGCAGCGGAAAATCCGGCACGGCGCAAACGACATGCATCGCATACGCCACAGGCGCGCCCTGATTCGTCAGCCTGATAACATGAAACCGTCTGCGCAAAATCCACGTCCAGTACATGCCCGTGACGAATGATTTCCGCCTTGGACAAATGCAATAGCGGGGCATGTATTGTAAGTGGATGACCCTCCACTGCAGCTTTGGTCGCGAGGTTTGCCATACGCTCGAAAGCCTCGATGTAAGCAGGGCGGCAATCGGGATAACCGGAATAATCGACCGCGTTCACACCAATGAATATGTCTTGCGACTCTAGCACCTCGGCCCAGGCTAATGCCAGTGACAGCATGATGGTATTGCGCGCGGGTACGTAGGTCAGTGGAATCCCCTCGGACGGTTGTTGCGACACCGCGATATTTTTATCCGTCAGGGCCGAGCCGCCAAAACCGGTGAGATCGACCCTGACCACTCTGTGTTCATGCGCCCCCAGAGTTAGCGCAACGCGATGCGCAGCGGGCAACTCGGCGTGATGCCGCTGGCCGTAATCCACACTCAACGCATAACAGGCATAGCCCTTCGAACGTGCCATCGCCAGCACGGTTGCGGAATCCATCCCGCCGGATAAGAGCACGACGGCTTTTTTCATTTTCAATGTCCAGGCTCGTTATTCCACAGGATCTTGTGCAGCTGAACCTGCATCCTGGCCTGCAGGCGATCGCGCAACATCCATTCGGCCAATTGCGTGGCATTCAGCGTGCCGTGCGCCGGAGAAAACAGAACCGTGCATTTCTCGGCCAGTTGATGCTGCTGCATGAGCTGCCTTGCCCATTGGTAATCGCTTTCATCGCACAGAACGAATTTTATTTCGTCGTGCCGGTTCAACAGCGCCAGATTTTCCCAGCGATTCTTTGCCGATTCTCCGGACGCCGGAGTTTTTATGTCGACCACACGCATGACACGCGCATCGACTTCACTGATATCAAGCGCCCCGCCGGTTTCCAAAGAGACCTGATAGCCGGCATCGCACAATGCTTGCAGCAGAGCCACACAATTTTTTTGCGCCAACGGCTCACCGCCGGTAACCGTCACATAACGCGGAGTGTATTCGGCAACCCTCCCGAGAATATCCGACAGCCTCATATTCTTCCCCCCGGTAAATGCGTAAGCCGTGTCACAGTATGTGCACCGCAACGGACAGCCGGTCAGCCGGATGAATACCGTCGGCAAACCAGTGCGGGTAGTTTCGCCCTGCAGTGAATGAAAGATTTCGGTGATGCGCAGCTGCGCATCCATATCCGCGCACGACATAGATTACTTGGGGGCAGCGAGCAGTTTCTTGGCTTTTGCGGCGGCTTCGCTGGAAGGATATTTGGCGATGAGTCTCTTGAGCGTTTTGCGCGCAGTTGCGGGTTTCTTCAATCCGTATTCGCAGCGAGCGATCCCGTACATCACTTCGGCCGATCTGCGCGTTTCGGGAAATTCTTTGAGATACCCTTCAAACGTTTCCAGTGCGGCCTTGTAGTCTTTCATCGCCAGTTGAGCGCTGCCAAGCCAATATTTCGCATTGGGAACACGAACCGAATCAGGATAATTCTTGAGGAAGCCCTGAAACGACTTGACCGCATCTGCATAGTCGCCGGACTTAAACAAGGCATAACTGGCCTCATAGGCCCGATCCTCGGCCACCGGGTCAAAAGGATCCGCAGGTGCTGCGGCTTCCTTGGCGGCAGCAGCCTCTTTAGCTGCTGCCTCTTTTGCCGCTGCCTCCTTGGCGGCCGCTTCAGCCGACTCAAAATGACGCAAGCGCGTATCCAGGTCCACATAGAAATCCTTTTGACGCTTTTCGGCATCCTGCAGACCATGCGAAATCTCTTCGTTCTGGCCGCGCAACTTGCGGATCTCTGCATTCAGGGCGTCGATCTGGCTTTGCAGGTCGAGCATGGATTTGGTCTGCTGCTTGAGGGAATCCTCCAACTTTTGCAAGTGCGTCTCAAGTTGCTGGATTTGCTTACGTGCCTCGTCGTCCTCCAGCAGTCCCGCTTGTGCGGGAATGACGAAACATAAACCGAGCAAGATGAGCGCGCATAGCTTCTGCATGGTTGCCGCTACAAGAATTACTGGTACTTGATATCGCTCCGGCGATTCTGCTTCCAGCACGCCTCGTTGTGATCCGTGCAGCGCGGCTTTTCTTCGCCGTAGCTGACCGTCTCGATCTGGCTGGCTTTCGCTCCGCTCAGGATCAACATCTGCTTCACGCTGTCTGCACGACGCTGGCCGAGGCCCAGGTTGTACTCCTTACTGCCGCGTTCGTCGCAATTTCCCTCCACGCGAACCCTGCGATCCGGGTGCTCGCCCAAGTATTTCCCATGGGCTTCGATCATCGGCTTATCGGCATCCTGAACGGCGGAAACATCGAACGGGAAATAGGCGCTGCGGTTGGCCAGTATGCTGTTCGGGTCGTTCAACGGATCGACCTCAACGACCGGTTCGGGTGCGGGCGCAGGAGCCGGCGCTTCCATTGCAGGAGCCGGAGCAGGAGCGGCAGCTTCCGGTTCTTTCGGTTTTTCGCTGGCACATGCAACGAGCAAATTCACCAACACAATACTGGCAAAGAGTTTTTTCATGTTGTTACTCCTTAATGTTAGGTTAATCATTGATGTGGCCCCCACACCGGTTCACGGGCATCGCCGTTATCTGTGAACATATGTTGCTGCACACGACCATCGCTCGACACAGTTGCTAATATACCACGACCGCGCGCCTCGCTGGCAAACAGGATAAGCTTCCCGTTGGGAGCATAGCTGGGTTTTTTCTCCCATCCGCCAGCGGTAAGGGTTTCCACCTGCCCGGTCTGAAAATCCTGGGTGGCGATATAAAACTTGCCGTTGATGAAATGCGTGTAGACAAAGCTCTTGCCATCGGGACTGTAACGCGGAGAAAAGTTGTTGCCCTCACCAAAGGTCAGGCGCTGCTGGGGGCCGCCCGCAACCGGCATACTGTAAATTTGCGGGCTTCCGCCTTGATCCGAGGTGAACAGCAAGGTTTGGCCGTCGGGAGAAAATATCGGCTCCGTTGAAATCGAACCGTTGTAAGTGATGCGGTGGATTCCGCTTCCGTCGGGCCGTATCAGATAGATCTCGGAGCTGCCGTCACGCGTCAATACAATCGCCATTTGCTTGCCGTCCGGCGACCAGGCCGGTGCACTGTTGCTGCCGCGAAAATCTGCCAGCATGAAGCGCTTGTTGGTGTACAGAGATTGCACGTAAACGGTCGCATGCCCAGTTTCGAAGCTCACGTAGACGAGGTGACTGCCGTCCGGCGACCACGCCGGCGACATGATCGGTTCGTTCTGCGCCAGCACGATTTGTTCGTTATAACCGTCGCTATCCGCCACGATCAGGCTGAATTTCTTTCCCTGACGTTTTACATAAGCGATGCGGGTGCTGAACACGCCCTTGTCGCCGGTCAATTTCTCATAGATCAAATCAGAGATGCGATGCCCGACAGCACGCACCTGGTCGCTGTTCGCCGATACTGATTGCCCGACCAATTCAGCCTGCTTGACCGCGTCCAGCAGGCGAAAGCGCGCCTCGATGCGGGTGCCCTGCATCGCAACGTTGCCGATCACCAGCGCGTCCGCACCGCGTGCCTGCCAATCCGGGTAAGCGACCTCGGCCAACTCGTGGGGCGATTTGCCCGCAGGGTCAATCAGCCGGAACAAACCGCTGCGCAGCAAATCGCCGGTCACCACCGAGTTGATGGTTTGCGCCAGCTTGTCATCCCCGCCGAACGGCACGATTGCCACAGGGATCTGGTGTTCCCCCGCCCCGATGATCTCGATTTCCATCGCCGCGTTCGAAACCGATGCCTGCGCCAACAACAGCAGTCCGAATATGCTCCGCAGTACGCGCAATGCCATAAATATCCTCCCTATTCAGCAGGCTTATCTGGTTTGAAGGTCAGATCCAGTTCGCGAAACCGGTTGAACAATTGGACATCAGGAGGCAAAGGCAATGGGGAGGATTTCAGAATCGCACGTTCCACCGCGTCATCGTATGCCTTGTTGCCGCTGGACTTCATCAGTTTTGCCGTCAGCACGTCACCTCCCGGCAGCAATGTCACCAGAAATTCGGCGCGCGCATCCTCGCTCACATTGGGCGGCTGCACGACATTGCGGCGTATCTTGCTCTGAATTTTGGCCTTGTATTCATCGATCAACTTGCTCAGCGCCGCAGCCTGCTCCTGTTGTTTGGCCAGTTCGGCCAGTTTCTGTGCGGCTTGCTCATCTGCGATGCGCTGGGCTTCGAGTTTCTGCTCGGCTGCTTTTTGCGCCTCGGCCTTTTTCCTGGCCTCTTCGGCTGCACGCCGCAATATTTCCTGTTTCTCCGATTTGGTTTCGGCAGGCTTGGTTTCAACCTTCTTTTTCTCCGGCATCGCTATGTCAGGTTTGGCAATTTCGTCCGGTTGGGGCTGTGGCGGCGGAACGACTTCCTCGGTTTTGCCACTTACCGGAGTCTTCGCGGTCTCCTGGGGCAGATTCGACCACAACGATACGGTCATCGTCTCAGGAACATAGGCCTGCCTGTTCCAGTTGAATCCGAAATACAGCAGCGCAAAGAACAGGGTGTGAACCAGCAGGGCCAGTATGCCGGAGGGAATCTTATGGGGTTCGTAGTAGATTGCAGTGCTCATTGCCTCGTCTGGGTCAACAGCCCGACTTTCTGGATGTGTTGCTGTTGCAGCACGTCCATCACGTTGATGACCTCCTCATAGCGCACATTCTTGTCCGCGGAAATCACCACCGCCTGCTGTGCCTGCTTTCCTTGTCTGGCTTTCAAGATCGCGATCAGTTCATCGCGTGTCACCCGACTTTCCACGCCACCGCCCGTGGAGTGGTCGCGCAACGCGAGCGTATTGTCCTTTTTAATGATGACTTCCAGTGGGGCAATCGGCGGGGCAAGCGACTTGGCCACGCTGGGCAGATCGATCTGTCCCGGATTCATCAATGGCGCGGTCACCATGAAGATCACCAGCAGAACCAGCATCACGTCGATATACGGAACGACGTTTATCTCGTTTAGCAGACGGTGGTTTTTGCGGCGATAGGCGCTCATGGGCGCACCTCCGACACGTTACTGGCGAAGCCAGCCGTTCGCGGGAGGAGGTGCGATGCGGCCATTCCCGCATCCGTCGCAACCCCTCTCCTCAATCCTCTCCCGCATGCGGGAGAGGAGAAGATTGTTCTTTCCCCCTTTGGGGGAAAGTTGGATAGAGGGCCGGTGCACCGTGTCATGGCTGCCGCTGCAACACGTTGGAGAATTCTTCGGTGAAACTGTCGAAACGCGTGGCCAGGCGATTAATTGCGTGCGCGTAGCGATTGTAAGCAACCACCGCCGGAATCGCCGCAAACAATCCCATCGCGGTCGCCACCAGTGCTTCGGCGATACCCGGCGCGACATGGGCCAGGGTTGCCTGCCCGACGTTCGCCAGGCTGCGAAACGCGTTCATGATCCCCCATACCGTTCCGAATAACCCTACATAGGGGCTGACCGATCCAACCGAGGCGAGAAACGCAAGATGCGATTCCAGCCTGTCCATCTCGCGCTGATAGGTTGCGCGCATCGCGCGGCGGGTGCCGTCCATCACCGCACTGGCATCCACTCCGTGCTGCTTTTTCAGCTTCACAAACTCGACGAATCCTGCTGCGAATATGCGCTCGAGCGCGCCTTGATCGCGCAACGAACTGCTGCTGGCGTACCGGTAGAGTTCATTCAGGTTCTGGTTGTGCCAGAAGGCGTCTTCAAATTCTTCGGTCAGTCTGACCTCGCTGCGTATGGCAAACATCTTGAGAAAGATATACCACCACGACATCAACGACACCACCAGCAACAAGCCCATCACCAGTTGCACCAGCACGCTGGCATGGCTGACGAGATGCACGAACGACAAATCCTGCGTCACTTCCATCGCGATCCTTTCATGTTCACTTTTCCAACTGCGCGCGCAATACTTCCGGAACCGACGCCGGCTTGAAAGTGGCCACCGAAACACATACCAGATGTACCTCGGCCTCGGTCAGCGCTTCGGTGCCGCGCAGTATGCTTTGCGCCAGGCTGATGCGGCTGCGGCCGATGTCCTTGATCTGTGCCGTCACATCAAGAGCATCATCCAGCATCGCGGGCCTGAGATAATCCAGCTTGATCGAACGCACCACGAACACCATGCCGAATTCTTTCATCAATCCGGCGTTGCTGTACCCGTGCGCGCGCAACCACTCAGTCCGCGCACGTTCCATAAAATTCAAATAATTGGCGTGATAGACCACGCCGCCTGCATCGGTATCCTGGAAATACACGCGCACCGGCAATGAAAAGGTCTTGCTTCTGGTCATCTTTATCGGTCGTTGCCCAATGGAAGTTCCCCATTGACCAGTTCCGGGCTGACCGGAGTATTCGCGACTGCCAAACCGAAATGGCGATAGGCCATCGCCGTGGCCATACGGCCGCGCGGGGTGCGTTGCAGGTAGCCCTGTTGGATCAGATACGGTTCCAGAACATCCTCGATGGTATCGCTCTCTTCGCCGATCGCGGCGGCAAGATTGTCCAGACCGACCGGACCGCCGAGATATTTTTCGATGACCGCAAGCAGCAATTTTCTGTCCATCACATCCAGCCCGCGCGCATCCACATCCAGCATGGTCAAGGCCGCATCGGCCACTTCGCGGGTCGCATCTCCGGACGCTTTCACATCGGCAAAATCGCGCACACGCCGCAGCAAACGGTTGGCGATGCGCGGCGTGCCGCGCGAGCGCCTGGCGATCTCCAGCGCGCCATCCTGCGTCAGATTCATCTTCAGCAAATTCGACGAACGCATCACGATGCGCTGCAATTCTTCCGGCGTGTAGAACTCCAGCCGCGCCACGATGCCGAAGCGGTCGCGCAACGGATTGGTCAGCATGCCCGCGCGGGTGGTCGCGCCCACCAGCGTGAACAGCGGCAGATCGAGTTTCACCGATCGCGCCGCGGGACCTTCTCCGATCATGATATCGATCTGGTAATCCTCCAATGCAGGATAAAGTATCTCTTCCACCACCGGGGACAGACGATGGATCTCGTCGATGAACAGCACATCATTCGGTTCCAGATTGGTCAGCAATGCGGCCAGATCCCCGGCGCGTTCCAGCACCGGGCCGGAAGTGTGACGCAAATTCACGCCCATCTCGCGCGCGATGATCTGTGCCAGCGTGGTCTTGCCCAGGCCGGGCGGACCGAACAACAGCACGTGATCGAGCGCCTCCTTGCGCCGCTTGGCCGCTTCGATGAAGATCTGCAGCTGCCCGCGGATCTTTTCCTGGCCAACATATTCGTCGAGCTGTCTGGGGCGCAGTGCGCGTTCCAGTGCCTCCTCGTGGGCCGAGGCGGGCGCAGCCGAGATCAGGCGCGGTTCGGTGGAAAGGTTGTCACTGTGGATCATGATCGTGTTTGCCATGCATGGTGAGGACAATTTCAATCCGGGAAAATAGTCATTCACAACCCTGCTGCGCCAAGTGCGGGATTCTAATCCCGAGAGCATCCAGGTAACAACAATACCACATGTGCATGAAGCAGGACTTTACGGCCTCGATTCTGGACCCTGTTCGGCTCAATTCCTGCTTCGCGCCGTTTTAACGCGGTTCGATCTGCGACAGATGCCGCGCCACGGATAACCACGCCCCCAGCCAGCCGAGATACATCGAAAACAGCAGCAGTGTCAGGCTGTCTCCCAGCGAGAGCGGATGCAGGCTGAATCGGCTGGCGTAGAGATGCGCAAGAGCGCCGAGCTGATAGTTAAGCAGCAGCAAGCTGAGGGTGATGATGAGCCAGGCCGTGATGCCGCCGAGCAGCCCCTGCGTCGCGCCGAAATACAGGAACGGACGGCGGATGAATCCGTTGGTCGCCCCGATCAGTTTGGATACTTCGATTTCTTCGCGCTGCATGAGGATTTGCAGGCGGATCGTATTGAAGGTGATGGCAACCAGCGCGAGGCTGAGCAGACTGGCGAGTATCAGTACAAGCATCCGCCCGAATTTAAGCAGCGCTTCGAGCTTGTAGGCCCACTCCGAGTCGAGCTGCGCCAGTTCGACTTTCGGCAATTTCGCCAGCTCGGCGCGCAGATCATCCAGCGATTGTGCCGTGCGCGGTTTGGGGTAGACGGTGAAAGCATCCGGCAGCGGGTTCTTCTGCAGTCCTCCGATCACATCGGCAAGTCCGGTGCTTTTTTTGAGTTGCTCCAGTGCTTGCGCGCGCGGGATGAATTCGACACGGTCGATCGCCGGATGTTGTTCCAGTTGCCTGCGCAGCTTGTCCACATCGTCCGCTTTCGTATCCGTGTCCATGAACAGGCTGATCTGCGGCGTGTCGGATAGTCTGGCCACCAGGCCTTGAGCGTTCTGCAGCAGCAAATACATGCCGGCAGGCAGACTGAGCGCGATTCCGATGACCAGGATATTGAGGGTTCCTGCAATCGGCGAGGCAAACATGCGCCGGAAGATGCCAATGTTTTGAGCGAGTGCGTGCCTCATGTCTGCAGTTCCCCATGCTTGAGTGCAAGCACGCGCTGACCGGCATTTTGCAGGATGCTTTCGTCATGTGTGGAAATCAGCAGGGTCGCACCGACCTGATGGAACGCGTTGAAGATCGCCATGATCTCTTGCGCGTATTCCGCGTCCAGATTGCCGGTCGGTTCGTCGGCAAGCAGTATCGACGGGCGATTCACGATGGCGCGCGCGATGCACAGGCGCTGTTGCTCCCCGCCGGACAAGGCGATCGGGTTGGATCTCTCCCGTTTGAGCAAACCCACTTTGTCCAGTGCGGCGCGCACCCGTTTGTGGCTTTCGCGGTACTCGAAGCCGCAGATCTGCAGCGGCAACAGGACATTGTCGAACACATTGCGGTCGAACAGCAGCTTGTGATCCTGAAAGATGATGCCTAAATTGCGGCGCAGGAAAGGCAGTGCGCGGCTCTTGAGCACGCCGACATTCTGATGGTTGACCAGCACGCTGCCAAGATTGGGCCGCTCGATCCCGGCGATGAGCTTGAGCAGGGTGCTCTTGCCGGCGCCGGAGTGTCCGGTCAGGAACACCATCTCACCCCCGGCGATCTCGAAAGATACGTTCTTCAATGCCTGAAAGCCGCCCGGGTAACGTTTGTGGACTTGGTTGAATTTGATCATTTCAATTGCAAAACCGGATGCACGAAATGCACGAATAATGCGTAGCAGATAATTTCGTGTGCTGGCATGTATGCGAGTTATTCCCGCAAGGCGATTTCCCTGCGAGAACCGTTTCGCGGGTGCAGGCTTTTTTCATTCATCCAGCCCCAGCAGAGCGGCGACAAAATCCTCCGCGACGAAAGGGCGCAAATCGTCCAAACCCTCGCCCACTCCGATGAATCGTACCGGAATCGGATGCGCTTTGGCAATCGCGGCGATCACGCCGCCCTTGGCCGTGCCATCCAATTTGGTCAGTATCAGTCCGGTCACGCCCAGCGCTTCGTCGAAAGCCTTGACCTGACTCAGCGCATTTTGGCCGGTGTTGGCATCCAGCACCAGCAACACTTCATGCGGGGCGTCTGGGATCACCTTGGCAATGACGCGCTTGATCTTCTTGATCTCTTCCATCAGATGCGCCTGCGTAGTAAGGCGCCCGGCCGTATCGGCAAGCACCACGTCAATCTTGCGCGCCTGTGCCGCCTGCACGGCGTCGTAGATCACCGCGGCGGGATCTCCCCCCAGCTGCGCGATGACCGTCACATCGTTGCGCTCTCCCCAGGTCATCAACTGTTCGCGCGCCGCTGCGCGAAAAGTGTCTCCCGCCGCGAGCAACACGGTCAGACCCTGGCCCTGCAAATACTTCGCGAGCTTGCCGATCGAGGTGGTCTTGCCCGCGCCATTCACACCCACCATCATGACGACAAGGGGTTTATGAACCTTTGCCCGTTCAGGAGCCTGCAACGGCTGCGCCAGCGGCTCCAGCAGTTTGAGCAGGCTATGCGCCAGCGCTTCCCTGAGTTGCGAAGCCTCGATCAGGCGATGTTCCTTGACGCGGTGGCGCAAATCAGCCAGTAATGACCGTGTCGCGTCCATGCCGACATCAGAGGTGATCAGTATGGTTTCCAGTTCCTCGTACAGGTCGTCGTCGATCTTGCCGCCGCGGCCGAACAGGTCGTTCAACTGTCCGCCGGTGCGCGCCAGGCCGGACTTCAGTTGCGCGAACCAACTTGAGCCGGATTTGTCTGTATTGGTCTGATCGTTCCCAGGCCCGGATGGTTTCTTTTTCAGGAAGCTGAACATTTTTGGATTATAAAGTATACGAAGGGACTGCCGGGTCTGATCCCGGCCATCGGAAGGGTGTGCAGGAAGCTTTGCTGGCAGGATGCCTGTGTCATTCATGTGGTTATCGTCACGTCCACATGGTCGGCAGGCGCCGAAATGCCTCATAATGCGCGCGCATTTTATGCCGATTATCAAATGAAGGATTCTGATTTATACGTGGAAGGGTTTTAAGAGATGATGAGATCTGTCCTGTTTTATATTCTATTGTTATTGGGCTGGCCACAGGATGCAGCGCACGCGGAAATTTTCGAACGCACGCTGACAAACGGCCTGAAAGTCATCGTCAAGGAGGATCACCGCGCGCCGGTGGTCGTGCAGCAAGTCTGGTACAAGGCCGGCAGCATGGACGAGAGCACCGGAACCACCGGCATCGCGCATGCGCTGGAGCACATGATGTTCAAGGGCACCAAGACGGTTCCGGCGGGTGAATTCTCCAAGCGCATCGCGGCGGCGGGGGGGCGCGAGAACGCCTTTACCAGCACCGATTACACCGCCTATTTCCAGCAACTGGACAAATCCAAATTGCCGCTGGCGATGAAACTGGAATCCGACCGGATGCAGAACCTGAATCTGACCGCGAAGGAATTCGGCAAGGAGATCAAAGTGGTCATGGAAGAACGCCGCATGCGCACCGACGATGAGCCGCAGTCATTGATGAACGAGATCATGATGGCGACGATCTACGAGGAACACCCTTATCACAACCCCGTGATCGGCTGGATGAGCGACCTGCAGAGGCTCACGGTATATGATGCCAAGGTCTGGTACAACCGATGGTATGTCCCCAACAATGCCACGCTGGTCATCGTCGGCGACGTCAAACCCGACGAAGTGTTCGCGCTGGCGCAGCGCTATTACGGCGCCATCCCCAAACACGTCCTGCCGGTACGACGCAACTATTCCGAGCCGAAACAGATCGGCATCAAGCGCATTGTCGTGAAAGCGCCCGCCGAATTGCCGCAACTGGTGATGGCCTACCACACTCCCGTGATCAGAGATCCCAAGCAGGATTGGAAACCGTACGCGCTGGACATGCTGGCGGGTGTGCTGGACGGCAACGGATCGGCACGCCTCAACCAGCATCTGGTGCGCGAGCAGCAGGTCGCCAGTGCGGCGGGAGCGGGTTATGACTCCACTTCGCGCGGCCCCAGCCTTTTTGAACTGGATGCCACACCGAGCACCGGCAAGACCGTGCAGGACGTCGAGGCTGCTTTGCGCGAACAAATCGCTTTGCTGGTGAAGGACGGCGTAGCCGAGGACGAATTGAAGCGCGTCAAGGCGCAAGTCATGGCAGGAGAAGTCTACAAACGCGATTCGGTGTTCTATCAGGCGATGCAGATCGGCCAACTGGAGAGTATCGGCCTGCGCTATCAGGCGATCCCCGTGATGCTGGAGAAGCTGCAGGCGGTGACGGCGGAACAAGTCCGGCAAGTCGCCAAGGAATTTCTGCAGGACGACAACCTGACGGTCGCGGTGCTCGATCCGCAGCCGCTATCCGGCAAGCCGAAACCTCAGCCTGAAGGGGGGTCAACCTATGTGCGCTAAAACCACATTGATCAAGATCGTTGGAGTTACAGCTTTATGCTGTATTTCGACCCTTGCAATCGCCACCCCCAATATTCAGCACTGGCAAAGCGCCAGCGGTGCAAAGGTACTGTTCGTGGAAGATCATGACATCCCGATGCTGGATGTCGCCGTGAACCTCCAGGCGGGCAGCAGCTTTGACACCGCCGAAAAATCCGGCGTGGCGGGCCTGACCCATCGGTTGCTGGACACCGGCTCCGAGGGGCTGAGCGAAGACGAGATTTCTCGCGGCATGGCGGACGTCGGCGCGCAGTTTGGCGGAGGTTTCGACCAGGATCGCGCCAGCGTTTCTTTGCGCACATTAAGCAGCGCGGCTGAACGCGACAAGGCTCTGGACATCATGGCGCACGTGCTGCAGCATCCGCTGTTTCCCGAAGCGATCCTGGCGCGGGAAAAAGTGCGGCTCATCGCCGACCTGAAAGAAGCGGACACGAAGCCGGAGAACATCGCCGAAAGAGCATTTCAAAAAGCGGTATTCGGCTCGCATCCTTATGCATTGCGCGGATCGGGCGAGGTCGCCAGCGTGGAAAAGATCACCGCGCAGGACCTGCGTGATTTCTATCATACGCATTACCAGGCCGCGAATGCAGTGGTCGCCATCATGGGGGATGCGACGCGCCCCCAGGCGGAAGCGATCGCGCAAAAACTCACCGCACAGCTTCCGGTTTCCCCTCCGCCTCCAGGCTTGCCCAAAGTCGTGACGAAGATCGCCGCGAGCGAACAGCGCATACCTCATCCCGCAACGCAAAGTCATATCCTGATCGGGGCACCGGGCATCGCGCGCGGCGACCCGGATTATTTCCCGTTGTATGTCGGCAACTACACGCTCGGTGGCGGCGGTTTTGCTTCTCGATTGATGAACGAGGTGCGCGAAAAGAAAGGACTGGCCTATAGCGTCTACAGCTATTTCCTGCCGCTCAAGCAACCCGGCGAGTTCCAGATCGGCCTGCAAACCAAGAAGGACCAGGCGGATGAAGCGCTCAAACTGGTGCGCAGCACGCTTGCGGACTTCATCTCCAAAGGCCCGTCCGAAAAGGAACTGCAGGCTGCCAAACAGAACATCATCGGCGGTTTTCCGCTGCGCATCGACAGCAACCGCAAGATACTCGAGTATCTGAGCGTCATCGGCTTTTATGATCTGCCTTTGACTTATCTGGACGATTTCACCCATAACATCGACAAGGTGACAGTGGCACAGATCCGCGATGCGTTCAAGCGGCACATCGATCCGCAGGCGATGGCGACGGTGATCGTCGGAGCGCCTGAAGAAGGGTCAGCGAAATAGCGAGCCATAGAACAAACAAGGTCCGGATCATCGGCGGCGAACTGCGCAGCCGCATGGTCAGCTTCCCGGATGTATCGGGGCTGCGCCCCACCCCCGATCGGGTGCGCGAGACGCTGTTCAACTGGCTGGGACAGACATTGCACGGGCGCAGCTGTCTGGATCTGTTCGCCGGCAGCGGCGCATTGGGTTTCGAGGCCGCTTCGCGCGGAGCCGGGCAGGTGGTGATGGTCGAATACAACCCCGTAGTGCTCCAGTCATTGCGCGAAAACGTCAAGAAACTGGGCTTGGCAAATGTGCTCATTCAAGGGCAGGATGGGCTAGAATTCGCATTTCGCGATGCCCGCAAATATGACGTGATCTTTCTGGACCCGCCTTTTCAAAGCGAATATCTGCCCAAGTTGCTGGAAATCCTGCCAGAGCGATTGAATGAAAATGGCGTGGCGTACGTCGAGTCGGGCGCGGCGATCGATGTGCCGCCGCCCTGGCAAACGACCAAATCCGGCAAGGCGGGACAGGTGCATTATCAGTTACTGCAAGTTGCCTAAATTCAATTAGCGGGATAAAACGCAAGGAGCCGCGCAGCGAATGACGAAGCATATCGAGATGGATAGACGAGGAATGAGCGAGCACGCGACACCGCGGTCTGCCCGCCAATTGAATTTAACATGATAAAAGTTGTATACCCAGGTACCTTCGATCCCATCACCCGCGGCCACGAAGATGTGGTGCGCCGCGCCGCCGGTCTGTTCGGCGAGGTCATCGTAGCCGTGGCGGAAAGCCGCGAGCAGACCCTGTTCACGCTGGATGAGCGCGTGGAAATCGCACAGGAAGTGTTCGCCGATTTCGCCAATGTGCGCGTGGAGGGTTTTAACGGATTGCTGATGAATTTCGTGCAGGTGCATGATGCGCGCGTGGTATTGCGCGGATTGCGCGCAGTGTCGGATTTCGAATACGAATTCCAGCTAGCGGGCATGAACCGCAATTTGTATCCCGAGGTCGAGACGCTGTTCCTGACGCCCGCTGAACAGTACACTTTCATTTCCGCGACCATGGTGCGCGAAGTTGCGCGCTTCGGCGGGGACGTCAGCAAATTCGTATCGCCCTATGTAATGGAAAAATTGCAGCTGAAAAACAAACCATTCCGGAATTGAATTACCCGGAACCTTCTAGATAGAGGAAAAAAGCATGGCACTTATGATCACCGATGAATGTATCAACTGCGACGTGTGCGAGCCGGAGTGTCCGAACGACGCGATCTCGCAAGGCGATACCGTATATGTCATCGATCCCGACAAATGCACCGAATGCGTGGGCCACTATGACACGCCGCAGTGCGTCGAAGTGTGCCCGGTGGATTGCATCCCGATCAACCCCGAGTACAAGGAAAGCAAAGAGCAGCTGCAAGCCAAGTACGAGAAGCTGATGGCCGCAAAGGGCAAATAGCCTTGCCCCGACTGCACGAGTACGCTTAGCCGCGATCAGGCAGACTCGCGGTCTGCAGCAAACCGATTACTGCAGCTGCCAGACATCCTTGATCGCCTCCACGTCGCGGCTTTTCCCTAAAGCCGGCAGACCATAAAAGTCGAGCAATGTCCTCAACACGCTGTAGTGGTTGATGTGCTGCACGCTCTTGCCCGGCTTCACCATGGGCCCCGCCAGTATCGTCACGATGTGATTGTCCGCCTGGTAATTGTCTTCATCCCATGTGAGTATCAACAGGCTGTTGTGTTCCATCGCCCAGTCCTCATAGGGAGCGATGTGTATTTTCAGCCAATCGTCCGCGGTTTCAAAACTGCCGTCGTGCATGTCGTTATTCTGGTCAGGGATGACAAAAGAAACGGTTGGCAACTTGGTAAAGTCCTGCGGAAAATCGGCAAAACGTATGTTCGATTCCGGGGCGACCCGCGTGCCTTGCCAGTTGGACACGGGATTGTGCTTGCGGTGATATGCGCCGGAACTGCAGGTCACATCACCCACATTGGGCAACGATTCGGCAAAACTGGCAAAGGTCAATCCTTTATCAAGCAACCGGGTGGCAAGGTTATCTGCGTCGAAACTGTTGGGGCAGGAATTATTGGCAATGCCCTGCGTATCGCCGGAAAACAGCGCCAGATAATTGGGCTGGCTCGGATGGGTTATGCCGTAAGCATGGGTGAACAACACACCGCGCATCGCCAGCGCATGGATATAGGAATTGATATTGAGTTCATCCATGATTTGCTCGTATCCGCGGTTTTCCTCGATCACCACCACGACATGATCGGGGCGCGGCAACAGCGCGGCGTAAGCCGGAGCAAATACTCCAGCAGCGATCATGGCGAAGGCGATCAAGTGGCGAGGAATGATCTTCATGGCAGGTACGATTGCATTACCGGCAGGCTGTTCGCGGAGAGGGATCGAACTCATTGCTCCTGAACGGCTTGCAGCACGTATGGTTACTTGTCGGCATCCTCGATTTTCTGTTTCGTTTCGTCGGTCGACTTCTGCACGGTTTGATCGACCGCCTTGGCCTTTTCCAACGCATCGCGTTGAGGCGCCGCAATTTTAGGCGCTGTGGACGAGTTGTCACACGCATTGAGAAGCAACACAACGAAGAGCAACAAATATTTCATGTTTCCTCCGGTTACAGGGATGCGAATGCAATATGCAGCACCGTATCGGCAATCCAGCTTTCGGTGCGGGGCGCGCCGGTCATAGGTTTCAGACGAGGCGCACTACTTTAGCACAACGACAATTACTTCTGGCAATTCCTGCAATAGAAGCTGGAACGCTGCCCCTGCCTGATTTGCCTGATGGGCGAGCCGCAACGCCGGCAAGGTTCCCCTACCCTGCCGTACACCCAGTAATGCTGCTGGAAATAGCCGGGCTGGCCCGAAGAATCGACGAAGTCGCGCAGGCTGCTGCCGCCCTGCCTGATCGCCTCATTGAGCGTTTCACGGATCGCCACTACCAGTTGTTCGCAGCGTGGCAGGCCGATTTTCCCTGCGGCGAGTTGCGGTTTGATGCCGGCGCGGAACAGCGCTTCGTTGGCGTAGATGTTGCCTACACCGGCCACAATGCGGCTATCCATGATGCATTGCTTGATGCTGGCGCTGCGCCCGCGCGTGGCCTCGTAGAAATAGCGCGCGTCGAAATCTTTTTCTAACGGTTCAGGCCCGAGGTCTGCCAGCAGCGGGTGGGTAGCCGGATCGCCGCCATGCCACAGCACCGCGCCGAAGCGGCGCGGGTCGCGCAAACGCATCAGCGTCCCGTTGCTCAACACCAGATCGAAATGGTCATGCTTATCCGGTGGAGTGTTCGCGGGCAGGATGCGCAAGCTGCCCGACATGCCCAAGTGCAGGATCAACGTGCCATTAACGTGAAAGTCGCGCAGCGATTCGTTTGCCCCCTCGCCCGCGCGCGGGAGAGGGTTGGGGAGAGGGAAGCGGGCATGAAGATTTTCATTATCCGGGGTGGCAACTATGCCATGCCCGCTGCCGCAATCCATCAGCAGGTATTTGGCGCGGCGCTTGAGCGAACGTATTTTTTGTCCGCGCAACAGTTTGGGCAGGTTTTTCGGGATCGGCCAGCGCAGGCTGCCGTTGCGGATGACAGCATCCTCGATCGTGAGTCCGGTAAGATGCGCGGCAAGCCCGCGCCGCGTGATCTCTACTTCGGGGAGTTCAGGCATGGCGGACTACATAGGCAAAAATCAATCAGATTTGAACTCATGATTGGCGTGACAGCAAAATATTTGCGGCCTCTGTCATTTTATGTGGCATCGCGTTCCGCAAAAATCATCAGACAAAAAACAATTCACTATGACCCCTAGTGTTCCTTTAAAATTGTAATTATTGAACTTATGCAAAGAACGAAATCAACCACAATGGTAAGTAACAACGTAAAAATGCGACTTAATTTTTTTTTACCATAAATGGGCAGGCTAAATCATCGCTTTGACGTTCTTCTAATAATGGCAACTCATCGCTTTCGTCATATACCAACTCTGTACCTTCTCCCCAGCGACCACTCCAAAGAAACTTGTCATGCCGAAATCCTTTGTTATCCGGTTTCGTCGAATTAATTTCCTCAAGATATTGCTTTTGATTCAGACTAATTCTGATGTTGTAAGCTACGTCACCCATGTGTCTCATCGGAAAATATAATAGAACAATGGCCAGTATCAAGGACACAGCCGACTTATAGCGCCCTTGCGTAACGTACATAAATCCACGATACAAACAGACTATTAGTACGCCAAGTATGATTACAACTACAAGCAAATCTAACAAGTCGACGCACCAATAGCCCAAGATTATTTCAGCCAAATAAAGAACCAATCCCCAAATAATTGGTATCACCGAAAAAACATCCTTCTTGGAAGGTAATTGTTTTATGTCCTCACTTTCATCGCTACGTTTATTTGTCATGCCATACTCTCTACATAGAACGGAATTAAAGGGGGTTCGATTTATTTTTTATCATGTTCATACCCCAATTCAAAGTAAGAACATCAATAATATTTTTGTAGCGCTGTGATTCATATTTGTCTAAACCGTTATCTCTTAGTCGCCATCATTTATGCCAATTGTTGCTCGCTACCCTTCGCCTTCCCCAGTTCTTCCACCCGCTTGGCCGGCCTGGCGATCTGGGCCTGCTGGCCGGCATAGACGCTGACGAGATGCCTGGCGGTATCGGCCAGCA
>DATKAK010000031.1:0-8928 GCA_035498295.1 Gallionella sp. | reverse complement strand
CTCCCTTCTGAAGACGCTACTGGAAGCTCCCGACATCCGCGTGGGTCTGGTAACCCGCAATGTGACCAATGAACCTGAGAAAACGCTGAGACAATTGTTTCAGCGCCACGGAATCGACACAGGCGAATTCGACCTCTTTGCCTGCATTCCGCTCAGAAAGGATAAGACCGTAATCATGAAACACGCCCGGCAGTCGTTTGACATCAATCCGGCCCGCGCGTATGCCTGCGGGGACGAGCACAGCGACTATTTGGCGGCGATAGGAGCCGGCATGCATCCTTTTGTCGCGGCCTATGGATTCGAGGACAGTGTTCGTCTGACCGAGAAGTTCGGGGTGCCCGGCGAAGTCATTTCGACTACGCCGGCGGAGTTTATCGACCGCCTGACGAATGCCTTGAATATTGCCGGCGAACAATATCCCAAACTGATCAGCCATCAGAGAATGCTCCGCCACAGCTAGGTCTTTGCGGCTCGCAATCGCTATCCTGATGCAAACCTGGCCTATTCAGTCAGGCGATTACAATTTTCCATCGCCAGATTTCACAAAGAATTAATGCATCCGAAGCGGCGACGCCCAGCCTAATGATGGCCGCGGTTATGCGCGGAAAACCTGACGACCCGTTCCGACCAAAGTTTACGAAAGGAGACTTAAGATGACCCACGATGACAGTAGAGACCGCCAAGCAAACAGTACCGGCCACAAAGACGACGCAGGAGGCGGATTCCATATCGCATTCGGCTGGCTTGACACAGTGTCTGTTTCTATCGTTGCCGCAGCTTTGGCAATGATTGCATGAAGTCAATTCGGCAACCGCTGAGCGCGAAGGGTGGGAAACCTCCCTTCGTCATTCGTCAATTATTGCCGGTGTTCAGGTTTGCCCGGGAACTAGTTTGGCGCAAAAATGCACCGAAAGAACCGTTCTATTCAAATCACTTGCGGCCTGATGCGCATAACTTCCTCCGATTCGTCCAAATTAATTCATATGCTGGTAACAGAAACTTCATGCGCTCTTGCTAATTTGGTCATGGCCGGCCATACCGGCCAACATGATCGATATAGCAGGGGAAAATCAAATGACCGCATCAATTACCGAACGTGCCGATGGGGCGACCGTTGTCATCGCAATTGAGGAAGAGGGTGAATACCGCTTATTTAGCATGCCGGAGATCAACGACCATGAAACGCCGGGCCAGATCGACTATGAATTATTTCATGGTCATGTGGTTTTTAACTACTCGCTGCTTGGCGAACCCGATGCTGATGCAGAAGAACGCTCCAAAGCAAACGCATACCAAGATGAGTATGCGTGAACAATCCAATTTCTTTTTCGGATTTTGTTGATCTGCGATTCGGACGAGGCATACGACTTCACAAGTGCCGTCATGGGGCGGCCCGGAGGCATTATGCCCATGGTGTTATGGCAATTTCAAAATTTGCGCTTCAGCCTGAAGCCAGTCCTCCAATTCTTGACCAGGCGCAAATCCTCTTTTTTCCGCAAGGTAATAGGCCGCCTCTTCGATCATTAACCGAGACTGCTCCTGCATGACGGTTTGTTCCTTGATCGTTGCCTGGCTCTTGTCAGCAAACGGTATTACCAATTCGCCATACAACGGTGTGGAATTTTGATCCATGTTGCCTTTCCTTGGAAATGGGATGCAATTGTGGCAAATGATTGTTACATCATTATGAACGCCGAAACCAATTGATCATTCATTTGCCTGTAACAACCATAATGGAAAATATGGGCACGTAGGGTGACACAAAGCTGTTGCCGTCCTCTCATATCTCCTCTTGGGCGGACGTCCTTAACTCTCCGTTGGAACTACGCTTTCCCCCAGGCCGAGGCTTGGGGATTTTTTTGCATGGTTGAATGCCACTTTCAGAATCGCGTCACTTGGGGAGAACGGATGTCATACCAGGTGTGGCCTTGGGCATCGCCGGTACGTTTGCTTGTTGGGTTCACGCACTCCGTCATTCCAGACATGCCTTGATGTGCGCAGTGGAGATCGGATCGAACTCGGCGAGACCAGTTCGGTATTCACCAATCCGAAACGCAAGGAGACTGAAGACTACATCACAGGCAGATTCGGTTGATCGTCCAGTGATATAGCGGCGTAGACTCCTATGCAATGCAGGTAATGTCGAACACACTACATATCAGGTCAATTCGGTTACGCAGGAGCGTATCAATTTCCAAGCCATCCTCCAGCGGGACAAATCCGGCGATCCACCGCAAACGATGATTGCAATCGATGAACTAATCTTCGGACAGGACCTTGCCTGCTCCGATTCTGCGATGGCGGATGAATTCGCTGATCGCGGGCAGCAGTGAAATGACGATGATGCCGACGATGATCAGCGTGAGGTTGTTCTTCACCAGCGGGATGTTGCCGAACAGATATCCCGCCACCGTCAGGCTGGATATCCACGCCACACTGCCCAGCGCGCTGAACAGCATGAACTTGCGGTAGCTCATCATGCCGATTCCGGCCACAAACGGGGCGAAGGTGCGGATGATGGGCAGGAAACGCGCGAGCACCACGGTCTTGCCGCCATGCTTCTCGTAGAACGCATGGGTCTTGTCGATGTGCTCGCGGCGGATGAGTTTACCGCCCGCGCGTTTGAGCAGGCTCATGCCGACCAGCCGCCCGACCCAGTAATTGGTGTTGTCGCCGCTGAATGCCGCCAGCACCAGCAAGGGCACCAGCCACTCCAGTTGCAACGCACCCATTCCGCACAGCGCACCGGCCACGAACAACAGCGAATCCCCCGGCAGGAAAGGAGCGATCACCAGCCCGGTCTCGCTGTAGATGATCAGGAACAGGATCGCATACACCCATACGCCGTACTGCTGGGTCAGCGACAGCAGCTGTGCGTCCAGATGCAGGACGATATCGATGAATGCGGTGAGCAAATCCACGCTAGGGAAGAACCTCTTCGGTCTTTTTTTCCGGTGCGATGAAATCTTCGCGCGATACCCCGAACATCATCAGCAGCGGACTTGCGACCAGCACCGAGGAATAGATGCTGAACAGGATGCCGATGGTCAGCGCCATCGCAAAATAGTGCAGCGTTTCGCCGCCGAGGAACAGCATCGCGCCGACCATCATCTGCGTGCAGCCGTGCGTGATGATGGTGCGTGACATGGTTCGCGTAATGGCGTTGTCGATGATCTCAGCCACGCTGGCCTTGCGCATGGTGCGGAAGTTCTCGCGGATCCGGTCGAACACCACCACCGATTCGTTCACCGAATAACCCAGCACCGCCAGCACCGCGGCCAGCACCGACAGCGAAAATTCCCATTGGAAGAACGCAAAGAAGCCGAGGATGATCACCACGTCGTGCAGATTGGCGATGATGGCCGACAGGCCGAATTTCCACTCGAAGCGCAGCCACAGATAGCCGACGATGCCCAGCGACACCAGCAGCAGCGCCAGTTCGCCGTTGTCGATCAGGTCCTTGCCGACCTGCGGTCCGACGAATTCCACGCGGCGCATCTCCACGCTCGCGTCCTGTTTGCGCAATTCCGACAATACCTGTTCACTGAGCTTGGCGCCGCCCAGATTCTGCTTGAACGGCACCTGGATCAACACGTCGAAGCTGGAACCGAAATTCTGCACCAGCGCATCCCGCATGCCCGCATCGGTGAGTTGCGCGCGCACCTTGGGAAGGTCGGCCGGCTGCGCGTAGTGGACCTCCATCACCGTTCCGCCGGTAAAGTCCACGCCGAAATTCAGCCCCTTGGTGGCGAGAAAAAATACCGCGAACAGGAACGTCACCAGCGAAATCGAAGTGGTAAAGCGCCCGTAACTCATGAACGGAACGTCGTGTTTGATCCTGAAAAATTCCATAGCTTATTCCTTGTTATATCCCCTCTCTCCCAGCTCTCTCCCCCACGGGGGAGAGGGCCATTACTCCCTCTCCCGCTCGGCGGGAGAGGATTAGGGAGAGGGCTTTAGCCGATCGCCACTTTCGCCAGCCTCGGTTTGCGGCCGTAGATCAGATTCACCAGCGCGCGCGAGATCAACACCGCGCTGAACATCGAGGTCATGATGCCCAGGCACAGCACCACCGCGAACCCCTTGACCGGGCCGGAACCGAACATGAACAGAGCGATGCCGGCAATGAAGGTGGTGACGTTGGAGTCGAGAATCGTGCCGAACGCGCGGTCGTACCCGGCATGGATCGCGGCCTGCGGCGTGACACCGTTGCGCAGTTCCTCGCGGATGCGCTCGTTGATCAGCACGTTCGCGTCGATCGCCATGCCCAGCGTCAGCGCGATGCCCGCCATGCCGGGCAGGGTAAGGGTCGCCTGCAGCATCGACAGCAGCGCAACCAGCAGCAGCAGGTTCGCCGCCAGCGCCAGCATCGAGATCGTACCGAACATCAGATAGTAGGCCATCATGAAGATCGCAACCATGATGAAGCCGATCTTGGTGGAATTGAATCCGCGCTCGATGTTCTCCGCGCCCAGGCTGGGCCCGACGGTGCGCTCCTCGATGATCTCCATCGGCGCCGCCAGCGCCCCGGCGCGCAACAGCAGCGCGGTGTCCTGCGCTTCGGTGGTGGTCATGCTGCCGCTGATCTGCACGCGGCCGCCGCCGATCTCCTCGCGGATGACCGGGGCCGTCACCACCTCGCCCTTGCCTTTCTCGAACAGGATGATCGCCATGCGCTTGCCGACATTCTCGCGCGTCGCTTCCTTGAACAGTCTCGCGCCGACCCCGTCCAGATTGATATGCACGGCGGGCTCATTGGTGCGGTTGTCGAAACCGGGCTGTGCGTCGTTGATGCGGTCGCCGGTGAGGATCACCTGCTTCTTCACCAAGATCTCCTGGCCTTTTCTATCCTTGAATATCTCCGTGCCGAACGGCGCGGCGGCTCCCGGCACGATCGGATGCGTGTCATCGACCATGCGCACTTCCAGTGTTGCGGTGCGCCCCAGGATCTCCTTGGCGCGCGCGGTATCCTGCACGCCGGGCAGTTGCACCACCACGCGATCCGCGCCCTGCTGCTGGATCACCGGTTCGGCCACGCCCAGTTCATTGACCCGGTTGCGCAATGTGACAAGATTCTGCTGCACGGCCGATTCCTGGATGCGCCTTTCCGCCTCCAGCTTGAGCGTGACGAGCAGGTCGTGTTCCCTGCCCTCGTCCTTGTCGGTCAGCAGGTAGTCCGGAAAACGCTGTTTGATCTCGGCCTCTCCCTTGCTGCGCGCATCGGTATCGCGAAACTTCACCGTCAACACCTTGCCGTCGCGGCTCACTCCCGAATAGGCGATGTTCTGCTCGCGCAGCGAGCTGCGTATGTCGCCGGTGGCCGCTTCCAGCGCCTTGGTCAGCGCGGCATTCATGTCCACCTGCAGCAGAAAATGCACCCCTCCGCGCAAGTCCAGGCCCAGGTACATCGGCAGCGCATTCATCGCGGTCAGCCAGCGCGGCGAACGCGGCAACAGATTCAAGGCCACGACGTAATCCTCGCCGAGCTGGCCGACCAGCACGTCCTTGGCTTTCAACTGGCTGTCAGTATCGGCAAAGCGCGCCTTGACGCTGTTGCCGTCCAGCATGATCACTTGCGGTTCGAGGCTGGCCGTTTTCAGGATATCGCCGACGCGGTCCAGCAATGCGGTATCCGCCTTCAGGCTGGAGCGCAACGGCGACACCTGCACCGCTGGCGATTCGCCGTAAAAATTCGGCAGAGTGTAGATCAAGCCGACCACCAGCGCGGCCAGGATCAGCAGATTCTTCCATAATGGATATTGGTTCATTGCAACCTCTTGATAGCCGCGTTCGTGCCCGGTGTTGGGTCACACGCCGCGTATGTGATTATTTTATTGCTTTGATCGTGCCCTTGGGCAGCACGCTTTGAACCGCGCTCTTTTGAACCATCACGATAAGATTCTCGGCGATCTCCACGCCGACATACTGTTCGTAAACCTTGCTGACGGTGCCGATTTCTCCGCCGACCGTCACCACCTCGTCGCCGCGCTGCAATGCCGCGATCATGGCTTTCTGCTCTTTTGCGCGTTTGGACTGCGGGCGCAATATCAGGAAATAGAACACCGCGATCAATGCGAACAACGGCAGAAAATTCATGATCCCGCTTTCCGGCGCGGCCGCAGCGGCTTCTGCGTAGGCATTGCTGATAAACATAGTCCTCTCCACGATCGATCAAAAAGGCGGGCATTCTAACATGAAGCTGCAGCGGCTTACTCATCCGCTTGCATCGACCTTCCTGCCCGATGCCGGAATTGAATTAAAATACACCCACATTACACGGCAGTGACAAAGACCTTCGCCAACCCCGGTACCTCAGACTCAATGAACCTCATCATCCAGGGCACCCACCCGATCGCGACGGCGCATCTCGACCATCTCGGCAAGCTTTCGCAAAGCAAGCAGCGCGTGCAGATCGCCGACCATGCCTTTCGTTTGACCGAAGCCCTGCCCCACCCCGGCATCGCATCCTACTGCATGGCGAACCGGCTCGATCACGGTTTCGTGCCGCGCGAACGGACACTGGCGAATTTCGGCCTCGTGGTGATGGACATGGATTCCACGCTGATCACCATCGAGTGCATCGACGAGATCGCCGACATGCAGGGTCTCAAGCCGCAGGTCGCGACGATCACCGAGGCGGCGATGCGCGGCGAGATCGACTTCGCCGAAAGCCTGCGCCGCCGGGTCTCCCTGCTCGAAGGGCTGGACGAGCACGCGCTGCAGCGCGTGTATGACGAGCGCCTGCGCCTCTCGCCCGGCGCGGAGATTCTGCTCGACGCGATGAAATCGCGCGGCATCAAGACGCTGCTGGTATCCGGCGGATTCGTGTTCTTCACCGAACGCCTCAAGGCGCGGCTGGGGCTGGACTACACCCGGGCCAACACGCTCGAGATCGCAAACGGCAAACTGACCGGCAAGGTGCTGGGCAAGGTATTCGACGCGCAGGGCAAAGCCGATTGCCTGGTGCAGACTCGCGACGGATTGAATCTCGGGCCCGGCCAGGTCATCGCGATCGGCGATGGCGCGAACGACCTGAAGATGATGGCGCAGGCCGGCGTCAGCATCGCCTATCACGCCAAACCGGTGGTGCGCGAGCAAGCCGGTTATGCGCTGAATTTCGTCGGCCTGGACGGGGTGGTCAATCTGCTGGCGGACTCATGACGAATGCTCGAATACGGCAGATGCGGCGCTCCGCATGATAAAATAAAACCATTCAGCACTGAACTTGCCGGAAACAAAGTCATCAATGCAAGCACACGGTTTCCAGGGATGATCGCAATGGCTCAGACGAGTGTCACCAAAGGTACTTTCAGGAATTCGGCACCGGGCATTCCGCATATGCTGACGGCGACCGTGCTTGCCGTCGCCGCCTTCGCTTCCTTCCCCGCGTGGCCGGCTCCCGTCAGCATCTACGATGTGCCCTACAACTTCATCAATGACAGCAACGAAACGGTCCATTTGTCCAAATGGCGCGGCAAGCCGATCATATTGACCATGGAATACAGCGAATGCCGTTTCATGTGCACCACCACGTTTTACAAGATGAAGGCGGTCCAGGCCGCCGCCGACAAGAAGAAGATGAACATCGACTTCGTGGTCGTCAGCCTGGATCCGAAGAACGAGACCCCGCAGACCTGGCATCAGTACCGCATCAGCAGCGATCTGGACAGGAGCAACTGGCATCTGCTCATCGGCAGCGAAGCCAACACGCAGCATTTGGCCGATCTGCTCGGCATCCGATACTGGTATATGGACGAGCATATCCTGCATGACTTCAAGATCGTGCGGCTGAATGCGAAAGGCGAAATCGTGAAATCCATCGTCAATTATGACGACGAGCCGGATTCCCTGCTGCAGTGACGCCCGATTCGGGGCCCAAGGTGTGCCGTCCGCGCAATCGATGGATCGGTTTTGTCCATCCAGCAAATTGCATGCCCCGCAATTATTTTTTCGACTAAGTAATTGTCGGGCTTGGCCAAAAAATATTTCCCGAAATTTTCGCTTGCAAAAACCTCCCTGCGGCCTACAATTAGTGCAAATTTTTCAACCAACCACTAGCTATAGTGGTTTTTGCTTTATTGGGACCAAGGAAGCACCGATTAAGTCCCACATGGCCGCGCACTAAAGGGAGTAATATCGTGTTTGAGATCGAAAGCCTTCGTCATCCATCCCCCACCGAAAAAGATTCCGAACAACCCATGTCTTCTGCACAGCAAATACTAGGCGAAATCGCCGGCAAAATGGCGGAGAATCCGGCTAATGGAGGGACCGCGCCCATGACACCCAAGACGATGACGCAAGAGATCAGCACCGAGGTCTTGCTGGAAAAATACGCCGAGCCCGGCGAACACTCGGTCGAGGATGTGCGCCGCCGCGTCGCGCGCGGCCTGGCCAGGGCGGAAAAGGCGGAGCAGCGCGAACACTGGGAAGAGGTCTTCTTCCGCGCGCAGCAGGACGGCTTCGTGCCGGCCGGCCGCATCAACTCGGCAGCCGGACTGAAGAACCAGGCGACGCTGATCAACTGTTTCGTGCAGCCGGTGGGCGATGCGATCTCCGGCATCCATGACGGCAAGCCCGGCATCTATGATGCGCTGCAGCAGGCCGCCGAGACCATGCGCCGCGGCGGCGGGGTCGGCTACGATTTTTCGTCCATCCGTCCCGAGGGCGCGCAGGTCAAGGGCACCAATTCCCGCGCCAGCGGGCCGATCTCCTACATGCGCGTGTTCGACCGCTCCTGCGAGACGGTCGAATCGGCCGGCGCGCGGCGCGGCGCGCAGATGGGCGTGCTGCGCTGCGACCATCCCGACATCGAGCGCTTCATCCATGCCAAGGACCAGGGCGACCTGCGCAACTTCAACATCTCGGTCGGAGTGACCGACGAGTTGATGCACGCCGTCGAGCACAATCTGCCGTTCGAGCTGGTGCATG
>DATKAK010000030.1:0-5516 GCA_035498295.1 Gallionella sp. | reverse complement strand
GCCGGCTTGATGTAATCCATCACGATGTCGCGTATGCCGACCCACGCGTGATAGAACAGGCTCAACAGGAACAACAGGGTGAACGTTCGCACCACCTGGCTGGAGAACAGCGCGGTCCAGACGTCGTAATCCACATAGGGCTGCATCAGCAGATAGCCGGCCAGCAGCACGAGGTACACCGCCATCAATACCGCCGTGATGCGCTGCAACAGCCAGTCGCGCAGTCCGTAGTGCGCGCCTACGACGACGCGTTTCACCATAGTTTCACCCCGGCGAAAATGGTCAGCGCCAGACTCGCCGCAATTACGACCTTGCTGCTGTTGCGAGCCTGGGCGAGTTCGCGCACCAGATGCACGTCGATCGCAAGATATCGCAGCCCGGCGCAGAAGTGATGCATGAATGCCCACAGCAATCCCAGCAGCATCAATTTGACCAATGGGTTGGCCAACACATCCATCAGCCGGGTGTAGGTCTCGATCGAAGCGAGGCTGTATTGCAGCATCAGCAACAGAAAAGGAAGCGCCAAGAACAACAACAGTCCGCTGATGCGATGAAGAATCGATACGATACCGGGAAGCGGCAATTTGATCTGGTGCAGGGCGAGGTGTTTAGGGCGCGGCTTGTTCATTACTGATCTCTGCCATGACATGAAACTGAAGGGCGTTATCCTACACCACTTTACTTCGGGAATCACTGAGCAAGCACTGCGAGCGGGGCCTGTCCGGCGTTTCTATTACAAAAATGCCGCGAAGTGATTATCATGCAGACTTTGAAGAAATCGAAGGAAGCGATCATGAAAGCACCCGTTCGTGTCACCATCACCGGAGCCGCTGGCCAGATAGGCTATGCCACGCTGTTTCGGGTCGCCAACGGCGACATGCTGGGACATGAACAGCCCATCATCCTGCAATTGCTGGATTTGCCGCAGGCCCAGCCCATGCTGCGCGGCGTGATGATGGAGCTGGAGGATTGCGCCTTCCCGCTGTTGCAGCAAGTCATCGTCACCGGCGACCCGAAGATCGCGTTCAGGGATACCGAGATCGCGCTGCTGATCGGCGCGCGGCCCCGCAGCAAGGGCATGGAACGCAAGGACCTGATCGAAGCCAACGGCGCGATCTTCTCCGAGCAGGGCAAGCTGCTCAACCAGTATGCCGCGCGGCACGTCAAGGTGCTGGTGGTGGGCAATCCCGCCAACACCAATGCACTGATCGCGATGAAGAACGCGCCCGACCTCGACCCGCGCAATTTCACCGCGATGATGCGCCTGGACCACAACCGCGCCATCGCGCAGGTCGCGCTCAAGCTGTTCCAGCCGATCCGCGATATCAAGAAGATGGTCGTCTGGGGCAACCACTCCGGCACGCAATATCCCGATCTGGACCACGCCGAGATCCGCGGCCGCCTGGTGCGGGAACTCCTGCCGGATCAGGATTGGGTGGAACGCGAATTCATCCCCACCGTGCAGAAGCGCGGCGCGGCGGTGATCGAGGCGCGCGGACTCTCCAGCGCGGCCAGTGCCGCCAACTCCGCCATCTCGCACATGCACGACTGGATGCTCAGTTCGCACCACAACGACTGGGTGACCATGAGCGTACCGTCCGACGGCAGTTACGGCATCCCCGAAGGCGTGATCTACGGCTTCCCGGTCACCTGCAAGAACGGGCATTACAAGATCGTCCAGGGCCTGCCGATCAGCGAGCTCGGGCGCAAACACATGATGGAAAGCTACCAGGAACTGCTCGAGGAGTGCGCGCATGTGAAACAGCTGCTGGGCTGACCCAGCTCGATTCCCGATACATCAGAAGTCAACGATAAAAATCTTACGGGCACTTGTTTCTGCGCGGCCAGCCCTCATTTAACGTTTAGCAAATGAAGAGAGGTCGTTATGTCCACAGTCCGCCCGCCTGCCGTCGCAGGCATGTTCTACCCCGCTGAACCAGCGCAGCTTGCACACGACGTGCAACATTACCTGGAAGAGGCGCGCCCTTTCGGTCTGGTACCGAAGGCGCTGATCGTTCCGCACGCCGGCTATATCTATTCCGGCGCGATCGCCGCTTCCGCATATGCCTCGATCAAAGCGATTGCTTCGCGTATCCGTCGCGTGGTGCTGCTCGGCCCGACCCATCGCGTTGCGGTGCGGGGTCTGGCCTTGCCCGGTGCGGACGCCTTCGACACGCCGCTGGGCCGTGTGACACTGGACGTTGCCGGCGCGCGCGCGATCGCGAGTCTGCCGCAGGTCGGCATCAGCGCCCAGGCGCATGCGCTGGAGCATTCTCTGGAAGTGCAACTGCCGTTCCTGCAAAGTATATTGACCGATTTCACGCTGCTGCCGCTGGCGGTCGGCATGGCTACCGCCGAAGAAGTCGCGGAGGTGCTGGAGACGGTGTGGGGCGGCGACGAAACGCTGATCGTGATCAGTTCCGACCTGTCGCACTATCTTCCCTACGCCACCGCGCAACGCGTGGACCAGGCGACCGCGCAAGCCATCCTGAAACTGCAGCAGCCGATCCCGCATGACCAGGCCTGCGGCGGAACCCCGGTCAGCGGACTGATCGTCGCCGCGCAAAAACACCGCCTCTCTCCCCATTTGCTGGATCTGCGGAACTCCGGAGACACAGCCGGCTCTCATGACCGGGTCGTGGGGTATGCGGCGTTCGCGTTCACCCCCGCAGAATAATTTTTGGAGACATACATGTCACAGACAAAGGTAACACCGGAAGCAGTCGAGGATATACGCGGCGAAGTGCTGCTGCCGATCGCCCGGACCGCGATCGCGCGCGCGTTGAGCGTGCCCCATGCTGCAGACGAATCGGCACAGTGGCTCGCCGAGCATGGCGCATGCTTCGTCACGCTTACGCAATCCGGCGTATTGCGCGGCTGCATCGGTTCGCTTCAAGCGCACCGCTCCCTGCTCGAAGATGTCAAAAGCAATGCCGTGTCCGCAGCCTTGCGCGATCCGCGCTTTGCGCCGCTCGGCGCGGAAGAACTCGACATCACCACGGTCGAAGTCTCGCTGCTCTCGGCCACCCAGCCCATGGCAGTCCGCGACGAGGCCGATGCGTTGGAACAATTGCGCCCGCATGTGGACGGCGTGATCTTCGAATACGGCCGGTATCGCAGCACGTTCCTGCCGCAAGTGTGGGAAAATCTTGCGCGTCCGCGGGATTTTCTCGCAATGCTCAGGCGAAAAGCCGGGCTGCCGGATGACTTCTGGGCCGAGGGCGTGAGACTGTCGCGCTATTCCGTGACCAAATGGAGCGAAAAGGAATACCAGCATGGATGAGCCGATCAGCATCGCGGAACGATATCCGGCCAAATACTGGCACAAGCTGGATGACGGCCGCATTCAGTGCGACCTGTGCCCGCGCGACTGCAAACTGCACGAAGGCCAGCGCGGCGCCTGTTTCGTGCGCGGCCGTGTCGATGATGAGATGGTGCTGACCACTTACGGGCGTTCCTCGGGCTTCTGTGTCGATCCGATCGAGAAGAAGCCGCTCAACCATTTCTATCCGGGCAGCAGCATCCTGTCGTTCGGCACCGCGGGGTGCAATCTCGCCTGCAAATTCTGCCAGAACTGGGACATCTCCAAATCGCGCAGCTTCGACAAGCTCGCCGATCAGGCAACGCCGGAGGCCATCGCGCGCACCGCCGAACGCCTGGGCTGCAAGAGCGTCGCGTTCACCTACAATGACCCGGTGATCTTTGCCGAATACGCGATGGATGTGGCCGACGCCTGCCACGAGCGCGGCATCAAGGCCGTCGCGGTCACTGCGGGCTATATGCACGACCAGCCGCGCCGCGACTTTTACGCGAAGATGGATGCGGCCAACGTCGACCTGAAGGCATTCACCGACGAGTTCTACGTCAAGCAGACCGGCTCGCACCTGCAACCGGTGCTGGACACGCTGAAATATCTGCGTCACGAAACCGGCGTATGGTTCGAGATCACCACGCTGCTGATCCCCGGCTACAACGACAGCGCACACGAGATCGGCAGGATGAGCGAATGGGTCGCGAAGGAACTGGGCGTGGATGTGCCGCTGCACTTCACCGCGTTCCATCCGGATTACAAGATGACCGGCATCCCCGCCACTCCATCGAGGACGCTGACCGAAGCGCGGCAGATCGCGCACTCGGCAGGGCTGCAGCATGTCTACACCGGCAACGTGCATGATGTGAATGGCGGCACCACCCAATGTCCGGGCTGCAAGCACCCGCTGATCGTGCGCGACTGGCATGCGATCCGGGAATACACGCTAGACGACCGGGGCAACTGTCCACAGTGCAACGCCGCATTGGCCGGTCATTTCGAAAAGTTCACCGGACAGTTCGGCCGGCAGCGCATTCCCATCGTCATGGCGGGCGCTGCATAGCAGGAAACAAAATCAACCTGGCACAATTTCCGCACGCGCAACACCCGCATGTGCGGGATCGAATGTACCGGATACTATAAACATGATGGGAGTGACCGCTTGAGCACCGTACTTATACCCGCCGGTGTCGCCGAACTGGATGGCGAACTGGTGTTGCCGCCCTCCGCCAAAGGCGTGGTGCTGTTCGCCCACGGCAGCGGCAGCAGCCGCTTCAGTCCGCGCAACACCTATGTCGCCGAAGTGCTGCAGCTACGCGGCATCGGCACATTGCTGTTCGATCTGCTGACGCGCGAAGAAGACCGGATCTACGAGACACGCTTCGATATCGGATTGCTCACGACACGGCTGGTGGCGGCCACCGAATGGCTGCAGGGTCGGCCGGAGACACAAAATCTCAGCATCGGCTATTTCGGTGCCAGCACCGGCGCGGCAGCGGCGTTGCAAGCCGCGGCCAGGATGGAAAACAGGATCGCGGCGGTGGTATCCCGCGGTGGACGGCCGGACCTCGCCGGGGCGGTTGCACTGCGCCGCGTGACCGCGCCCACATTGCTCATCGTCGGCGCTGCGGACTACGGCGTGATCGAGTTGAATGAGCAAGCCGATGCGCTGATGAACTGTGAGAAGAAGCTCATCCTGATCCCCGGCGCGACGCACTTGTTCGAAGAACCCGGCACGCTGCAGCAAGCGGCGCACAGCGCGGCAGACTGGTTCGCAAAATATCTATAGCGTCTTGGGAAATCCGACGGTCTGCGAGAGCAGCACCTGCTGGTCATGGGTCAGGCCGAGCGCATCGGCGATTGCCGCACGGTCTATCCACGCGCGTATCACCGTGGCCAGGTCGTTGCTGGCCGCGAACAGATAGACATTCTGCGCAATCGCACCCGCCGCGGTCGACGCATAGGACTCGCGCTGCGCTACCGGCACCATGCCCATCCGTGCATGGTCGGCCACATACACCAGATCGAGCGGCGCTTCATCGACAAAATCCTGGTAGCCCGTGACTCGCCTCAGGTCGCTCGCTGCCACCAGGTTCAACTGATGCGCCGTCGCGTCATAGAGGTAAGCTCCCGAAGGCAATGCAACGAACACGTCGATCTCCTGGGCATTCAACGCCGAGGGGGCGGTGCGGCCCCCGTTGTCGCG
>DATKAK010000029.1:0-2866 GCA_035498295.1 Gallionella sp. | reverse complement strand
AAAGATCCGCGCAACTTTCCGAAAACAGACGGATGTCCCTGCATTTCGCGCTGGGCAAGTGCTATGACGACACCGGGGATTACGCCAAAGCTTTCCCGCATTTCATGGCAGGCTGCAAGATGAAGCGCGCCAAGCTTGCCTATGATCCGGCCAATGCGGAGCGGCAGTTCGCGGGATTGATGGAGATCTTCGACCGGGCGGCTTTGGAGCGTTTGCGCGGTGCGGGTGATCCATCGGCCTTGCCGGTATTCGTGCTGGGCATGCCGCGATCCGGCACCACGCTGACCGAACAGATCATCGCCAGCCATCCCGATGTGCACGGCGCGGGCGAGTTGCACGATCTGCTGCGCATCGCGGAAAGAAATATCGCCGGCATGACAACAGCCATCCCCTTTCCTGACAACCTGCGCGCGCTCGACCGGCAAACGCTGGCGGCATGGGGCGCGGAATATGCCGCCGGTTTGAAGCAGCGCGCCCCCGAAGCCGAGCGCATCACCGACAAGATGCCGGCGAATTACTTCGCGGTCGGATTGATCCATCTGATGCTGCCGAACGCAAAGATCATCCATGTCAACCGCAATCCGGTCGACACGTGTTTGTCATGCTACACGCGGCTGTTCAACCGCAAGCAGGAACATACCTATGATCTGGCGGAACTCGGGCGGTATTATGTGCAGTATGCGCGGCTGATGCAGCACTGGCGCAACGTGCTGCCTGCCGGCGCTTTTCTCGACGTGAAATACGAAGACATCGTGGCCGACCAGGAAGCACAGGCACGGAAACTGATCGCATATTGCGGGCTGGAGTGGAACGAAGCCTGCCTGGATTTCCACAACACCAAACGCTCGATCCGCACTGCGAGCGTCACCCAGGTACGCCAGCCGATCTACACATCCTCGGTTGAACGCTGGCGCCATTACGAAGAATTCCTCGGCCCGCTGCTGGATGCGCTGGGCGATCTGGCGCCCCGTCACTGAGTCACTGGCAAGGACGCAGCATCCACTCGAACCATCATCTGCGTTTGCGCGCCACCAGATCGATCAATGCAGACATGCCCCGGTGCCCGGAGCCTTCGCCGATGTGGTCGTCATGCTCGCGCAGATGTAGGATTTCCATTTCCCCGAACGCGTTGCGCAGCAAAGTTTCCGTGTACATATTCTCAGCCAGCGGCGGTCCGCCGGTCTTGTATTCGAGCTGGCGCGGCGTATAGCCCTGAAGGATCAACAGGCCCCCCGGCTTCAAACAGCGCTTGATACCCGCGAACATCTGCTCGCGCAGCGCGGGCGGAGCAAACTGGATGAAGATCGCCGCGACCGCATCGAAGCGGTTCTCACTCCATTGCCAGCGCGCAAGATCGGCCCGCTCGAAATCGATCCTCACTCCGCGCTGACGCGCGAGCGCTTTCGCCTTTTCCAGCGCGACTGCCGATGCCTCGACCGACAACACCCGCAATCCCTGCTGAGCCAGCCACACACCGTTGCGTCCTTCGCCGTCTGCGACCGCCAGGCAGCTCATGCCCGGTTTGAGCAGATGCCGCTGCGACAACAGAAATACATTCGGCTCGGTGCCGAACAGATAATCTTCGCCCGCGTACCTTTCGTCCCACATCTTGTTGGACATAAACCCGTCTCCCATCCATTCCTGCATTAATATTGAACCATTCGTCTACAACGCCGGTCATTGGCGAACCGGACCAAGCCACAGGGACAGCCAGTACATGCCCGACACCTCATTCAGTGCCTTCGAAATCCCGACCGGGTCTGGTATCCGGGATAACATGCCGACCTTCTCGCGCGACAAATCACCGGAACAACCATCGGCCATGAAAAAACCACTCCTCTTCGTTCTGGCCATTACGCTGTTCATCTGCGGCTGCAGCACGGTCAGCCTGTTTTATCGCAACGCCGATTGGTATTTGCAACATAAAATCAGCAGCTACACTACCTTCAATGCCCGGCAGAAAGAACAGATCCGCCAGGATGTCACCGATTATATGCAATGGCATCGGAAAAACGCGCTGCCAGAGTACATCCTGTTTCTGCAGAACTTGAACGGGGCAGCGCAATATCAAGGACAGTTGAAGGTCGAAGAGGTTGCCTTATTGAGGAAACAGCTGGTCAACCTGTACCAAATCACCATGGCGCCGGCCATCGATCCCGCCGCAAAAATGCTGAGCATGCTGGATAGCGGACAGATACAGGAACTGGAAAAACATCTTGCCGAGGAAAACCAGCAGCAACTGGACGAGTATCTGAAGGCAAGCCGCGATGCGTATTTGGAAAAACGCGCCAACAAGACCGTGAATTTCATCGAATGGCTGGCCGGAGACTTGAGTGCCGGACAGGAACAACAGATCAAGGATATGAGCCGACATATACCGGTTGTGGTCGATCAGTACATCCGGAATCGGCAAGACAATCAAAACAAGCTGATGGCCCTGATGAACGGCCATGCCGGCGAGGAAAAAATCGCCGCGTTCATCTCATCGTGGATATTCACGCCCGAAGAAACCAGAACGCCGCAGCTGCAGCTTGCCATGCAGACACTCGAGCGTGCGTCGGATGAAATGATCGTCAATATCCATGCACTGCTGACTGTCAGGCAAAAGAATCACATCCACAAGATGATTTCGTCCTATATCGATGACATGCGTGCCGAGATCGCCAAATCCGGGCGCGATTCCAGCAAATGACTACACCACCGGCAATTGCTGTCGCCAGCCCGGCACGAACTGCAGCAACCTGCCTGTCCGGTCGCATGGCATCGAACGCACCGCACATGCCGCTGGAATTTTATACTTTACTAATTTACTATGCTTACCTTATAAAACCTATTAAAAGAAGTCTTCGGAGTTCCCTTGCCGCAT
>DATKAK010000028.1:0-11662 GCA_035498295.1 Gallionella sp. | reverse complement strand
GCCGGGCTGGGCGACAACGTCATCGACCCGGGAGATTTCTTCCTCCCGGACAAGACCAGCACGGCGACCCCCGAGGTGGACGAGCATACCCATGCGCGGGTCGACGCGGATGCGGAATTCCTCAGGCAAAACGGTTACTACGTCAGCCTGGTCCGCAAATCGGTTGCCCAGCCCGATCGCGTCGCTGGAAAGAAGTTGTCGGTACTGGTGATCGAGGACGACCCCGACATCCTCAAATTGCTGCAGATCTTCCTCAAGATGGAAGGTTTCGAAACGCGCATCGCTTCCAACCGCGAGGAGATCGTCGCGGCGTTCCGTGCTCCCCCGCTGCCGGAACTGGTGCTGCTCGATATCAGGCTGCCGGACATCAACGGCTTCGATGTCCTCGCCAGGATGCGCCAGCATCCCGCGATGAAGACGCTGCCCGTCATCATGCTGACCGCCGAGGCGACGCGCGAAGCGGTGCTCAAGGGATTGGTGGGGGGCGCCGACGGCTTTGTCACCAAACCCTTCCAGATCGACCGTCTGATCAAGGCTGTCAAGACGGTACTCGGCCTCAAACAAGACCCCGAAAACAAGATCCCGACCTTCTGATCGCGGGGAACGTCAGGCAGCCGATCGGACCCGCAACCATGCGTTCCGCTAACCGGCTATCATTCGCAATCTCCTTCGTTTCCATGACATGATGAGACTCGCACCATTCAAGCCTCGTGACCGATCCATGCGGGACCTTATGTCGCGCCCCGATTTCCGCGCCGAAGCGGACCGCGATCTTGCCTCGCGTTCCATCGCCGGCGTGTTCTCGTATTTCGTCCTCTGGCTGATCATCTATTTCACAAGGGAACACGAAATCAACAGAGTGTTGATGGAGTTTCTGGGATTCCTGCTGGGGGCCGTTGCGATCGGCCGGCTCTATCTGGCTCTGCGTTTTGACGGGTTATACGCCGCCGGGCGGCAGCGATGGCGTTTCCTGTTCGGTCTGGGGACCGTCCTGTCCGCCCTGACATGGGGTGGAGTGTGCGCGCTGGCGCTGTATTTCGATAGCCTTGCTTCGACTTCGGTGATGGTCATGCTGGCCACGGCGGGAATCGCTGCCGGCGGCATCGTCACGCTCGCGCCTGCGTCCCGGCTGGGCGGGATATTCCTGCTTTCCCTGTTGCTGCCCATCGTGCCTTTCGCCCTTGCCATCGGCCCCGCACCGGAAAGAGCGGTCGCCCTGCTGATCATCGCCTTTCTCCTGTTCATGCTGTTCATGTGGCGGCGGCTGCACATCGAATATTGGCAAGCGCTTGCCGCACGCGCGGAACTGGTGCACGCCAAGGAAGCTGCGGAGGCGGCGAATCTTGCAAAGGGACAATTCATCGCCAACGTGAGCCATGAATTGCGCACCCCGCTGACCGCCATTGTCGGCGCGTTGAGCCTGGTCGAGAGCGGTGCGCCGGAGAATATCCCGCCGCAAACCATGAAACTGATCGAGATGGCCTACCAGAACGGCAAACAACTTTCGACGCTGATCAACGATATCCTGGATTTCGAAAAACTCAACGCCGGAGGCATGACATTCCATTGCCGGCCGATGGCGCTGATGGCTAGCATCCGTAACGCGCTCGAACTGAACCAGTCCTATGCCGAACGCTACCATGTGGCTTTCGTGCTGGAAAATACACTGCCCGAAGAAACACGCGTGTTTGCCGATGGACAGCGGTTGCTGCAAGTGATGGCCAATCTGCTTTCCAATGCCTCCAAACATTCTCCCGCCGGAGAAAATGTTATGATTTCCTTGCGGAGAATGGATGGCAGATTGCGCGTCGCAATCAGGGACCGCGGCCCCGGCATTCCCGAGGCGTTCCGCGAACATATCTTCGAGAAATTCGCCCAGGCGGACGATTCATACACGAACAAGGACAGCGGTACCGGTCTCGGGCTTGCGATCAGCAAGGCGATCATCGAAGGCATGGGCGGGACGATAGGCTTCGATTCCAGGGCCGGACAGGGAGCGACATTTTATTTCGACCTGCCATTGGCGCAGTCGTCCTGAGCAGCAAAACCATACGGTCCGTTCAGATAGCACGCAAAACCGGTTGGGTACCATAACAGTTCTTCGAAGCAACTTGATTCCTCGCCGCACTTTTTCCGCGGCAAACAGTCATAATCGCTCATAACAGTCAAAATCATCATGTTCAGGTTTCTCGAATCCCTCATCCGCGGCACCCGGGCCCACGAACCGGTAACGCCCCCGAAAGGATTGCTGTCCTTCTATTGGCATTTCATCAGCCAGACTCCGTGGCCCTACGTGGCGATGATATTCACCAGCCTGGCCGTCGCGCTGGCGGATATGTGCATCCCCGTCTTCGTCGGCAAGCTGGTGGCGCTGATGGCGGCTCCGGACCGCGCCGCGGCGCTGGCTGCGCAGGCGCTGACCCTGTCCGGCATGATGCTGGTGGTGCTGATCGTGCGCCCGTTCCTGCAGTTCTCCGACATCGCGATACGCCACAACGCATTGATGCCGGGCGCCACCAGTCTGGTGCGCTGGCAAAGCCACTGGCATGTGTTGCGCCAGAGCTGGCCGTTCTTCCAGCAGGATTTCGCGGGACGCATCGCCAACCGCGTGATGCAGACCGCGCAGGCGCTGCGCGACAGCGTGATGTCTTCGATCCGCGCGGGTTTGTATCTTTCCACCTACGGCATCCTGACGCTGGTATTGGTGTCGAGATTCGACTGGCGCCTGACGCTGCCGACGCTGCTGTGGCTGGCGGCCTATGCGGTGTTCCTGAGATTCTTCGTGCCGCGCCTGCGCGAGCTCGCCAGGCAGAGTTCCGACGTGCGCTCGCTGGTGATGGCGCGCGTCGTCGACAGCTACACCAACATCCTCACCGTCAAACTGTTCTCCAAGCTGGTCGACGAGGATGCCTACGTGCGCGAGGTGCTGGACGAGCACCAGGATGCGATCTCCCGGCACATGCGCATGACCAGCCGTTTCATGTTCACGCTGCAATCCCTGAATGCGCTGCTGCTGGTGAGCACCACCGTGATCGGCCTGACCCTGTGGGCGCGGGGAACGGTCAGCGCCGGCCAGGTCGCGACCGCGCTGCCGCTGGTCTGGCAGATCACCAACATGGCGGGCTGGGTCTCGTTCGAAGTGGCCGGCATCTTCGAGAATATCGGCGTGGTGCAGGACGGCATGCTGACCATCTCGGTGCCGCACACACTGGTCGACGAGAAGGACGCCAAGCCGCTCCTCGTGACGCGCGGCGAGATCCGCTTCGAACGGGTGACTTTCAGTTACGGTGCGGGTGAACACGAATCTGGCAAACCCGTCCTCGATCACATCGACCTGACCGTGCACCCCGGAGAACGCATCGGTCTGGTCGGCCGATCCGGCGCCGGCAAGTCGACGCTGGTCAATCTGCTGCTGCGCTTTTTCGACATCGAGCACGGTCGCGTCACCATAGACGGGCAGGATATCCGCCACGTCACCCAGGAAAGCATACGCACCCAGATCGGGCTGGTCACGCAGGACACCTCGCTGCTGCACCGTTCGATCGCCGATAACATCCGCTATGGCCGTCCGCAGGCGACGCAGGCCGAGATCGAAGCGGCGGCGCGCAAGGCGCAGGCCCACGAATTCATCCTCGGCTTGCGCGACTGGAACGGGCGCACGGGCTATGACGCGCACGTGGGCGAGCGCGGCGTCAAGCTTTCCGGCGGGCAGCGCCAGCGCATCGCGATCGCCCGCGTCATCCTCAAGGACGCGCCCATCCTGCTGCTGGACGAAGCGACCTCCGCGCTCGACAGCGAGATCGAGGCCAGCATCCAGGAGCGGCTGATCGGCCTGATGGACGGAAAGACCGTGATTGCGATCGCCCACCGCCTGTCCACCATCGCGCGGCTGGACCGGTTGATCGTGATCGACCGCGGCAGGATCGTCGAGCAGGGCACGCACAACGAATTGATCCGCCGCAACGGACTCTACGCCGCGTTATGGCAGCATCAGTCCGGCGGTTTCATCGCGGAAGATCTGCCCGAGCTGGCCGAGCCGGTTCCAGTTTGAAAAGACAAATCCCCCTTCCCGGGCAACCGGGAATCCGGTTCCGCAACCGGATCGCACCATGGATGAACATATTCATGGCAGGAATGTCTGAGTGCCGTGCCAGATTCGGGCAACAATTCGAAATAACAGGAAACCTTGATCCATGTCGGAAAAATCTTTGACTTCACGGAACAAATTCCGGCTGCCGGTAACCAGGCTGCTGGTCATATTGACCGTAACGGCCTTCCTCGAAGAACTGCTGGTGCTGTTCCTGCTGGACATGCTGCCGCCGATGCGGAAGGAGGCGGTCTTCCTGCTGGACGCGACTTTGCTTGCCGCGCTGTTATTCCCGTTATTCTACTTTCTCGTCTATCGCCCGATGTCGCAGGCCATCGCCGAGCTCGAAGAGACAGAAAGACATTTGCGTGCGGTCTCCGCCGCTTTCGAGAGCAAGGAGCCTATCCTGATCACCGATGCAGAAGCCAACATCTTGCGGGCCAACAAGATGTTCTTGAAGATCAGCGGCTACAGCCATGAAGAATTGATCGGGAAAAACCCGCGCATCCTGAAGACGGGGCGGTATGACGCGAATTATTACAGGAAGATGTGGGAACAATTATTGACCCATGGCTCCTGGGCCGGAGAAACGCGCATTCGGGACAAGGTCGGCAATGATTTTGCAATAGACATGGTGATCACCGCCGTGAAGAATGACCGGCAGGAGACCACGCATTACGTGGCCATCTACAATATGTAGCCGGATCGGTCACCGGGCAGCGCATCGCCCGCCGTTCTGCCGCACCGCTGCGATCATTGACCGGCGGACAATAATTCGGGCCCGTCCGCCGTCAAATCCGGTAAAGTATCTTCCCGCACACACCGGATCATCGCCATGAGCAAAGAAGAGTTGAGCAAGGAACAACGCATCCTGCGCCAGATGCGCAAGACGCTGGGCAATGTCGTCAAGGACGTCACGCCGTTCGGCGGGCGCTCCAACCCGCTCTCGGCCGGCACCATACAAGACATCAAGGATAGTTTTGTATTGATCTCGGAGCGCGAAAGGGAACTGGCCGAAGCGCTCGGCTTCGATCGATCCAGGCCCTATTATGCGGATGGCGATCTGCCGAACGCGAAAGTGATCAGCATCGTCAAACCGAACAAGGAGAAGGAATAGTTTGCAAAGCATGACTCCAATGGAAATGGCTCATCCTTCACGCGGAGAGACGGCATGAAAGTTCGCAACCTGCTTCTGCCGGCGGGACTGGCCGTATTCATGGCCGCTTGCGCCATGCCGCAGGGTTCTTCCTATTACAGCGACTACGACCAGCCGTTCGAAGACGACTTCTTCGATTACCAGGGAACGCCTTCGTACGAAGGGTATTACTATGAGCGCATCATCTTCCTCGGCAATATCCCGTACTATGTGGACGATTACCGCATGATCCGCCCGATCCCGCCTTACCTGTACGACCGCTTCCGCGTGTACCCTTACAGCACATTCGGTCCCCCGGTCTTCAGCCGGGACAGGCGTATGCGCGATGGCTACCCCTTGTCGAGCATCGTCTATTTCAACGGCATCCCCTACAGCGTAGGGAACGACCGGATCGCGCGCCCCGTGCCCGACCGGCTGCAGCCGCACTTCAGATACCCGTCACCCAACCATGGAAACGACCCGCGGTATGGCGACCATCGCCCTCCTTACGGTCCGCACGACAATGGCAGGAACAATGACCCGGCGTTATATGGACATGATCCAGACTACAACCCGTACCGCAACGAACGCGGCATGCACGGTCCGGATCGCGAACAGGCGGATCCGTTCGGAAGCGCGCAAAGCAAGGGCGGAAAGGACACCTCTGCCGATCCCCGTTACAGAACTCCACCCGCATACGCCGACCCGCGTAACCAACCAGGGCCTCAAACAACATCCAGTGCAGGCGAACATCCTGACAACGCAAACGCTGCAAAACCGGACAAGCAGAAGACGGTTCAGCAGGACAACCAAGGCGACAGTGCCCAGGCCGATGACGGCGGCGATAAAGGCACCTCAAGGAACTCGCGCAGCGGCAGTGATGACGATCAGGGAAACAACGATCGCGGCTACTACAACAGGCGCAACTGAGCTGCCCGCCTCCAGGATCGGACCGGCCCGTTTAATTCGTTCTTGATATGTTGACCTGATCATGGGAGGAAACTGTGGGATCGGATATACAGCACGACCTGATCATCATCGGTGGCGGAATCGGCGGCGTCATCAGCCTCAAATACGCAAAGGACGCCGGCCTTGACGCGATCCTGCTGGAAGGCGGCAACGCAGTCGGCGGACTGTGGCGCGATCTTCCATCCTGGCAGGACATCCAGTTCCGCAAGGAAGATTGGACACTCGGCGACCTGCCGATCGCCGGCGAAGACCAGTCCAGCATCCTGGCCAACATCCGCGCATGGGTGGAGCGCTTCGGCCTTGCACCCGCGATTCGGTTGAATACCCGGGTGACGTCGGCTAAACCGAGCGACGGCGGCTGGCAGGTGGACGCGGATGGCTACAGCGGCCGTTCGAAATTCCTGATCGCCGCCACCGGCGGACATAATCGCCCCGTGATTCCGCAAATCGAGAGAGTCCGGCCGACGCTCGTCGAGTACCACTCCTCGGCACTGCGCGACCCTGCGGAGATCACTGGCAAGGACGTGGTCGTCGTAGGCGGCGGCGCCTCGGCCTACGATCTTCTCGATCTGTGTTTCGAGAAGCAAGCGCGCAGCGTCACTTGGGTACATCGCTCGCTCAAGTGGTTCTTTCCTTCGAAGCGCCAGAAATATTTTGCCACGGCCCTGCGCGCGTTTTCGAGAACGCAGATGCTCGGTGCCTCGCTGGCAAAACAGAACAAAACGATCAATCGGGAACTGCGTGCGCGTTACAAGAAGGCCGGCATAGCGGAACTGCTGCCCGACAAGCCGTTCGACTTCGGGAAACAGATGCTCGTCCCCGGCCGTCGCGGCATGCTCCAGAACATTGCCCGTATCGCGCGCCACCGCAGCGAAATCGTGCGCATCGAGGGAAACACGGTACACCTTGCTTCCGGGCACTGCTGCAATGCCGATATGGTCCTATGGGGCACCGGCTACGATACAGATCTCGGCTACCTGAAGGTGGACAGCCTGTCGCGTCTCACGCGACTCGATGCGATCAACCGTCGCTGCGGCAGCCATTTTCTTGCGCTGGACGCGCCTAACCTCTTCATTCTCGCGCCGGGTGTCCTGGAAATGAACACCACGACCCCGTGGGCATACGCCCATGTAGCGAAATCGATCATGTCGCACATCAATGGAAACAAGGTCTTCGATGCAGCGCCGATCGAAGAAAACACGAATTACTACGATCTTATCCGTCTGCTCGCGAAGCGCGACCGCGCCAACTATCCCTTCGTGCTCTGGTATCTGAAGTATTTTTATTTGGCATTCCGTCGACCGGACGATCAACCGTTGCCGATCCCATAAGGCACGCATCGTCTGCCGGACCGCATAAACACATAAAATGACCTATTTGAATATTGAAAATATCCCCTTGCTAATGGAACTGCTTGTGGCAGCCATCAGCGTCCTTTTTGTCGCAATCCTGGTCGTACCTTATCTATACAAGACGGCGGATAGCAGAAAAATAAGAAGGATCATCAGGAAACACAGCGCCGCATTTCAGCATGATGTCGTCTTCCCGGATGGCATCGGCGGCTACTTCTTTATCGATTACCTGGTCCTGTTGCCGGGCAGGATTCTCGCGCTGAACCTTCCCAGGGTGGATGGTTATGTCTTTGGCGGAGACAACATCGAGCTATGGACGCAGGTTGTAAACAACAAGACGACAAAATTCAAGAATCCGCTCGAGCAAGTGAAACTGTTCGTCAAGCATGCCGCAGACCAATTGAAATTCGACGGGATCATCGCGAGGGTGCTGTTCGACAGCAAGAGCGAGTTTCCCAAAGGCGTGCCCGAGGGCGTGCTGCTGTTGGCGAATTTCAAGGACAGCATGACCGCCTGGGCCGGGGAGACACCGTTGTCGGAGGCGACAAAGACTGCCTGGGACAGATTGTCCGGTCTTGTGGCAGAAGGCCGGGAGCGTTACAACACGGAAACCGGGCGCAGTCGGGAATCGCGATGAGCGATAAGACCACAAGCAGTCAAAACGCCCCGATCGCCGTTGTCGCGGCACAAACTCCGCCGCGCACGCGACCCTCGATCTATCCCGAGCCGTTCGCCTCGCGCATGGCGGGGCGGGTAAAACATCCGCTCGGCGACCTGTTCGGCCTGACCAACTTCGGGGTGAATCTCGTGCGGCTCATGCCCGGCGCAGGCTCGGCCTTGCGGCATGCCCATTCCAAACAGGACGAGTTTGTCTACATCCTGCAGGGCAACGCGGTGCTCGTCACCGATGCCGGCGAAACGCAGCTCTCCACCGGCATGTGCGCGGGATTCCGGTTCGGCACCGGCAATGCCCACCAGTTGCTTAATCGCTCAAGCGATGAAGTCATCTACCTCGAGGTCGGCGACCGCAGCGCGGGCGATACCGCCGTGTATCCCGACGATGACCTGCAGGCCGCGCTGGTCGACGGCAAATGGCGGTTCACGCACAAGAACGGCTCGCCGTATTGAATCGCGCTTCATGCTGCACATCACCCTGCTCTGCTCGTTCGCATTCTGTGCCGGCATGATCGATGCCGTGGTCGGCGGCGGCGGGCTGATCCAGATCCCGGCGCTGATCGGCGTATTCCCCGAGGCGCAGGACGCGACCCTGTTCGGCACCAACAAATTTTCCGCGGTATGGGGCACCTCCGTCGCGGCGCGCACCTATGTCGGCAAGGTCGCGATCCCGTGGAAGCTCGTGCTGCCCGCCGCCCTCAGCGCCTTTGCGATGTCCTTCGTCGGCGCCGCAACCGTGTCGTCCATCCCGCAAGGCGTGCTGCGTCCCATCGTGTTGTGGCTGGTCATCCTGATGGCCATCTACATTTTCTGGAAAAAGGATTTCGGTGCGATACAGAAACCGCTAACGATCGGCACGCGCGAACGCATCTTGTCGGTGCTGATCGGCGGCGGCATCGGCTTCTATGACGGCCTGTTCGGGCCGGGCACCGGCAGCTTCCTGATCTTCCTGTTCATCCACTACCTCGCCCTCGATTTCCTGCAGGCCTCGGCCTCCGCGAAATTCGTCAACCTCGCCACCAATGTCGCGGCGCTGATGTTCTTTGTCCCGACCGGCAGAGTGCTCTACTATGTCGCCATCCCGATGGCGATCTTCAACATGCTGGGCGCGTATACCGGCACCCGGGTAGCGATGAAGCGCGGCACCGCTTTCATCCGCGGCCTGTTTCTGGTTCTATTGGTCGTCCTGATCCTGAAGCTTGCCTACGATATGGTGAGGCCTGCTTGAGCCGGCATCTGGTCAGCGGCAAACAAGTCAAGGTATAGTATTAAGAGAACAACAAGACCACACGCGCACGACCGCATAATAAATTTAATGAAAAAATCCCTGATCATTATTCCCATGATGGCGCTGGCCGGATGCTCGGGCCTGGGCGCAGGCACCTCCATGGGTCATGGCGTGACGCAATATAATTCCTACCTGTACGAAGCGGTCGCAACCCGATCTACCGGCGCGCCCACCGATCTGGAAGATGCCAGGCAGCAAGTCTATGCGGAAGCCAAGGCCTTCTGCGACAAACAGAACCGCGTGGTGGAGACCGACTCGCTTGCAAGGTTCGAGGAAGATGTCGGCAGACCTGCGAGCGCCACCCTGCACTTCAGGTGCGTCAAGGGCTAAGGCCGGACTCGACGCATCACACCCGCCGATGGACGACGCAACGCCGGCATTACTTTGTCCGGCATTATTTTGGCCGAGATTATTTTGCTAAAATGAGGCATCACGAAAAATAGCGAAGGAGGCAGGCCATGCCCGAGACGAAATTCGAGATCCGGCGCGCGCGCGAACGCGGACACGCGAACTTCGGCTGGCTGGATTCCTGGCACACCTTCTCGTTCGGCAACTATCGCGATCCGCGACAGATCGGCTTCTCCGACCTGCTCGTCATCAACGACGACACCGTGCAGCCCGGCCAGGGCTTCCCGACACACGGCCACCGCGACATGGAGATCTTCTCCTACGTGCTCGAAGGCGCGCTGGAACACAAGGACTCGATGGGCACCGGCTCCGTGATCCGCCCTGATGATGTGCAAATGATGAGCGCCGGCACCGGCATCACCCACAGCGAATTCAACCACTCGAAGCGCGAGCTCGTGCACTTCCTGCAGATCTGGATCGTGCCGGATCGCAAGCAGGTCGCGCCGCGCTACCAGCAGAAGAATTTCGCACCGGACGAAAAGCGCGGCCGCCTGCGCCTGATCATCTCGCCCGACGAACAGGACAATTCACTCTCCGTGTACCAGGATGCGCGCGTCTGGGCCGGATTGTTCGACGGCGCGGAACGCCAGGAACACCGCCTCGCACCCGGGCGCTACGCCTACGTGCATGTCGCGCGCGGCGAGCTCGGCGTCAACGGCAATCGCCTTGCCACAGGAGACGGCGCGCGTATCCGCAACGAAGAACGGATCACGTTGGAACAGGGAAAGGAAGCGGAAGTGCTGCTGTTTGATTTGAGAGCGATTGAATCACCCGGAATGTAAATTATTTTCCAGTCCGACCCCGCTAGCTCCGCCTGCTTCCGGTTACCCCAACACAAACATCAGCGCCAGCGGAATGAACACCAGCGCCGCCACATTGCCGATCAACACCATGGACGCGACTTTCTCCGGCTCCTGGGAATAGCGCTCCGCGAACATGTAGTTCAACACCGCCGGCGGCAACGCGCCGAACACGATCAATTGCGCATGCTGGATACCGGTCAAGTTCAGGCTCCATCCGACTGTATAAGCCAGAGCAATACCGGAAACCGGCCGCAGCACTGCGATCAACAAGCCGATATGGAATTCGGCCAGCGTCATTTGCGCCAGCCGCACGCCCAGCGCAAACATCATCAGCGGTATCGAGACATCGCCGAGCATTTTGATCGCCGTCATCAACGGCGGCCACACAGGCACTTCGGCCAGGTTAAGACCGAGGCCAACAACGGTTGCCACCAGCACCGGCACTTTCCACAGATCCCTGAGCCGCGCCTTGTGGTCCAGCAGCCATGCGCCAAAGCTGAAGTGCAGCATATTGGAGACGAGGAACATCACCACGGCCGCCGGCATCGCCGCCTTGCCGAACGCCAGCACCGCCAGCGGCAGGCCGAGATTGCCGCAATTGTTGAACATCATCGACGGCACGATGGTCTTGGGTTTGACACCCCACAGGCGTGCCGCGACCATCGCAACCAGTCCCGATCCGACGATCAGCAGGAAGGTGCCCAGCCCCAGCCTGGCGTACTCGGAAATATGAAATTCGCCGTTGACCAACACGGCGAGCACCAGCGCCGGCAGGAAATAGCCCATGTTGAGCTGGTTGGCCACTTCCATTTCAGGCTGATGGCGACGCCCGGCCCACACGCCAACCGACACCACCGCAATGAGCGGGAACACAATTTCAAGGATGTGCAAAAAGATCATCCCGCAATCAACCCGGCAGTACGCAACAGATGCGCCATCGATCGT
>DATKAK010000027.1:0-3551 GCA_035498295.1 Gallionella sp. | reverse complement strand
TACATTCGGCCTCAACTGGATTTTGCTCAACATAAGTGAGCTCGGGCAAAATTGGCGCTGAATTTGGCGATTTTCAAAGGCGGGATCTTTACCGGTGTTGCTCGGCAGCAGCTTGCATCTCTTTGGTCTTGAGCACGATGAAGTATTCGTAAATAGCCTGGAGGGTGGCATAGCGTATGCCCGGCCAGCCATCGAGGAATGCGCGCCGCACCAGCAGCATGTAAATGAATTTGATCAAAGGACGGGCGGGCAACCTGTAAAAGATCGCCTTCTGATGCAGACGCCTTTCATTGAAATCTTTGCCGAGTAAAGCGATTCGCCATGATGGTTTGATCAAAGCGCCCTTGGCGATCACCTCGGCCTCCATGCGCGAATAGGTATTGTGTTTGCCGATCCAGTGATCGAGACCCTTGGAGAAAGGGTAATGATCGAATGGCTGCGCAAGATCCGAAATGTCGCCATCTACCACCAGCACCTCGTTGATCTCGCGTTCGTAATGGGCCCGGCCGACGCGCACGAGCCGCACAAAGAACGGTGAAATCTGGGCATGCTTCAGCCAGCGTCCCCACCAAATATCGCGCCGTCTCATGCGGGCTGCGGCTACATCCGACGGGGCGGCGCTGACGAATTTGCGCATTTCGCTGGCAAGTGCGATCGGGATGCGCTCGTCGGCATCCAGTATCAGAACCCAAGGATGTTTGAATGGAAGCTGCAATCCAAAATTGCGCTGGGAGGCGTAGCCGTCGAAGGGGCGCACCGTGACTGTTGCTCCAAAATCTTCGGCTATGCCGACGGTTGCGTCTGTACTTTCTGAATCCAGCACATGAATATCGTCTGACCAGGCCACACTTTCCAAACATTCAGGTAAATCCTGCTGTTCGTTTTTGGTGAGGATGAGCACGGAAATCGATTTCATGACTTGTTGTTCAACTTGTCGGTCATGCATCAAATTGAATCGCTATTCCGTTCGTCAGGAATCTTTTGACTATCCAATCCTTGGATAAAAATCTCGGGCTGCCGATTTTCAGTGTGTTGAAAATTGCTCTTTTGGAGCGTGCCCAGCTTTTCAAGTCGTATAGCGATACCCAATGCACGGCGTCCGCATCCGTGAAGAATGGCTGATGAAATGCTGCCAGATCGGTTTGGATAAGAAAGGCGGGCTGTTTGGTAAAAATCGTCTTGATGCGAGCCATTGAACTGAAAAGCATGAATTTGAATCTGATGCCTTTGGCCAGATGTCTGGAAGACGGTGACAAGTATCCGGGGAAATCGTATCTTGGACTGAAAATAAATATGGTTCCATGGCTGGGCTGAACCAAGCTGGCCAACCTATCGAGGTGGGCTAATGGATTAACCACATGTTCCAGTACGAAGGTGGAGAATACGATATCATATGTAACATCTATCGATGCAGACTCTATATCCCCGAATACAACTTTGTCTGCATTCTTCTCCAGCCACTCGGAATTTTGTCGGGTCACATCTTGCGCAGTCCAAATACAGAATTTTCTCAGTCCCTGCGCAGAAATGAAGTTCCCAAAACCGCTTCTTCCCGCACCGACTTCCAGTATCGTCACCACCTTGCCGGTTGCAGAAAGTTTGCGAATATGCTCGGCAATGTGTGTCCAGCAGTTGATTTGGTCGGAAGGGGTTGAGAAAGCGCTGTAGTCGGAAACCGTTCTATAAAATTCATCCAATCTGGATTTTATATGGCGCAACGATTTCTCGTCACAGTGGGTGACAGATATCAGCTGTGGTTTCAATTGTCCGCTCTCCAAATCAAGATTTTTCATTTGCTCTGTTTGCTGATAACTCGTGCCGGATTGCCGGCCACGCACGTATTTGCACTCACATCTTTCGTCACGACGCTGCATGCCCCGATGATCGCGTTGTCGCCCACCGTCACGCCGGGCATGACAAACGCCCTTGCGCCGACAAATGCGGATCGCCCGATCAATATTTTCCCGGTCACCAATGGTCGCACCGGATTGTTAAAGTCATGTGACCCGGTGCACAGGTAGGCCTCCTGAGCCACGGTGGCATCCCGCATGATTTCGATTTCCCCAAGTGAATAAGCCACCGCGCCGTCTCCCAGGCAGGCACGGTCATGCAGTGTCAGATTCCACGGAATTGCAACTCGAGCGCGTTGGTGCACAAAAGGACGCCCGTGTATCTTTGCGCCGTGCAGCCTCAGCCACAACAGCCGCCATGCATTCATCGGCTTCGGCGTCCAGCGGCACATCAGCAGCCAGCACCACTCCCACATCAGCATGCGCAGCTTCTGCGCAAGGCTCCATGGGCTCGAATAAGCGGTGGCCTGCTGGTGGGTGTGCAATCGGGGTTTCCTTTCGCTCATGCGATCACCCCTGCAAAATCGGAGAGGAACAGGTCGGCAATCGAATCGGGGGAATGTGTCACTCTCACCTTCAATGCTTTTTCCGCCAAGCGGCGGCGCAGCACATGATCCTCGACCAAACGCAACAGGCATCGCATCAACTGGCCGCGCGCATCCTCAGCGCGGTGATCGAAGATCAGACCGTTTTTCCCATCCGCGATAAAATCCTTGAAACACGCCAGATCGGATACCACCGGCACGGCTCCCCATGCCATCGCTTCCAGGGGAGCGAGTCCGAAGGTTTCGCCCTGTTCGGCAACCGAAGGATAGACGAAGATCGCGGCCTCTTTGTATAACGCATTCAGCTTATCCATGTCGTAGATCGGTTCGATGAATCGCACCTTGTCACTATCCAGCATCGTCTTGAGCGTATTCAGATAGGTCTCGCCGCCTCCGCCCGCGCTGATTTTCCATGGCCCGACAATAGACAGCGTCCATCCATCGGGCAAAGCTGTTGCAGCCTCGGTCAGAAGCTCAAGTCCCTTTTCCGGATGGATGCGGCCGCAATAAAGTATGTTGCGGCGCTTGCTGCCCAAATCGATAGCTTCGTTAGTTTCATAGGGCAATGGGTTGGGTATCATGCCGATCTGGGAATGCCGTCGAACCGGCAGCTCGGCGCGTATCGCAGCGGCAACAGGGGTGGAAGTCCCCCGAAGGCGTGCCGCTGCGCCGTAAAGGCGCATCTGCCCTTTGGGCATGCGCGCGACATCCACATAGATTTTCGCCTTTTTGATCAGCGGGAGTATCAGCGGTGCCCAGAACGTGTTGGTTACAACGATATCCGCATCATTCGGAATGGCACGGATCGCCTTCAAGGTATAAATTCCGTCAAGCGCCTTGAGGAATATTCCGTTCGATGGAGTGTCGTGCCCGGCAACCCGCAAGTGTTCAACCCCGTGTATCCATTCCCGCTCGGGAAAATCCGCGCACTTTTTTGAAACGTGCACCACGGCATGCCCGCGCGCGGCGAATTTCTGCCCGAGCAGGTACCACATCTTCTCGACTGCGCCCCCCATGACCGGCGGCACAGGCAGAAATGCGCCTTGCAGGATAACAATTTTCAAACCTGCAACCCCTTCCAAAGATCAATCATCCGCAATCACCAACCGCTATGTCCGGGGTTGCCGCTTGGAATCCCATCCGGTCTGATCCGGCC
>DATKAK010000026.1:0-20141 GCA_035498295.1 Gallionella sp. | reverse complement strand
TGTCGAGCATCCGTACGGCAATGATCGGGCGGGTCTTGCCATCGGCGATCAGCCGCGATTGCTGCGGCACGAATTCGACATGATCGGGCATTGCAGACAGATGGATGATGCGCACGCTGTCGCTGACCACCTTGCCGTCGGCATCGCTGATGATCAGTTCCAGGCGGTTATCCCCATCCAGGATATGGATGCCGTTCCAGGTCGACAGGGCTACGGTCTTTTCCGCATTGGTCTTGGTACCGTCAAAATACAGCGGCTTGACGTCCTCGCCGTTCAATCTCAGCTTGACGGTCTGACCGGGCGCATGCTTGACCGCCGCCTTGATGGCGGGAATATTTGGATGGAAATTCTCCCGCGGGTGCAGCCATTCGTCGCCCGGTTTGGCGCTGGCCAGCCACGCGGCATCGTACGGCAATTTTTCGACCAGTTGCGTCGAATCCTCATCCGCAACTTTCGCCGGTCTGATATCCGCCGCTTGCGCAACGACTTGGCCGGAGGTCTCCGCGCTGGCAGGACCGTGGTTCACCAGTGTGATTTGCGCAACTGGCAGGCTTTGCGCGGCACGGCCGGGCGGGGTGACGCGAACCATCGATTTGATGGACGCGTCCACTGCAACGTCTTTTACCATGAAGGAATAGTGATCCTGCCAGTGCGCCGTATGCGCCTGGCTGCGGAAGATCAGCGCGTTTTCCACTCGATCTGGGTCGGCGACGGGTTTCCCATTCAGTGTTGCGCTGCCGGATACGTATTTCGCCGACTCGGGCAGCATCACGGTAGCCGAGTAGCCCGTCACATCCGCGCTGCTGTCCAAATCCAGCGACACGATGGTCGAGTCATCTGCCGCTTGCGCGCTCAGGGTTTGCTTGATGAGCGCGGATCCCGGTGCCTTCTTGTGCACGTAGAAGTCCGCGCGCCATAGCGTGCCGCCCTGCAGGTTGACGAATTGCGAGTAGGTGCGCCCGGCAAACCGGTCGTTATTTTCGCAGGCGACCACCTCATAATCATCCGGCAATGAATCCAGGTCCAGTTGAACGACATGGGTGCCGGGGCGCAGATTGTCGATATGCCAGCGGCCTTCCTGGTCGGTCAATATATAAGTGCCGTCTTCCAGCAGGATGCGCACGTTCGCGAGGCCCTTGGCATCGTTTTCCACCTTGTCGTCGCACGAGCCGTCGATCACGCGTCCGACCAGGAAGGCTTTGTCGCTGTATAGATCCTGGGTCACGATCACGCTGGCATGGGCGGTATTGGAGGTGAGGCCGCCGGTTGCCGCAGCGGTGTTGTCCGCGGCGCCGGTGTGAGCCGCAGGGGTCACTTCGACGACGTAGCGAACCGTTGCGGTAGCCGAAGCGGCGAGGCTGAGGTTGAAGGTCATCGTGCTTGCATCGGCGGAGATCACCGGGTCGGGTATCGCAACGCCATTCTGGCGCGCCGAACCTTTCTGGTAGCGGAAGCCGGGCGGCAGATAGTCGGCGATCTGCGCTCCGGCGAACGGCATGGCCGTGTTGTTGGTGATGGTGAGCGTATATGGCACGAAATCGCCGATGCCGGCCGTGGTCATGTCGGACGTCTTCAGTATCGTCAGGGTCTTGCCGCCGGAATCGACCGGGATGTCGACCTTCAGTGCCGACCCAGCTACAAAGAAAGGATCGCCGTAAGAACCTCCCGCGCCGGGGGTGCCGAGGATGACCGGCGGCGAACCCGGCGAGCCGATGCTGGCGGGCAGGCCTGCGGGAGCCACCGCCGACGGGAAGACATTGCCCAACGGCGGTACGACGACGAGTCGATAATTTTGCCCCGCACTCACTTGCGGGAAGCGGAAATATCCGTTCCCGCTGATGCCGGGATCGCAATTGGTCGGCGAGCCGGATGTAATGCTGTGTGTAACCGGGTCTGTCACCAACGGGGTGACGCCGTCGTCGCACAACACATTTGCCGGCAGGCCGGTCGAGGTGTCGATCAGGGTGACCTGAGCACCGTCAACCGCGACGCCGGTAGCGGAGTCGAACACGATGCCGTACGGATCGACCAGTCCGCTGGTATTCGCTACCGTGGCGGGGCTGCAGTTGGAATCGTTATACGTTGCAGTGATGGTCTGGTTGTGCGCGTTGGCCGGGAACGAGAGTGTGCCGTCATGCACCACAGGTGCACCGGTTGCGGCCGGCACGGCCGCGACGAATTCTCCGGTCGAGATGCCGGTCTCGGTCAATCTGACCAGCTCGCTGTCGCCGCCGGAGGTGGTCAGCGTCACCCAGACGAAATCCTGTGCAGCGCTGTTGATATTTGCATCGTAACTGATCACGCGCACGATGATGGTCTCGTTGCGCGCGTAACCTGCAGAGCCAACCGGGGACAGGTTCACGCTGGCCGGCAAGTTTGTTGACGCCCCGCCGATCATGATCGGGTTCGTCAGTGCATTCACAGAAGCGGTCGTTCCGTCGGTCGAATACCAGCCCGGTTCCACTTGTACTGCGGCTCCGGCCGGATTGTACTGCAGCAGTTCGACCTTCACGCCGACTGCGATACAGGTCGCGGTAGTCACCTGGGCTGTGTTGCTGTTGCTGGTTGCCGGGGTCACGCCGATCGAAAAATTGGCAGTTGCTGTATTGCTGATCAGCGTGCCCGGCGGTGTAACAGGCGCCGACCAGGCAGCGGAAGTGAAGATGCACAGGCAGATGTACATCAGCGCTTTTTTGTGAACACGGCTCGCGTTCACAAAAAAGCGGGCTGTCGCGGCAAGCCGGGGCAGCACACGCAAAAGCCCATCACCCGCCCGGCGAACCAGACGGGTGGAGAGCAAGGTTTTGGCCAACTGCGCCATATGCTTTTGTTAATTCACCGTGGTATTGAAAATGATCGTCACGGTTTCGCCCGCATTCAGCTGACCAGCCGTTGGATGGGCACCGTCCACAGGAAGCACAGTGGCGAACGTGGCCGTGATCGTGCCGGCGTTCTCGTCCACGCCATCTGCATCATTTGCTGACGTGAAATAGTGGCTGGTTGTATTGACCGTGCCGCCGATGTTCCGGTTAGCACTGGCTGTCACATGGAAGCCAGTTGCAGTCGGACCTGCTGCACCCGGTACACAAGTTGCGGCACTGACCGGAGCAGTCAGCGAGCCTACCTGACCAGGATCAAGCGTCACATTCGTCAACGCATCGGAGATGGTCGTCAGTATGACAGGCGTAGCGCCGGGATTGTTGACGGTGATGGTCCACTGCGTCATGGCACCCGGAATATTCTTCGCGTTCGCCAAGGTGGCAGTGTACGGATCGCACAATAACGCAGCGGTCTTGACGACAGTCGGCACCGTGATCGCTACCGTATAGGTCGCGAAAGCGGAATGTCTGCCATCTGTAGCTGTATCAGTTGCTTCGCTGCCCGCGATGTCGGCCCATACCACATCTACACCTGCCGTATTCCCGGTACCGCTGTTGTTTGCGGTTATGGTAGCCGTGCCCGCGTTGGTGGTCTGTGCGATCAGGTTATAAGCCGCAGTATTCCCGTTTACCGCAGTCGGTGCCGTTTGATCAGCCAAGACCAGCACCTTGATATTGCCGTCCGGTGCAACGGTGGCCGCTCCTGCAACATACAGCGTGTTCGTTCCGTCATATACGCCCGGAGTAGCGCCGTTATCGTTGTAGATGCGGATGTTGGTCATGGTGGCCGTGGGGACCCCGTTCACCGATGTCGACAGCGCGTAACTCTGGTTCGTATTGCCGTTGTTGGTCACCTGGAAATACAGGACCTGATTGGTTGAGTTCGGCAATATCGTCGCGTCTGCGAGTTTTGACACTGTAAGGTTGACCTTGTTGTCCACCACGAATGTGGATGGTGCGGAGGTAACCGGAGCTTGCCCAAAACCGCCGACGCTGTAATCCAGCGTGGCCGAGTTGCTGATGGTGGTACCGGACAGCGTACCTGCCGCCAGCGCACCTTGCGATACCAATCCCAGCATCATCGCGCCGAACAGCAGCGCGATGAATCCCGGGGGACTACCAGTTGTCGTAAAGTATTTCATTTTGCTTCTCCTTTTGAAGTACTGCTTTAAAAATGACTGCTTGAGTTAAAAAATAATTTCTGCATCTTCTTGTCTTATGGGGGACCTGAACCAGTGGTCAGGCCCCGCTCGGAAAACGGCGAGCGGATCCACGGGGGATCCGTCATGGGTTCGGGCATCAGATAACGCCCTGGATAAGTCGAATGGAATGGATTCATGATCAGTTCGTCATTTGCCTCTTGTTATTTGATCGCCGCGCGGAAGCCGACTTCGCCGGATTTCCCCGGTGCAAGTTGCTTTTTGTATATCCAGCGGATGTTGGTGTATTCCTTGGCCAGCGCGGGGCGCGGCTTTCCGCCCTCATCCTTGATCGTCAACTCTTCGGCGTGGCCGAATGTCTTGCCGCCATCGACCGAGAACAGGATGTCGCAATCCTTGCCGAATGCGCTGCCCGCCTTGTATTCACTGGCATTCGGTACCGGGTTGTTGATGACGATATCGCCGACCGGTTTCTTGATGAGGTTCTGGAACGTGGTGGTATAGATCACCTCGGTGCCGGGGATGGCCTTTTCAACAGGGGTGCGCACGAGCGATTTTTTGCCATCCTTGCCAATCACCTCGGTTTCGACCTGGGCGATGCTGGTAACCTTGATGGCATCGCCGGCAGCTTGGACGGTTGCGGAAAAACCGCCCAACATGGAAAGCAGGGTGGTGATGAGCAATAAACGGGAAATTTGCATGGGGGTCTCCTTAGGGTTAGTTGATCGTTGCTTTAAATGTGATGATGGATTTCGCCGGGGAGGTCGCATTCCCCAGCGTGACGGTAACTGCATTTGCGGAGGTGAAATTGAAATCCGCATAATCGCCATCGGTATCGAGGTCGCCTTTTGAAACAGGCGGCTGAGGAGCGCTGATCGTGCCGACGCCGCAAGCTCCACCCCCGGCATACGTTCCCGAAATGCAGGTGATCGAGATGCTGTTTGCAAGGTAAGTCGTGTTGGCGGGAAGCGGATCGGTGATCACCAGGTTGTCTGCGGTTCCGCTTCCGGAGAGATCGACGTCGATCTGGTAGGTAATTACAGCTTTCGGCATCACCACAGCGGTTCCATTCGGGTCAACGATGCTCGCAACGGTTTTGGTCAGGGTTACATTCACGCCGTTGACGAGGTATGCGCCATATGCGGAATACTTAGCATCCAGTGCAGCGTCCGTTACACCCGCGCCATCGGCGAACACCACATCCACCCCGGGAGTATCCACACCCGGCGTCTGGGATAACGGGGCCAAGGTTATGGGAACCACTGCGGTTGCCGTCAGGCTGACCACCGATTGCTGGCCGGCTGCTGCGGTTCCGGGGATGTCGGCCACGATGAACACTTTCTGGGAAGCGTCGGCGGCCAAAGTCGGAATGGAAGTTGCCGTATCGACGCCTGCATCATAGACGCCATTTCCATTCGAATCGGCGAACACCTGCAACCCGGTAGCGCTGAAATCGTTGGTGGTAAATGGCGGGGTGCCTCCGGAGGCTGGATTACCCGCGGCCAAGGCGGCAGCCAGAGCAAATCCTTGCGGATCGTTACCCAGATTGATGACGGAAAACGTGGTTACCGCTCCGGTTTGTCCGATGCCCACCGATGTGGGTGATCCGCTGACTTCGGTAACGAGCAGATTAACTTTCTTGTCGACGATGAACGACACCGCATTGCTGGTCGCGGTATTGGTAGGGCCTGCGCCGACCGAGTAGGTCAAAGTTGCCGAGTTGGAAATGGAGGTTCCCGAGGGGGTGCCTGCCGCCCAGCCGATCTGCGGCAAGATCAGCAACAGACAAACACTTATGCCTGGATTGATGGCCCTGGAGCAGATTTTTTTAATTTCAGCTGGATGCATTGGTTACCTTCTTCGGCGCTCTGGAATTTGTAATCAAATATTTCCGGTTCGCTTGAGCAATATCTGTTAATCGTTATAAATAATTTGTTCGATACATTCCGATACATATATCGCATGGAGCGTGCCAACGGGCGAATTCTAATTAAATTTTTCAATAAATCAATAGAATAAGGGTATTTTTTAATGTATTTATTGAATATTGCAACACAAGCATTGTCGAAAACATGACTGATTTCGTTGGCGTATCGTCGATTACGGAGGGTTCGAACGAAAAAAAAGGACGCTGTCAGGCGTCCTTTTGCGGGAGATTTTGTACGGTTAAATCGTTATTCTATCTTGGCTTTGCTGCGTAATTCTGCCACATATTCCTGGATGGATTGTTGTTGCAGGCGTTGCTGAATTTGCGGTTTGAGGTCTTCAAACGACGGTACTTTCAGGTCGCGCACATCATCCAGTCTGATGACGTGCCAGCCATATTGGGTTTTCACCGGTTCCTTGGTGTATGCGCCTTTTTTCAGGCTTAACAGAGCATTGGCAAAGGGCGGAACGAAATTGGAGGGGACCGCCCAGTCAAGTTCGCCGCCTCTCTCTGCGGAGCCGGCATCCTTGGATTTTGCCTGCGCAATTTTTGCAAAATTACCCTTTTTGCCCAGTTGCTTGATGATGTCTTTAGCCTCGTCTTCCGAGTCAACCAGGATATGGCTGGCCTTGTATTCCTTGGTTCCGAGATTGGCTTTCAACTTGTCATATTCCTGTTTGAGCTGATCGTCGCTGATCGGGTGATTCTTTACGTAATCCTGAACGAATGCGCTGACCAGCACCGACTGATCGGCCAGTTCAGTTTGTTGAATGACCTCGGGATCCTTGTCCAGTCCCTTTTTTTTCGCTTCCTGAGCAATTACTTCCATGCTAACCATGTCATCACGCACCGCCTTGCGCAACTCCGGGGTATCCGGCTGACCCTGTGAAGTGGCGATCTTGACGCGCATGTCCACACGGGATTGAGGAATGGAAACGCCGTTCACCATGGCGGCGGATTTGTCGTCCGCAAAAGCAGGGTTAACCGCCAGTGCGCTTACTATTGCCAGTGCTGCGAATATTCCGGTTTTTAACATGCTGAGTCCTCTTCCTAGGGATAAAAATCGACAATTACATTTCATCGGGCGTATGCGCCTGTATGGTGAGTGCGTGTATTTCGCGCTTCATCAACTCTCCAAGTGCGGAATATATCATACGGTGGCGTGCAACCGTATTGTTACCGGAAAACTGCGCCGAAACGATGTTCAGCACATAATGTCCGCCTCCGCCGCGAGCGCCGGCATGGCCCGCATGCTTGTGACTTTCATCAATTATTTCCAGGGCGGTCGGATTGAGCACGGCAAGACGCGCGCGCATCTTATTTTGGATTTGATTCACTGGGGAAATGTTTTCCTGAACGGCTGCACATGAACTTCGGCAAACACCCCGCCCGTTGCGTATGGGTCGACTTTCGCCCATTCCTCGGCGGCGAACAATGAGGGAAATTCGGCCACGATCAGGCTGCCGGTAAATCCCGCCTCTCCCGGATCGTTGGCGTCTACCGCAGGGAAGGGACCCGCCAGCAGCAAGCGTCCCAGGTTTTGCAATTCCTGCAAACGTGCAACATGTGCCGGCCGAGCCTCCATGCGCTTTCCCAGGCTATCAGGCTCGTCCCGACCAATGATCGCGTACCACATCTACTTTGCCTCCATCAGTTGTGTTCTTTCTTTTCATCCACATATTTCGCCAGCCATGCGCCTTGCGCCAGGATGAAAGCCACCATCAACCCGGTGAAGCCGAACAGTTTGAAATTTACCCAGGTATCCGTGGAGAAGTTGAAAGCCACATACAAGTTGATAAAACCGAGCACCGCAAAGAACAGGCCCCAACTCAGATTGAGACGGTTCCAAGCATGCATGGGCAGGGCGATTTTTTCATGAAGCATGGCGCGCATCAGGTTCTTGTGGAACAGCAAATTCGAGAACAGCAGGATCGAGGAAAATATCCAGTACAGCACCGTAGGTTTGATCTTGATGTAGTTCTCGTCATGCAGCCACAAGGTTGCCCCGCCAAACATGGCGACGATGGCAAAAGCCACCCACAACATCATGTCAACTTTGCCATGCCGATACTTGGCCCAGGCGATCTGGGCGATCGTTGCGGCGATCGCCACCGATGTGGCAATAAAGATGTCCCCGAATTTATAGGCGATAAAGAACAGCAGGACGGGAAATAAATCGAACAGCAGCTTCATGGCGATGCTTGAGGGGTTTGGTTTATATCAAGAACAAGCGCGGCAGAATTGATGCAGAAACGCAGTCCGGAGGGTTTCGGGCCATCGGGGAATACATGTCCAAGGTGCGATCCGCATTGTCTGCAGCACACTTCGACGCGCTTCATTCCGTAACTGGTGTCCGTGCGCGACATGACATTTTCGGCAGTATAGGGCTGCCAGAAACTCGGCCATCCGCTACCCGAATCGAATTTGGCCGCAGAGTCGAACAAGGCGCTGCCGCAACACACGCAACGGTAGACTCCCGTATCATGACAATCCCAATATGCGCCCGTGAACGGCGGCTCGGTGCCACACCTGCGGCAAACCTGGTATTGCTCGGGGGTCAGTTCTTCGCGCCATTCGGCATCGGATTTTGTAATCGGCATTGTCATTGAACTGTCATCCAAACGCTCGCCAGCTGGCGAGAAGATTCCCCGCAAAAATTTTACGAATTGGAACATCCGCCTTGTTATCTTAATCGAATTGCAGCTTATAGAACTTCACCGGCATAATCAGCCAAACGCGACCTTTCGCCGCGCAACAGCGTGACATGGCCGCCGTGTTTCCACCCCTTGAAGCGGTCCACCACATAGGTCAGGCCGGAGCTTCCTTCGGTGAGATAAGGCGTATCGATCTGTGCGATGTTGCCCATGCATACCACTTTGGTACCCGGGCCTGCGCGGGTCACCAGTGTCTTCATCTGCTTGGGCGTAAGGTTCTGCGCTTCGTCTATGATGACATATTTGTTGAGAAAAGTGCGCCCGCGCATGAAATTCAGGGATTTGACCTTGACCCTGGAGCGGATCAGGTCGCGTGTCGCCGCGCGACCCCAGTCGCCCCCTTCTTCGTCGGATTTGTTCAGTACATCCAGGTTATCCTCCAGCGCGCCCATCCAGGGAGTCATCTTTTCTTCCTCTGTCCCGGGCAAAAATCCGATGTCTTCGCCAACCGGTACCGTGACTCGGGTGATGATGATCTCTGAATACAGCTTGGCTTCCAGCGTTTGCAACAAACCTGAAGCCAGCGTCAGCAGCGTCTTGCCGGTACCTGCCTGACCCAGCAACGTTACGAAATCGATCTCCGGATTCATCAGCAGGTTGAGCACGAAATTCTGTTCGCGATTGCGTGCAGTGATCCCCCATACATTGTTCTTGCTGTGTGTGTAATCGGTCAGTGTGCACAACTGGGCCGTCTCGTCGTTCTGATCCAGCACAATGGCATAGAACGGCGCGGATCCGTTTTCCAGATAGACGAACTGGTTGACAAAAAATGCGGCGCACAGCGGTCCGTATATCTGGTAATACGTACGACCATCTTTTTGCCATGACTTCATGTCCTTGCTGTGCCGGTCCCAGAAATCGTCGGGCAGCGGGAGCACCCCGGTATAGAGCAAGTCGCTGTCTTCCAGCACCTTGTCGTTGAAATAGTCCTGCGCTTCCAACCCCAACGCGCGCGCTTTGATGCGCATGTTGATGTCTTTGCTGACCAGGATGACCGACCGGGTCGGCTGTTGCTTTTGCAGTCCGATCACGACGCCGAGAATCGCGTTGTCCGCTTTGCCGAGTTCCAGATTCTGGGGCAGCTCGTATTTGACCGAGCTGGTTTGAAGGAACAGGCGTCCGGAGCAATTCTTGTTCGCGGGGGATTCGAGCGCGATTCCTTCTTCTATCTTGTGGGGAGCATCGCTGACGATCTGATCCAGGAAACGGCTTGCCTGCCGGGCGTTTCTGGCAACCTCAGTCATGCCTTTCTTCTTGTTGTCCAGTTCCTCCAGCACGAACATCGGCAGGCAAATGTCATGTTCCTCGAAGCGGAACAGGCTGGTCGGGTCATGCAGCAATACATTGGTGTCCAGCACGAACAGTTTGATATCGGTATCCGTTTCCTGTTTTACCGATTTGGCGCGTGTTGGTGGGGACATGAGCTTCCTTTAATTGAGATTTGTTACGAAATCCAGCACTTCCTGCGCGTGGCCTTCGGCCTTGAGGCCGCGCCATTCCCGCCGCAGCATACCGTTCTTGTCGACCACAAAGGTGCTGCGCTCGATGCCGCGCACTTGCTTGCCATACATGTTCTTTTGCTTGATCACTCCGAACAGCTTGCATGCGGTTTCACCGGTATCCGACAGCAATTCGAATGGCAGGGTGAACTTGGCCTTGAAATTCTCGTGCGACTTCAGGCTGTCGCGCGAAACGCCCACTATTTCGCAATTCGCTTTCTTGAATTTTGCGTAGAGATCGCGGAATTGCTGCGCCTCGGTGGTGCAGCCCGGGGTGTTGTCTTTGGGGTAGAAGTAGATGACCAGATGCTTGCCGCGCGCGCCGGATAGGGTGAAAGTCTGGTTACCCGTGGCAGGCAGGGAAAAATCTGCAACTTTGTGTTCTGACATAAGTGGATTCGCTTGAGAGGGTGACATTCTTGTCAAAAAACGCGCTAAAGGCAAGCATCTTCGCGCCCTCGTCAAACCGCCACAGTTGTGCTACGGTTGCTGCCCGTTTACACAGGATAGGCCGTTCAAACCATGTTGCCTGCGGTATCAAAATCGACGGCTGTGACCGATGAGGATTACATGCGCCTCGCGCTGGAACTGGCAAGCCGGGCGCAGGCGGCCGGCGAAGTGCCGGTGGGTGCGGTGGTCGTGCTGGATGGCGAGATCATCGGGCGCGGTTTCAATGCGCCGATCTCGCGCCACGACCCATCCGCCCATGCCGAGATGATGGCTCTGCGCGATGCCGCGCAAAATATCGGCAATTACCGGCTGGTCGGCGGCGAACTGTACGTCACGCTGGAACCGTGCCTGATGTGCGCGGGCGCGATCATGCACGCGCGCATCGCACGCCTGGTATACGGCGCGAGCGACCCCAAGACCGGCGCGTGCGGCAGCGTGATGGACGCGTTTGCCGAGCAGCGCCTGAACCACCATACCGCAGTGGAGGGCGGCGTGCTGAGGGGCGAATGCGGGCTGATGCTCAGCGATTTTTTCTCGGCGCGCCGCGCGCAGCAAAAGGCTTCGTGAAGATCAACGTTTATATTTCCAAACAACAGCTCGAATTGCTGGATGACGCCGGCAAGGTAATGCATCGATATGCGGTGTCCAGCTCTGCAAAGGGCGTAGGCGAACTGTCTGGAAGCCACTGCACCCCGCGCGGCAAACACATCATCCGCGCCAAGATAGGCGCTGGATTACCTGACAATACCGTATTCGTCAGCCGCCGTCCCACCGGGGAGATCTACACGCCGGAACTGGGAGAAAAATCCCCCGGCCGTGACTGGATGCTGACGCGCATCCTGTGGCTGTCCGGCCTGGAAAAGGGCTTCAACCGGCTGGGGGATTGCGATACCATGCGCCGTTATATCTACATTCACGGCACGCCAGACTCGGTGCCGCTCGGCATACCCGGTTCGCATGGCTGCATCCGGATGCGCAATGCCGATTTGATCGAATTGTTTGATATAGTACCCGCAGGAACGGCTGTCGAAATCTTCGAGTGATATTCCAGGGGGATACAGGCATGGGGAATCCTTTTACCGTCAGTCTCGTTTGTTGGCACGACGGCGAGCCGTTATTGAAATCGATACGCGAGGCGGTATTTATTCGCGAACAACGCATTCCCGCCGATCTGGAATGGGACGGGCAGGATGAAAGTTGCCGCCACGCGCTTGCGCTCAGTCATCAAGGCGATGCCATAGGCTGCGGAAGGATGTCTGCCAGCGGTCACATCGGGCGCATCTCCGTGCTGCCGCAATGGCGCAAGCAAAAAGTCGGCACGGCGATCATGGAAGCGCTGCTTGATTATGCACGCGCGCACGACTACAAACAGGTGGACGTGGACGCACAGACTTACGCATTGCCGTTCTATCGCAGCTTTGGTTTTGCCGAACAGGGCAAGGAGTTCATCGATGCAGGGTTGCCACACATCAAGATGACGATGAAGCTGTAGCATAGCCGGACGACGACGCTAGGCGGGGCAGTGTTGCTGAAAAATTTGGTGCCGATTGATGATGAACCGCATTCGATCATAGACTGCTAAATTGGTCTTTGTGTAGGGTTTAAAATTCTGGATGTTTTTATATTGGAGTTTATATTGGAGACTGATCATGAATCAAATCAACAAATACTTCTTCTCGTTCTTTATGGTCTTCGCGTTGCTGCTCGCTTCGGCTTGCGCATCCACTCCGACGCAGGAGAGCACCGGTGAATTTCTTGACGACAGCGTGATCACCACCAAGGTCAAAGCGGCGATATTCAACGAACCTGATTTGAAGACGCTCGATATCAGTGTAAAGACGGTCAAGGGCGAGGTTGAATTGAGCGGTCTTGTCAGTTCCAAATCCGACGTCAGCAAGGCCGCCGAGGTTGCACGCGGCGTCATTGGCGTCAAATCCGTCAGGAATGAATTAAAGGTAAAGTGACGGCGGAGCAGCATTCTTTATTGAATTGCATGCGCATCGTCGTCCTGCCGTGAGGTTCGCTCGAGTCGGCCAGAGCTATTGCCTGTATTGAAAAGCCGTGAAGTGAGCAAATCTGAAGTTTGCGCATCTGCAATGTATCGAATGTATCGTTAGCTGACTCTGCATTCCGGTTCCCGCTTATTTGCGCCGCGTCATTTCGCTGATAAAGCGCTTGTCGGCTTGTGCCGGAGCGGCATATGCATCGAAACGATCGCCCATTTCCTTGTCGATCAGGCTAAGGCGGTCCTGAGGTGCCGGATGGGTCTTGAACATCAGCGCAAATGAGGAATCCTGCGCGCTGTTCGCATCGAGCATTTGCAGTACGGCAGGCAGACCGTAAGGATCATACCCGGCGCGCGTTGCGATCACGATGCCCATGCGATCCGCCTCAAATTCATCGTCCTTGTCCAGTCCGCGCGCATACACTTCCGTTCCCGCCTTGATGGCTTTTTCCATGACGGCGGGGTCTGCCTTGTTCTTGAGCGCTTCGCCCGCGAGCTCGGAAGCAATGTCCATGCGTGCCGACTCCTGCAATGCCGCCAGATGATGCTTGCGCAACACGTGCACCATTTCGTGTGCCAGCACGCCGGCCAGTTCCGATTCATTGTTCAGTCTTTGCAACAGACCGTTGGTGATGAAGATCGTGCCGCCGGGAGTGGCGAATGCGTTCACGTCGGTGCTATCCAGCACGCCGAATTGCCAGGGCAGGTCGGGACGTTCTGCGTGCAGGCTTATCCAGCGCCCCACATGGTTGACGTATTGCTGCACCCTGTTGTCCGGCAACAAGGGTGAGGCTCCCAGCAGGTTGGTGGCGATCCCATGGCCGATCTCGATCTCTTCCTGCTCGTCTACGGTTTTGGTCGCCTGTTGAGCGCTTTTCGCGAAATCCAGCGCTTTTTGGAAATCGAAATCAAATGCGCGCGCGGGGATAGAACACAGCAAGCTGAAACAGAAGAATAACAGTGTGCGGTTTGACATTGGCTTATCCTCCTCGATTATTTGCCGCTTTGCGGCAAATAATCGAGCTGCTGGCTCTTGAGTTTTGCATCGCGCGCAAACTTTTCGGCGCTGGTCTTGTTTGCGGCATATTTCTGCAGTTTTTCAAATTCTTCCGGGTTGGGCTGGGCGTTCTTCAGGTCTTCTTCGGTCAGGCCGCGTACACCGGTGGTCATCGCGATACCGCTGCTGCCGGATCGTCCGACATTGATCAAGCTTTGCAGGCCGGTGTCTCCTGATTTCCTGGTGGTGCTGTCGCCGCGCAAACTGAGCATCCTGACCCAGCCGTTGCCCTTGGCGCTGCTGATCCTGACCCAGCCTCCCTGGCGCGACATGACGCTGACACTGGCCTTCTCGTCGAGTTTTCCGACCGTTGCCGAGTCGCTGTAGGGGAGCTTCTTGATCTCGGTGTTGCGCACGGCATACGCGGTCTGCCAGCCATAAGCCGGGGCAGTTATTGCGGCGTACACGACGAGTGCGTAAAAATATCTCATGGGCTGGACGGGACAGGGGTAAATAATTCCACTTCTTGTAAACGACCTTTGACTTTATAAGAGCCGGCCGCACTAAAGTCAAATGCATTCCGGCCCTCGCCGGTGATGCAGCGTTTGGCGGTTTCGCTGGAAACCAGGATGCGCGCGACACCTTTGGTCAGACCCTCGATGCGGTTGGAAAGATTCACGGTGTCGCCGATGGCGGTGTAATCCATGCGCGTTTCTGAACCCAGGAACCCGACCACAGCCTTTCCGGTATGGATACCGATGCCGACGTCGAAGTCCTTCCCGTCTCCGCCCAGTTCTTCCTTGAATCGCAGCAGCGACTGTTCCATTTCCAGGGCGGCCGCCACCGCATGCTGCGCATGCAGCGGATCGTCCTGAGGCGCACCCCAGAATGCCATGATTGCATCGCCGATGAATTTGTCCAGCGTGCCGCCGTGGCGGAAGATGATTTCCACCTGCAGGCTGAAGTAACGGTTCAACAGGCTGACGATCTCTTCCGGCGAGCGTCTTTCCGAAAGTGTAGTGAAGCCGCGTATGTCGGAGAACAGCACGGTGATTTCGCGCGCCTGGCCGCTCAGCGATTGCGGTGTTTCACCCTGCGCAATCAGCGAACCGACCACGCGCGGATCGAGGAATCGATTGAAGATGCGCACTGTCTGTTCGCGCGATTTCTTTTCGCGCAGGTATTCGCTGAGCGCTGCGGCAAAATAGAAACCCCACGCGAACAGCAGAGGGGTCAGCATCGCAACAGTAGACAGCCTCGTCATCGCCATGTATTGCAATGCCAGCAACGCAATGCTGAATAACAGCAGCATGGCGCCGATCCTGAATACATCAATGCGGCGCTGCACAAACAGCGGAAATTGAAGCATGATCAGCATTACCGCGATCAGTGGGGAGATATAAGGTGGCGCGGCATGCAGGAAACGCTGGTTCTTCAGATTGTCCAGCGCAGTGGCGAGGATCGCCACGCCCGGATACATGCTGGATATCGGGGTCGCGTGGATGTCGTGCAAGCCGGTAGCGGTGGTACCGATGACGACGATCTTTCCGGTCAGTTCGTGCGGATCGCGCTGCCGCTTCTGGAGCGACTGGTCGGTGTACAGCTCACTGTATGAGATGTGTTTGAATGCGTTGCTGTCACCGCGCCAGTGCAGATTGATATATGGTTGTGGCGGTATCGGATAGCCCAGATCGCTCATCACGTGCGCGGGCAGCGACTCCAGCTGCCATCCGGAAACATTGCGGCGCATTTCATAACGCCGCGCGATGCCGTCCGCATCCTCGGTCAAGTTGATCAGGCCGACGCGCCACGACCCGGTCGCAATGGCCTGCGGAGGAAGCAGTATGGCGCGCGCATCCGGGTCGGCATCGGCTGCATGGGGGATGGTTATGGTTTTCGCCAATTCCGCCAGCGGTACGCCCAAGGACTGTTTCCCTTCCAACTGCGCCATTGGAAAATACACGTTATGCAGGTCGTGCAGCACTTCGTTCAAAAACTGGTCGCTCTCAGGGCGATAGCGGTCCGGTTCGCTGAATAGGAGATCGAATACGATCGCGCGCGGTCGCTGCCGGGAAATACCTTGCAACAGTTCTGCATGCACCGCGCGCGGCCATGGCCAGCTTCCGGCCGTGTCCTGCATCGCTGCAAGGCTTGCCTCGTCGATATCGACGATCACAATGTCCGGATCCGGGCTGAGCGATTGTGCGGTTTGCCGCACGAAAAAGTCGCTCAGTCGGTTGTCCAGCGTGCCGAACAGATTCAGCCACGCGCTGTTGATCGCAACCAAAGCGACTACTGCCAGGGCGATCAACTGGATGCGGCCGAAGGATGGGTTAGGACTGGAGGATGGCATGTTTTGTTTCGATACATTGAAGCTCAGACGGCTGGAAGAGAATAGGGCATCGGCAGGAACTGCAAAGCCGCGCCCTGTGGCGAATTCCAGTGCACCGCCTGCGACTCAAAGCTGGATGTCTGTATTACCGCCAGCACGTCGTAGCCACTGACCGGCGCCGGTGCCGAATTGACGATCATTCCGCTGGGCTGGCCTTCCATCTCCGCGCTGAACAGTTCGTCGCCCGGTTGCGGCGAGTCGCTCGTGTCGATACGCGCCAGATACATGCGTCGCTTCAGTTTGCCCAGATATTGCGTGCGTGCCACGATTTCCTGTCCGGGATAGCAGCCCTTGTTGAAATTCAATCCGTTGACCAAATCGAAGTTCGCCATCTGAGCGACGAACTGCTCCTGCGTCTGAGGAAGGATGACCGGGATGCCAGAATGGATGTTGAGCCAATCCCAGCAAACACTGCCGACCGGCCTGGCCTTGCGGCCGATATCCGCCCAAATCATGTTCGCATCATGCGCCGCGGCGTATAGCTGCCAGCGCATATCACCGATCTTTATCACCGTGCCTAGCCCGGTTCTGGAACAACCGAGGTGCTCTTGCGGCGGCGCATCAAACTTCGCGCGCAAGATCGCCTGCGCATCAATACCCGACAGTCCCAGCATCACGATTTCATTGCTTGCATCGCCGATCTTCACCTTGGATCGCAATACGTACAGGCTCAGTTTTTTTCGTATTGGTTCGCATAATGCGCGCGGCAGTTGCAGCAGGTAATCGTTGCCTTCGCGCGAGATCAGCATCGTTGCCAGCATCCTGCCCTTGGGACTGTTCAAGCTGCTCAATTGCGCGCGAGTTGCAGAAACTTCGCGAATGTCGTTGCTCAGCAGATTCTGCAGGAAAGTTTCCGCATCCGTGTTGGAGACGCGCAGCAGGCCGAACTGCCCCAGGTCACACAGCACCGTGCCGTCACGGGTGGCCATGCGCTCGGCAGCGGCATCGCCGAAACCGCTGACGACGCCATCCTGTACCTGCGCGCCCCGGGAAGCCAGAAAATTCTGCCAGTCTTGATCCATTGCGTTTTCCGTTGGTCGAAGTCACGCAATCTTACCTCGAAGCACAAGGTTTCGGATAAACTCTTGCGCCATGAAACGTTGGGTCTGTATCCTGTTGGCGCTGCCGCTCGCCGCCTGCGATGGCGGGCTGTGGAATAATCCCTATCCCGCATCGGATGCGGGCATGTCCATCCTGTATACCGCGTTCACCGAGCGTCCAAAGCATCTCGATCCGGCACAGGCATACAGCGAGAACGAGTATGAATTCCTTGCGCAGATCTACGCTCCTCCGCTGCAATATCATTATCTGAAGCGCCCCTATCAACTGGTACCGTTGGCCGCGGCACAAATGCCGACAGTCCGTTATCTTGACAAGCGTCACCGCCCGCTTCCGGAAAGTGCTCCGGCCGAACGGATCGCATACAGCGTGTATGAGATACACATCAAGCCGAACATGCGCTATCAACCGCATCCGGCGTTTGCGCAAAATGCTCGTGGCCGGCTGGAGTACGACCGTCTGACGCCGGAAGATTTGCGCGATAAATATTCGGTAAGCGATTTTCCTCACAGCGGGACGCGGATCGTAACGGCCGCCGACTATGCGTATCAGATCAAGCGTCTTGCGAATCCGCAGTTGCATCTTCCGATATTCGGCGTGATGAGCGAATATATTGTCGGTCTCAAGGAATATGCCGCGACGCTGCAGCAGACACTGAAGAAGAATCCGGACGCTTTTCTCGATCTGAACCAGTATCCTTTGTCCGGCGTTCAGGTGGTGGATGACACCACCTATCGGATCACCATCCATGGCAAGTACCCTCAATTCGTTTACTGGCTGGCGATGCCATTCTTCGCACCGATGCCGCCGGAGGCAGAGAGGTTCTATGCCCAAGACGGAATGCGTGAACGCAACCTGGTTCTGGATTGGTGGCCGGTGGGTAGCGGACCATATTACCTTTCCGAAAACAACCCGAATCAGCGCATGGTGCTGACGCGAAATTCTTATTACAACATTGAGACTTATCCCTCGGAAGGCGAAGCTGCAGATGCAGCCGCCGGCTTGTTGGCTGATGCAGGCAAGCCCTTGCCTTTGATCGACAAGATCGTGTTCACCCTGGAGAAGGAAACCATTCCCTACTGGAATAAATTTTTGCAGGGTTACTACGATGCATCGGGGATCAGCTCCGACAGTTTCGACCAAGCGGTCCAGGTGAATGTCGGCGGCGAGGCAACGGTGACGGACGCGATGAAAGCACAGGGTATCAGGCTGTCCACTTCCGTGGCGACTTCAACCATGTATACCGGTTTCAACTGGCTTGATCCTGTCGTGGGTGGAAACAGCGAGCGGGCACGCAAGTTGCGGCAGGCGATTGCGATCGCGGTGGATTTCGAGGAGTTTATCTCGATCTTCGCGAATGGGCGCGGCATCGCCGCACAGTCGCCGATCCCGCCAGGCATCTTCGGCTATCGCGCGGGAGAGGCGGGCATCAATCGGTATGTGTATGACTGGGTGGATGGAGCGCCAAAGCGCAAACCCATCGAAACGGCCAGGCACCTGCTTGCGGAAGCGGGATACCCGAACGGCGTGGATGCGCAGACGGGGCAACCGCTGGTGATCAATCTGGACACCACGGCGAGCGGAGTCGGGGACAAAGCGCGGCTGGACTGGCTGCGCAAACAGTTCGCCAAGATCAATGTGCAGTTGGTCGCGCGAATTACAGACTATAACCGATTCCAGGACAAGATCCGCAAGGGCGATACCCAGATGTTCTACTGGGGTTGGAATGCCGATTATCCCGACCCGGAGAATTTTCTATTTCTGTTGAGCAGCGCGCAAGCCAAAGTGGGCAAGGGCGGCGAGAATGCCGCAAATTACAGCAACCCGGAATATGACAAATTGTTCGAACAAATGAAAAACATGGACAACAGCCCGGAACGCCAGGCGATCATCGACAGCATGCTGGAAATCCTGCGCCGTGATTCTCCATGGCTGTGGGGTTATCATCCGAAAAATTATGTGCTGCAGCACAGCTGGCTAAGCAACGTCAAAGCCAACGTGATGGCAAACAACAAACTCAAATATTGGCGAGTGAATGCGAAGCTTCGCGATGAGCGAAGGCGGGAGTGGAACCAGCCGGCACGCTTGCCTCTTTGGATGGGCGCGCTTGTGTTGTCCCTGTTCGGTGCTCTGCTGTGGCTAAAGCTGCGCCAGCGCGAAGAAGCCAGATGAAATCTGTTCTCGAATAGCTAGGTCGGGTTACCTGTTGCGAAGGAGGTAAACGATCACCCAAGCTCCCAGGGTGACCATCCAGGAAATGACCTTATAAAGTGTCGCTTCGATGATCAGCATATCCAATTGCAGCACCACAGTGAATGCGGTGATGTTGAAAGCAATGATGGCGGAGAGAACGAAGAGAGGGTACGGGATCAGCTTGTTCATCGGTATATGCGAAATGAGAAAGCAAATAGATACCTGAATTTCTATTTCGAATTTCTTTCAGTCTGGAATATCGCCAGATGTCGATTACCAAAAAATACGCCACCGTGAAGTGGCGTTAATCGATCCTTTGGAACGTGGCAGGGTCGTCATTTGTCTCCGTGTGTCGGCTCGGGAGTGTCCATCAAGCTGCCCGCTGCAAGGCCGACCACTATGATGCTTAAAAATACGAAAATAATCCCGAGTGTATGACCAACAACAAATCCGCCCAGCAACCACAAAACCACGGCGATTACCACTGACAGTATAAGCGTGCGAATTTTTGAATCCATGTTGACCCTTTCGTGTTAATTGTCTGCCTGAACGCGAAAATTGTCCGCGCGGGCCGAATGATAGCTCAATGTTCCGTGAAAATGTTAACAGAATGCAAATTTGGCGATGGCGGAAATTTCATGCCTACCTGCCCGAGATATATTCCGCCAATGCCTCGAGTTCGCTGTCGGTCAGCTTAAGCGTAATCTTGTTCATTATGCCGCTCGGACTATTGGTGCGGTCGACTTTCCTGAAATTGACGAGTTGCTTGCTCAAGTACTCCTTATTCTGGCCGCCTATCACCGGAAACATGTCGGAATTGGGTTCGAGTCCTTTGCCGTTGGGTCCGTGGCAAGTGACACAGGCAA
>DATKAK010000025.1:0-3319 GCA_035498295.1 Gallionella sp. | reverse complement strand
CGCGCATCCATGCCGAGCTGGTGGCCAAGGGCATTCGTGTTGGCCGCAAGCGGGTCGCGCGGCTGATGCGACGGGCCGGTGTTACCGGTGTGAGCCGGCGCAAGTTCGTCATCACCACGGTGAAGAGCGACGCCCGCCAGGCACCGGACCTGGTCGAGCGAAACTTCGCGGCAGAAGGGCCTGATCGGCTGTGGGTCGCCGACATCAGTGTGCCGCAGCAAGCGGCGTGAGAGATGGGGGCTGGCCCCCCGCAACCGGCTTGCAGGAGCAGGTTGCAAACCACCGTAAGCGGCGCGGGTCAAAAGCCCGGGTCGTGAGCGTTACGGAAAAGGCGCCGCGAGGCGTCAGGTGAGGGACAGGAAGGCGAACACCAGTAAACTGCCGTTCAAGTGTCGAAAGCGCTCAGATGACGTCGAAACCGGCGAGTGATGTTGCGCCGGGATCAGTCTGGACGACACCTGCTTACGGGCCAGACGGCGTCCGGCATAGAGGCAGCGCGATCCTGTTTCAGGCTCTTACGTTGAACTGCGGGAACCTTCGGCGGCGATGGCAAGCGAAAGGCACAAGCCCGCAAGGCGAGGCCGATAGTAGCGATGCGCCGCCAAGGGACGGAGCCGCTCGTAGTAGCGTTGAGACCGCTGTAACGGCGGAGGAGCGAAGGGGCGGTGTCATCTGGCAGGCACGGGGGATCAACCGGGCAACCGGGAGGAATCCTGCATGACCTGCAAGCCATACGACATTCCCAAGACCTTGATGTGGGAGGCATGGTTACATGTAAAAGCCAACCAAGGAGCCGCGGGGATCGATGCCGAGACGATCGAACGGTTCGAGCGGAAGCTGGGCGACAACCTGTATAAACTCTGGAACCGCATGAGCTCCGGCAGCTATCTTCCGCCGCCGGTGAAGGCTGTGCCGATTCCGAAGAAGTCAGGGGGCGTCCGGATATTGGGCATTCCGACGGTGGCCGACAGGATCGCGCAGACGGCGGTAAAGATGTGGCTGGAGCCACAGCTTGATCCGATCTTCCGCGATGATTCCTACGGTTATCGGCCGGGGAAATCGGCGCTGGAGGCCATTGCCGTCACCAGACGCCGCTGCTGGGACTACGACTGGGTTGTAGAGTTCGACATCCGGGGACTGTTCGATAACCTCGATCATGACCTCCTGATGAAGGCTCTGCGCAAGCACTGTCAGGAGCCGTGGATCCTGCTCTACGTGGAACGCTGGCTGAAAGCGCCGATGCAAACCACGGACGGGCAGATCCTGGAACGCGACAAAGGCACACCGCAAGGAGGTGTCGTGTCACCGATCCTGGCCAATCTGTTTCTGCATTATGCGTTTGATCTGTGGGTCACGCGGCATCTGCCAGGCATCCGGTATGCCCGGTATGCCGACGATGCGGTGCTTCACTGCAAGAGCAAACGGCAGGCAGAATACGTGCTTGATCGCATCCGGGAGCGGTTCCAGGCCTGCAAACTCGAACTGCATCCGACCAAGACACGGATCGTGTATTGCAAGGACATCAATCGGACCGGGGATCACCCCGATATCCAGTTCACGTTTCTCGGCTATACGTTCCGGCCTCGCAAGGCGGTGGACAAGTATGGGCGGGTCTACGTGAATTTCTCCCCGGCAGTCAGCCGCGACGCCCTCAAGGCCATACGGCAGACGATTAGGGGATGGCACCTGCAACTGAAGAGCGACAAGAGCATGGACGATCTGTCGACCATGTTCGCTCCGATCCTGAAGGGGTGGCAGCAGTATTATGGCCGCTTCCATGGATCGGCGCTCAAACCGGTGTGGCAGAACATGAACCTGTTCCTGATCCGATGGCTGATGCGCAAGTACAAGGGGCTGGCAGGCCACAAAACTCGGGCTGCCGAGATGCTCAAGCGGCTGGCGCAAAGTCAGCCGGGTGCATTCGTTCACTGGTCGCTGGGATTCATGCCGTAGGCTGGATGATGGGAGCCGGATGAGCCGAGAGGTTCACGTCCGGTTCTGAGAGGGGCCGAAGGTGAAACTCCTTCGGCCTACTCACCCCTACATCCCGATGGCGTGCGGCTTCCTCTATCTGGTGGCGATCATCGACTGGGCCAGCCGGGCGGTTCTTTCCTGGCGGCTGTCGAACACCAACGACGCGAGCTTCTGCGCGGCGGCGCTGGAGGAGGCGCTGCTTCGGTTCGGAAAGCCGCGGATTTTCAATACCGATCAGGGCTCCACTTTCACCGCCGAGGCTTTCGCCGGCAAGCTCGCGGCGGCCGGCGTCGCGATTTCGATGGACGGACGCGGCCGCTTCATGGACAACATTTTCATCGAACGGCTGTGGCGCTCCATCAAGTATGAAGAGGTGCATCTGAAAGCCTACGCCGACGGCCGCGAGGCGCGGGCCGGCGTCGGTTCCTGGATGACTTTTTACAATTTTCGACGCCCTCACCAGGCGATGAACAACCAGACGCCGATGGCGGTGTGGCGCGCCGGCATCGACCAAATCGAGGCGGCGGCGAGGGCTGTGGATATGCCGCTTCGCTTGGACAACGCAAACGCGTTGCCCACATACCCACAGCAGAAGCAGAAGCAGCAAGAAGCGGCTTGATTCTTGAAGGACAAAGGCAGGCCAGATTACACCTTAAATCCAACGACCCGTGGTCCCACGAATGGGGTCCAGTTCAGTGCGCGCCACTTGCGCCAGCCGATCAAGCCGCTGGCCCTCGCGAACCTCGCAGCCATTTTAAGCGTCCGGTCACCACGTATCCTCTTGATGCAATGGCAGAGTGAATTGAAACGTCGCGCCCGGCCCGGCATTGTTGGCGGCCGACATCCGTCCCCCATGTTCCTCGATGATCGAACGGCAGATCGATAGTCCCATGCCCATGCCGCTGGATTTGGTGGTGAAGAAGGCATCGAACAGCCGCTCCGCGTTCTCGCTGGAAATCCCGACGCCGCGGTCCTCCACTGTCACAAGAATTTGGCGCGCGTCGTCCAGCTGCTGCGACCGGATCACCAATTCGCGCGGCTGGTCGGTGACCATTTCCATCGCCTCAATCCCGTTCATCGCCAGATTGATGATCACCTGCTGCAGCTGGACCCGATCAGCGAGGATCAAGGGCAGAGCGGGCGCGAGCTCCGTCCGCAGCGACACCCGATGGCTGATCAACTCGAGTTGCACCAAGGCGATGACCTCGTTAATGACGTTATTGACGTCGAGCGGCGCCTTCTGGATGCTGGCCTTGGTCGCGAGCGCACGGACGCGCTGGACAATCTCGCTCGCGCGTTCGGCATCCTTGATGATCCGGTCAGCAGATTGTCTTGCCTTTTCAAG
>DATKAK010000024.1:0-55139 GCA_035498295.1 Gallionella sp. | reverse complement strand
AAGGTGCCGCTGGGCCGCATCACTTTCGAGGTCTTGTCGAAATCCGGGTGGTAATAACCCCCCATCTCCACCGGTTTTCCCTGGGCTGCAATCAATTCGGAATTGATCTTGGCCTCGTTGTCGGCCAGTGTCTTCGCCAGGGAGGTGAAACGCCCCTGAATGTCTTTATCGGAGGTCTGCGTGGCCAATGCCTGCGCCCAATACAGGGCGAGATAAAAATGGCTGCCCCGATTGTCGATCTCGCCGACTTTTCTGGCGGGCGACTTGTTGTCTTCCAATATTCTGCTGACGGCCTGATCAAGTGTCACTGCCAGTACCCGGGCCCTGGCATTGGCATATTTCTGGCCCAGATGTTCCAGTGATGCTCCCAGCGCCAGAAATTCACCCAGGGAATCCCAGCGCAGATAGCCTTCTTTTTGGAATTGCTGCACATGCTTTGGTGCCGATCCGCCCGCTCCGGTCTCGAACAAACCGCCGCCATTCATCAGCGGCACGATGGACAGCATCTTGGCGCTGGTGCCCAGTTCAAGGATGGGAAACAGGTCGGTGAGATAGTCGCGCAGCACGTTGCCGGTGACGGAAATGGTGTCTTTGCCCTGGCGAACGCGCGCCAGCGTGGCGCGGCAGGCGTTCGCCGGTTCCATGATCTTGATGTCCAGCCCTGCCGTGTCGTGATCCTTGAGATACTCTTCGACCTTGGCGATGATTTGCGCATCGTGCGCGCGATTCTTGTCCAGCCAGAAGATGGCGGGCGTGCAGGACAGGCGCGCGCGCGTGACGGCGAGCCTCACCCAGTCCCGGACCGGCGCATCCTTGGTCTGGCAGGCACGGAAGATGTCACCTTGTTCGACGTTCCGCTGCAGCAGTACCTTTCCGGATAAGTCAACGATGCGCACCATGCCGTCGCCGGCGATCTCGAAGGTCTTGTCATGCGAGCCATATTCCTCGGCCTGTTGCGCCATCAGGCCCACGTTGGGCACGCTTCCCATCGTGGCGGGATCGAGCGCTCCGTTCTGTTTGCAATCCTCTACCACCGCGACATACACTCCCGCATAGCAGCGATCGGGGATCATGGCCAGCGTGTCGTAGGGCTTGCCATCGGCTCCCCACATCTTGCCGCCGTCGCGAATCATCGGCGGCATGGACGCATCGATGATCACGTCGGATGGCACATGCAGGTTGGTGATGCCTTTGTCGGAATTCACCATTGCCAGCGGCGGCTGGTTCCTGAAACAGTCGGCGATGTCGGCCACGATGGCCGCGCGCTTTCCCTCCGGCAACGCCAATACCTTGGCTTCCATGTCACCGAAGCCGTTGTTGACGTTGACGCCCAATTTTTTGAGCAACGCGCCGTGTTTGTCGAACACCTTCTGGAAGAACACGGAAACGGCGTGGCCGAACATGACGGGGTCCGAGATTTTCATCATGGTGGCCTTGAGATGGAGGGATAACAGCACATCCTCCTCCTTCGCCGCGGCGATCTGCTCGGCGTAGAACTGGCGCAGCGCACGGCGGTTCATCACGGCGGCGTCGATGATCTCTCCCGCCATGAGTGAAAGTTTGCCTTTGAGCACGGTAACTTCACCGTTCCGGCCGGTAAACTCGATGCGGGTGGTGACGTCTTCCGGCACGGTCATGGATAGTTCGCTGCCGTAGAAATCGCCGCTGTCCATGTGCGCCACGCGGGTCCTGGAATCGGCAGCCCACTTGCCCATCCGGTGCGGATGCTTGCGCGCATATTGCTTGACCGAGGCGGCGGCACGGCGATCGGAATTGCCTTCGCGCAGAACCGGGTTCACCGCGCTGCCGAGCACCTTGCCATAACGCACCTTGACCTCCTGTTCGGCATTCGTCTTGGGATCTTCTGGATAGTCGGGAACCTTGTAACCCTGCGACTGCAATTCGCTGATCGCAGCCTTCAGCTGCGGGATCGATGCACTGATGTTCGGCAGCTTGATGATGTTGGCTTCTGGCTTGAGTGTAAGTTCGCCCAGTTCGGACAGTTGATCCGGGATCTTCTGGGCGGAGGTCAGTTGCTCGGGAAAGTTCGCGAGAATGCGTCCGGCCAGGGAGATGTCGCGTGTCTCGACAACCACGCCGGCTGCTTTGGCAAAGGTTTGTATGATGGGAAGCAAAGAATAGGTTGCCAGTCTTGGCGCTTCATCAGTCAGGGTGTAAATGATTTTTTGGTTCGTCATGTTTGTTCATTTCGTAATATTGGATAACCATTTCTTCGTATACTTGCCACCTGCCGGCCAATGGTGAAATGCGATAGACGTAATGGGTCATGTCCTGCCATTCAACAGACCCTATGGAGTGATCTGCCAGTTCAGCCGCGATGGCACGCATCCGACGCTGGCGGATTATATCGCCGTTCCGGATGTTTATCCCGCCGGACGCATGGATACCGACAGCGAAGGATCGGTGTTGCTTACAGATGAAGGCAAGTTGCAGCACCGGATCACCGACCCGAAACACAAATTGCCAAAAGCATATTGGGTACAGGTAAAGGGTGTGCCGGACGAAACGGCGCTGTCGAATCTCAGGCGCGGCGTGTTGCTCAAGGACGGGATGACGCTGCCCCTGCCGAGGCGCATGAGATCGAGGAGCCTGCACCACTTTGGCCGCGCGATCCGCCGATACGCCAGCGCAAGCATATTCCGACCCGCTGGCTGGAACTGTCGATACGCGAAGGGAGGAACCGCCAGGTGCGGCGTGTGACCGCAGCGGTGGGGCTGCCTGCGCTGCGTCTGATACGCTATCGTATCGGACAATGGACGATGAGCGGTCTGGGATCCGGGGCGGTGGCTGCTTGAATCAATGCAAACTATCGCGTTGACAAACAACGCGACGGGCATTTAACGTGCGCAGCAGGATTAAATTTTTGAGAGGTCGCCATGATTGTTTCACGCCGCTTGTTGATACTTGCCGCGCTATTGCTCCTGGGTCTGTCCAATGCCGGGTTTGCGTCAGAACGATCCCATGCAATGGTCACCAAAGCGGAAAAAGCCCTCAGGGGCACTTGGTACAGTGCGACGGGCTCGATCACGTTCAAGAATAACGGAACGATCAACTATAAAGGTAAAAGATATTTTTATGCGGTGTCCAACGGCGGCATCATTCAGCTCAGCGGGGAGCACAGCGCGAATGCGATTCCCTATCAGCTTTACGGCGAAAAGCTCACTTTGATGGAAAACGGCAAGGCGACGGTTTATACGCGCAACCGACCGGGAAAATAAAGCCTTCTTGCCGGTCTCTGAGCGAAGTTTACGCCGTCATTGGCGGCCGCGGCGCACTGCGGGCTTGGGCGAGAATAGCGCAGGTTGCGGCATCGCCTGATGACGCGCGGCTTCGGAAAGATGACGCTGTCCGGTTGTCTTCTGCGGTTGGCGCGGCTTTCCGGTTTGCCGCCCATCACGCGGTTGCTGTTCACGATGCAGCGGGTTGTGCTGTTTTTGACCCTTGTTTCGCGGTTGGCGGTCGGCCGTTCTTGGGGTGCGCGTGCCGCCATCGCGTCTTTGCCCCGACGGATGGCGCGGGACTTCGGCGGGAAGCTGGGCGGGCGGCACAAAGCTGTCCGTCTTTATGACCGGGATCTGACGTTTGATCAATCGCTCGATATTCCTGAGAAATTGCAGCTCTTCCTGGTCTACCAGCGAGATTGCCTCGCCGCTGCTGCCCGCGCGTCCGGTGCGACCGATGCGGTGCACATAGTCTTCGGGCACATTCGGCAAGTCGAAATTCACCACATGCGGCAGCAGGTCGATGTCCAGCCCGCGCGCGGCGATATCCGTGGCGACCAGCACCGGCAATGAACCGTCCTTGAATTGCGCAAGAGCCTTGGTGCGCGCGGGCTGGCTCTTGTTTCCATGTATCGCCGCGGAAGGGATGCCGTCCGCATTCAGCCTGTCGGACAGCCGGTTCGCGCCGTGCTTGGTGCGGGTGAAAACGAGCACCTGTTTCCAGTTGTTTTGCTTGATCAGGTGCGAAAGCAAGTGGCTCTTGAGACGCTGCGGCACGAGATGAACACGCTGTTCGATCAGTTCGACGGTGGAGTTGCGGCGCGCGACTTCGATATAGCCGGGATTTCGCAGCAGCCCGTCGGCAAGGTTCTTGATCTCGTCGGAGAATGTCGCGGAGAACAGCAGGTTCTGGCGCCTTTTGGGCAGCAACGCAAGGATCTTCTTGATGTCGCGTATGAAGCCCATATCCAGCATGCGGTCGGCTTCGTCCAGCACCAGGATCTCGACGCCGGACAGGTCTAGCGTGTTTTGCCCGGCGTGATCGAGCATCCTTCCCGGTGTGGCCACGAGAATATCCACTTGCCCGCGCAGAGCCTTCATCTGGGGGTTGATGTTCACACCGCCGAATATCACCATGGATCTAAGCGGCAGGTATTTGCCATAGGTCTGCACCGATTCTTCCACTTGTGCGGCGAGCTCGCGGGTCGGAACCAGAATCAGGCAGCGCGGACGGCCGGGGCGGGTGTTCGCAGCGGGTTTTGCAGCCAGCAGTTGCAGGATAGGCAGCGTGAAGCCGGCGGTCTTTCCCGTGCCGGTTTGCGCGCCGGCCAGCAGATCCCCGCCGGCCAGTACCTGCGGGATCGCCTGAGCCTGGACCGGGGTGGGGGTCGTGTAGCCCGCGTCGGCAATCGCGCGCATCAGGGGTTGTGCCAGATTCAGACTGGCGAAGGAAATTTCAGTGTTTGGCAATACAAGACTCCTGCGACGGCCTGCCGCTCGCAAGAGCCGCACCAATCGAGGCAGACGTATTATGTGATCGGAAGGATCGGGAGTGGATCGAGACCGCTGCGTTGATTGGTCGGGCGCAGGGCGGACGCATTATACCCGTAATCGGCCCGTCGCGTAGCAGAGCCAGGCCGTTACGGTTTCTTGATATCCTTGGCGCACCTGAACCCAAGGTCTATCAAAGCACTATCGGGGGGTAGATGGGCGCGCTTGGCGGAACGGAACATCAGGCTGAGCGCATCATAATGGCCTGAACTGGTGATTCCGCCGCGAGTCACCCGATGGATCTTGCCATAGTACTTGTTGTCGGATGGCGGCGCGCCAGGGTAGGCGTTATACCAATCAGCCACCCATTCGGAAACATTGGCCGCCATGTCATATACGCCATAGAAGGAATTGTCTCCGGGATAAGATCCACCCGGCGAAAAAGGCTGGTCCGGATTCTCAGACATGGTGTTGATCTTTTTGGGATCCCAGTCATTTCCCCACGGGAATTCGTTGCCATCGGGGCCGCGCGCGGCTTTTTCCCATTCCGCTTCAGTGGGCAGGTGTTTGCCGGCCCAGCGGCAATAGGCGTCGGCATCTGCCCAGGTCACCGTCGTTACCGGGAGTTTGTTTCGAACTGCCTGGATCTTCTTCAACTCGGCCAGCAGCTGCTTCTTCGTCATGGCGGTCACATCCATGTCCAGCTTGAACCGGTCGGATGCCACTTGTTGCAAATAGACCAATGGCAATGAATCCAGGAATTTGTTGGTCAGGTTATATCCATTCGTTTGCCACATGGCTGGCACGGCACGCCTGGTTGCGGTCGTGAATTTCCGATAATCGGCATTGCTGACTTCATATTTGTCGATCAGGTAAGCAGGGAGTGACAGCTTGCGCTCCGGATGTTCATCGACATAAAGCTTGTCATTGAATCCGTAGGGATTGAGCGCATTCGCACCCTTCCACTTGGTGTCATCTTCAGCTTTGTTGCTGCCCATGGTGAATTCGCCGGCAGGGATGAGCACCATGCCGCGAACCATTGCTTTTCCGGAAGCCGCGTTCTCGGCGGCACAGGCGATACCGCCCGTGAATGCCAGACAAACGACACCAGCAAGCAACTGCTTAATTGGCATCTTTGGCGCAACGGAATCCCACATCGATCAATGCCGAATAGGGTCGCAGGTGGGTGCGTTTTGCATTGCGGAACACCATGCTGAGCGCATCATAATGCCCGGAACTTGTCATTCCGCCGCGCACCACACGCTGCTTCTTGCCGTAATATTTATTTTCTTCCGAGACCGGTGCGCCGGGATAGGCGTCATACCAATCGGCGACCCACTCTGTTACGTTGGCCGCCATATCGTAAACGCCGTAGCCTGACTTGTCGCCCGGATAGGAACCTACGGGTGCATACGGTTGATCGGGGTTTTCAGACATGGTGTTGATCATTTTCGGATCCCAGCTGTTTCCCCAGGGATATTCGTACCCCTGCGGGCCGCGTGCGGCCTTTTCCCATTCCGCTTCGGTCGGCAAACGCTTTCCCGCCCAATGGCAGTATGCGTCGGCATCCGGCCAGGTCACCGTCGTTACCGGGAGCGTGTTGCGGGAATCCTGGACCTTGTCCAGCTCGGCGAGCAGGTCCTCTTTCGTCATGTTGGTCACGTCCATATCCAGCCGGAACTGGTTGGTTGCGATCTTGCGCAAATGCTCGAGCGGCAAGGTGGCCATCATTTCCTTGCTCAGGTTGTATCCGTTATTCCAGTTGTAGGGAACACTGTGCTGGGACGCTATGACGAAATCGCGGTACTGTTCATTGGTGACCTCGTACTTGTCGACATAGTAAGCAGGAAGAACCACTTTATGCGCCGGATGCTCGTCGACATATAACTTGTCCTTGAATCCGTAGGGATTCAGCGCATTGGCTCCGCGCCACATCGCCTCATTTGTTTCTTTGTCGCTGCCCATGGTGAATTCGCCGGCCGGGATCAGCACCATGCCATAATCCACAGTTCTGGCCGTGTTCGTATTTGCGGCTTTGTCCGCAGGCTGTCCCTGGGGAGATTGGGCGGCACATCCCGCCAACGCAAAGCAAAATATACCGCCCATCAAATATTTATTTGTCATCTTTAGCGCACCGAAAACCGAAACTGGAGTTTTTTACACTCTGTTTGAAATAGCTGCGGTTGAACACCGGTGCCGAAACGCCACACTGGTAATACGAACAATCCCACCACGAGCCGCCCTTTAATGTTTTGTACATCTCGCCGTAATTTTCACTCGGCCATTTGTTGCCCGGATATTGCGTGTACCACGAATCCGTCCACTCCCACACGTTTCCGGCCATGTCATACAGGCCATACGGGCTTTTGCCGCCCTCGAAAGAACCCGCCGGCGTCGTGTCACCCTGCATATTGAGGGATTCCCATCGCACAGGAGAGTTCAGTTTGGTCACGTCAAAGGTATCGCCCCACGGATAATCCCTGTCGTCCGTGCCGCGCGCGGCCTTTTCCCACTCGATATCGGTCGGCAGACGTTTGCCGGCCCATTGGCAATAATCATGGGCATCGAACCACGAGACATAAACGACAGGATGGTCCACCTTGCCTTGCGGATAAGTGCGGTTGCGGAACAGGGAAGGCGACTTGCGCTTGGTGGCATCGATGAATTGCTTGTATTGCAGATTGGTGACTTCGTATTTATCGATCCAGTAAGCCTTGGTTTCGGCGGTATATTGCGGACCCTCATCGGGCAGGCGGTTGTTGGAGCCGCGGATGAACTTGCCGGCAGGGATGAGCACCATCGGGTTCGGATCTTTGCCAATACGCGTTTCGTCGTAATACATCGGCACGCTCATCCCCGCAGTGGCCTCGGGTGGCGGTGCGACCGTCAGTTTGTTTGCGTAAGGATCGACAAATTTTTTGTCGTCGACTTGCTTGACAGGGTTGCTGTCATCCGACGAATGGCATTCGTTGCAGTCGTTGGCTTTGCTTGCATTAAAAGCATCCACTTGATTTCTTGCATGGCACGAATCGCAGGATTCTGTCGACTGGGTGTCATGCTGGTATCCGCTGGTACCTACAATACCCAAGGCCGATGCGCTTGCGCTCAGCGTAAGAAGAACGAAAAGCAATAGAAATTTGTACTGTGATGAAAGCATCAGATGAGACCATATCGGAAGGTTCAAGCTTCACATTTTTGCATGATACAGGCGACGATTCAAGCATCTCTATGCGATCCGCTCCGAAGATGCGCAGTTCCTGCGGGCGAATGGTTACCCCGATTCCGGCTCTGGCATCCGTGCGCTGTGAAAATTTTGATGGCCAGGAGACTATCCTGTTGGGCTGTGCTGCCGGTATAATACGCGCTTTTGAAAATCACCCGAAGAGAAGACGCGATGCCAATTTACGCTTACGTTTGTTCCAGTTGCGGCTTGCATAAGGATGTGATGCAGAAAATAAGCGATGCGCCTCTTGGCGTTTGCCCGCAATGCGGCAAGGAGACCTTTGCCAAGAAGTTGACTGCCGCCAGTTTTCAGCTGAAGGGCAGCGGCTATTACGCAACCGATTTCAAGGGCGGACCCAAGCGGCCTGAAATGGAAAAGCCGGATGCGCTGAAACGTGAAGCCGGTACCGAACCGGTGGCAGCATCCGCCGGTTCCGAATCCGCTTCGGCGGCGGGCTGCACTGACTAGCCGATGAAGAAATATTTCATTACCGGCCTGCTGGTTTGGGTCCCGCTTGGGATTACCTTGTGGGTGCTGGATCTGACGATCAGCACAATGGACCAGACTCTGCTTCTGCTGCCGGATGCCTGGCATCCGGACAGATTGCTGGGCGTCCATATTCCCGGGTGGGGCATCATTCTGACGCTGGCCGTGGTGGGATTGACCGGCATGCTGGTGCGCAATGTGCTGGGCCAGCGTGTGCTGTCCATTTGGGAAGGCATATTGCAGCACATTCCTTTTGTGAACAGCATCTACAAGGGAGTGAAGCAGGTCAGCGATACCTTGTTGTCCGGCAGTGGAAACTCCTTCCGCAAGGTTTTGCTGGTGCACTATCCCCACCCGGATGCATGGTCGCTGGCGTTCCAGACCAGTGTACCGGGAGAAGTCATCGATCGTCTGGACGAGGAATATGTCGCCGTTTTCATTCCCACCACGCCGAGTCCGGTCAACGGATTTTATTTCTATGTGCGCAAGGCCGACACGATCGAGCTGAAGATGACCGTTGATGTCGCACTGCGCTCCATCGTTTCAATGGGTGTAGTCGCGGATTCGGAAAGCGGCAAGCACCACGCCCACACCCAATTACCCTGATTTCAAACTGATACCGGATCATGCGAACTCATTATTGCGGATTGCTCAACACCGACCAACTCGGCCAGACCGTCAGCCTGTGCGGTTGGGCACATCGCCGCCGCGACCACGGCGGGGTGATCTTCATCGACCTGCGCGACCGCGAAGGACTGGCGCAGATCGTCTGCGATCCGGACCGGCCCGACATGTTCAGGATCGCCGAATCCGTGCGCAATGAATTTGTGCTGCGCATCACCGGCAAGGTGCGCCACCGTCCTGCAGGAACCACCAATCCGAACATCACCAGCGGCGAGATTGAGATCCTGTGCCACGAGATCGAGGTGCTGAACACAGCCCTGCCCCTGCCGTTCCAGATTGATGACGAGAACCTGTCCGAGACGGTGCGCCTGACCCACAGGGTCATCGATCTGCGCCGACCGCAGATGCAGAAGAACATGATGCTGCGCTACAAGGTGGCGATGGCATTCCGCCGTTTTCTCGACAGCCGCGGTTTCATCGACATCGAAACACCGATGCTGACCAAGTCCACACCGGAGGGAGCGCGCGATTACCTGGTGCCGTCGCGGGTGCATCCCGGCGAGTTCTTTGCGCTCCCGCAATCGCCGCAGCTGTTCAAGCAGCTGCTGATGGTGGCCGGCTTCGACCGTTATTACCAAATAACAAAATGTTTCCGTGACGAGGATCTGCGCGCAGACCGCCAGCCCGAATTCACCCAGGTGGATATCGAGACTTCGTTCCTGACCGAGATGCAGATCACCGCATTGATGGAAGAGATGATCCGCGAGGTGTTCAAGGAGGCGCTGGATGTCGATCTGCCCAATCCGTTTCCGCGCATGACCCATGCGGAAGCGATGGCGCGATTTGGTTCGGACAAACCGGATCTGCGCGTGACGCTGGAACTGACCGAAGTCACCGACGCGGTAAAGGATGTCGCGTTCAAGGTGTTTGCCGGCGCGGCCAATTCCGAGAACGGCCGCGTCGCCGCATTGCGCGTGCCGGGAGGTAGCGCGTTCTCGCGCGGCGAGATCGACGAGTACACCAGGTTCGTCGGCATCTACGGCGCGAAGGGCCTGGCCTACATCAAGGTAAACGATGTCACGCAACTCAACGAGACCGGCCTGCAGTCGCCTATCGTGAAGAACCTGCACGAGGCCGCACTGAAGACCATCATGCAGCGCACGGGTGCAGCGAACGGCGACATCATCTTCTTCGGCGCCGACAAGGAAAAGATCGTCAACGATGCGCTCGGCGTGTTGCGCTCCAGGATCGGCCACGAAAAGGGGTACACCAACGGCAACGCCTGGGAACCGGTGTGGGTGGTGGATTTCCCGATGTTCGAATACGACGGGGAAGCCAAGCGCTGGAACGCCTGCCATCACCCGTTCACCGCACCCAAGGACGAACACCTCTCCCTACTGGAAAGCGATCCGGGAAAGTGCCTGGCCAAGGCCTACGACCTTGCGTTGAACGGCTCGGAGATCGGCGGCGGCTCGGTGCGTATCCACCAGGAGGCGGTTCAATCGCAGGTGTTCCGCGCGCTGAACATCGGCGCCGAAGAAGCGCGGCTTAAATTTGGATTTTTGCTGGACGCATTGCAATACGGCGCTCCGCCGCACGGCGGGCTGGCGTTCGGGCTGGACCGCATCGTGACCATGATGACCGGTTCGGATTCGATCCGCGACGTGATCGCATTCCCCAAGACCCAGCGTGCGCAATGTCTGCTGACCCAGGCACCGAGTGCCGTGGATGAAAGACAGCTGCGCGATCTGCACATCCGTCTGCGGCAGCAAGTACAAACCACGGCTGAAGTGCTTGCCATGACCAAGGAATAATGGGGCTGCGTATGTTGCGTCTGATGCGGGTCGTTTTTGCGGCGATGCTGTGGTTGCCCCTTGCGACTTATGGATCGAGTCAAAACCTGCAAACGGAACCGGGCGATCCCGGAGGTTTGCCCGTTGTCTCCGTTGCAAATCTGCCCGCGGAAGCCCGCGAGACTTTGCGTGCCATCAAACAGGGCGGTCCGTTTGCCTTTGATCGGGATGGGGCGGTGTTCAACAACTTCGAACAGGTCTTGCCAAAGCGTCAGCGCGGCTACTATCACGAATACACGGTGAGAACCCCCGGCATGAACAGCCGGGGAGTGCGCCGCATCATCAGCGGGGACGCCAACGAGTATTACTATACGGCCGATCATTACCAGACATTCAAACGAATTCTGGAGTAGCCATGGATACATTGGCACAACAACCCGCCAACGCATTGGCGCAGCAATTGGGCAACCGGGGAGCGGCAGGCAGCTATGCGCTGGGTTGCAGTATGGAAGCCTTGCGCGGCGCGGCTGAGGCAGCCGGATTTGCGCTGTTCGATACCGACCTCAAAGGCGTCAAGGGCAAGCAGAACCTGCTCAATGCGCTGGCTGCTGCGGCAAAATTTCCGCCAGAATTCGGCGCGAATTGGGATGCGCTGGCCGACGCGCTGTGCGACCTGTCGTGGCATCAGGCCAACGGTTATGTGCTGCTGTTGCGCAACGCCAGCGACACGCTCGGCCTTTCCGCCAACGACAGGGAAATCGCGCTGGACATCTTTGCCGATACGGTGGTGTATTGGCGGCAGCGCAGCAAGCCATTTTGGGTGTTCTTCAGCTAGGTCATGACACACTACAAGCAACCGATCTCGGTGCTGGTGGTGATCCATACTCCGCAACTGGAAGTGCTATTGCTGGAACGTGCCGACCATCCGGGTTATTGGCAATCCGTCACCGGCAGCCGCGACAGCGGAGAATCGCTGACGGAGACAGCATTACGCGAAGTGCGCGAGGAGACCGGACTGGATGCGCGAAAATATTTGCTCAGCGACTGGCAGACGCAAAACGTCTACGAGATCTATCCGCACTGGCGCTACCGTTATGCGCCCGGCATCACACACAACACCGAGCATGTGTTCGGTTTGCAACTTCCGCATCCGGTCGATATCCAACTCGAGCCGCGCGAGCATTTGAATTACCAGTGGCTGGCGTGGCAGGATGCGGCAGAGAGAGTCTTTTCACCGAGCAACCGCGCCGCGATCTTGGAATTGCCGCAGCATATACCGGCGAGACGCACACGATGAGCAAATCCCGATGAGCGAACAACGGATCCCGTTTTCTTATGAACATCCCGGCTCTCCCACCGCCGTGGCGTGGGCCAAGGTTCCGCGCGAACCGAGCGCGGCCGAGAAACCGGAACTGATCGGACGCATCAAAAGGTTGCTGAAGCAGCAGGATGCGGTTCTGGTCTCGCATTACTACGTGCATTCCGACCTGCAGGATCTCGCGGAAGCCACCGGCGGCATCGTGTCGGATTCGCTCGACATGGCGAACTTCGGCCACCGACATCCTGCCCGGACCATCGTGGTCGCTGGGGTCAGATTCATGGGCGAGACCGCGAAGATCCTGAATCCGGAAAAGCGGGTGCTGATGCCCGACCTCAAGGCGGAATGCTCGCTCGATCTGGGCTGCCCCGCCGGCGAGTTCAGCGCATACTGCGACGCGCACCCTGACCGCACCGTCGTGGTCTATGCCAACACCAGTGCGGCAGTGAAGGCACGCGCCGACTGGATGGTGACCAGTTCGATCGCGCTGCCGGTAGTCAAGCATCTCAAGGAACAGGGCAAGAAGGTGCTGTGGGCGCCGGACCGGCATCTGGGGAACTACGTGCAGGAGCAGACCGGCGCCGACATGCTGCTGTGGCAGGGCTCGTGCATCGTGCACGACGAATACAAGGCGAGGGAACTGCAGGAACTCAAGGCACAACATCCTGATGCAAAGGTGCTTGCGCATCCCGAATCACCGCGCGCGGTCATTCAGCTGGCGGACTTTGTTGGCTCCACGACCCAACTCATCCGGGCGTCGCAGAGTATGGATGCGCAGGAATACATCGTCGCCACCGACAACGGCATTCTGCACCAGATGCGCACCCTGTCGCCGCACAGGACCTTTTTGGAAGCGCCGACATCAGGGGTGGGCGCGACCTGCAAGAGTTGCTCGCATTGCCCTTGGATGGCGATGAACGGATTGTTGAATCTGGCCGAGGTCCTTGAGTCGGGGAAGAACGAGATACGAGTTGATCCGGCCATCATTCCGAGAGCGGTGTTGCCGATCAAACGGATGCTGGATTTTGCGCAGCGGATCGGGTTGCCGACGAGGGGGATAGGGAACGCTTGACTTTCCATCCCGGGAATCCCCGGCGATGCCGGGATAGCAGATGTCCCCTCACCGGTCATTCGTTAAAATATCGACCATGCCCACGCTGAAAATCGCCACCTATAACATCCATAAAGGCCTTTCCTATTTCAAGCGCCGCGTGGTGCTGCATGAGTTGCGAGAGCGGCTGCGAGAGCTGGATGCGGACATCGTGTTCCTGCAGGAGGTGCAGGGCGAGCATACGCTGCATGGCGAGCGCTACCATAACTATCCGGAAGGCGCGCAGCACGAGTTCATCGCACAGGAGGTCTGGCCGCATTCAGCCTATGGCAGGAACGCGGTGTATGAGGCCGGTCATCACGGCAACGCGATCCTCAGCAGATACCCGATCCTGCAATCCTTCAACATGGACGTTTCCGCGCATCGTTTCGAGAGCCGCGGCCTGCTGCACAGCGAGATCGAATTGCCGGGACAGAAACGGGTTCATTGTTTGTGCGTGCATTTCGGATTGTTCGCCAGGGGCCGCCGTTCGCAAACCGGTGCGTTGATCGAATATGTGCGGAACGAGATTCCGCCCGATGCGCCGCTGATCATCGCGGGCGACTTCAATGACTGGCGCAATCAGACCGGCAGGATATTGGCCAGCGAGTTGCACATTCACGATGTGTTCCATATGCACGGCGGGCGGCTGGCGCGCAGTTTTCCATCCCGGCTGCCGGTATTGCGTCTGGACCGCATCTACGCGCGCGGATTTGAAGTGCAGCACAGTAGCGTGCATACCGGCGGAAATTGGCAGAGATTGTCGGATCATGCCGCGCTATCCGCACAGCTGGAAATGACCATGGCCAACATTCACCGGGTGGCCGAAAACCAACTGATGCTGCTGAAAAACGGCGCGGCTTTTTTCCCGCAGCTTTGCGCGGCTCTCGATGCGGCACAGCACTCTGTATATCTGGAAACCTATATCTTCTCTGGCGACGAGACCGGACGAATGGTCGCAGATGCCCTGCAGCGCGCGGCCGCGCGCGGCGTGACGGTGCGCGTGCTGCTGGACGGCTACGGTTCGGCGGAGTTGCCCCGGCATCTGGTGGATGAATTGCGCAATGCGAAAGTCCAGGTGCAATGGTTCCGGCGCGAAATCTCTCCCTTCACGATGCAGCGCAGCAGAATGCGGCGCCTGCGCCGTTTGCACCGCAAACTCGCGGTACTGGACGGCGAGGTGGCTTTCGTCGGGGGCATCAATGTCATCAACGATATTTCCAGCAGTGAGGGTTTCGATTCTCCCCGCCTGGATTACGCGGTGCGTGTTCAAGGTGGGATTGCCCGCGAGATCCACGCGACGATGCGGCGTCTGTGGGGCATGGTGTCATGGGCCAACTTTCGGCGACGCGGCAAGGAATTGCGGCGGTTCGTCAGGGAACGCGGCAAGCCTGCGGTTGAACAGCGAATCACGCTGTTGTTGCGCGACAATTTGCGCCATCGGCACGATATTGAAAATGCCTATCTGGATGCGATTGCGGGTGCGCAACGCGAGATCATCATCGCCAATGCCTACTTCTTGCCCAGGAGCGCGTTTCGCCAGGCGCTGGTTCAAGCCGCGCAGCGCGGTGTGCGCGTCATGCTGCTGCTGCAGGGGAGGATCGAATACCGAGTGCAGCACTATGCGACCCACGCGCTGTATGATCAATTGCTGGCTGGGGGTGTCGAGATCTACGAATACCAGCCCAGCTATCTGCACGCCAAGGTTGCCGTGGTTGACGGGGAGTGGGCGACGGTCGGCTCATCCAATATCGATCCTTACAGTCTGCTGCTGGCACTCGAAGCGAATCTGGCCGTGCGGGATCAGGGATTCGCCGGCGAATTGCGCGCAAGTCTGCTGGACGCGATTGCCGGCGAATCGGCCCGTATCGGGGAAGGGTACGGCGTTTCCCGCAACTGGATCGATCGGATGATCGCGCGTTTCAGCTATATGATCGTGCGCATGCTGATTGGGCTGCTGGGTTACAGCAAAACGATCTGACCATTGGTTATGCCACCGTCGCCGCGCTATAATTCATATCTGTCATTTTCGCCGTTCCGAAATGCGCCCCTCCACGAGTCGAACGCCAAATAGCACCAATCGAGCCGATTGGAACACGCTCCGCTCCCTGTTCCCGTATCTGCTTGAATTCAAGTGGCGGGTGATCGTCGCGATGAGCCTCCTGATTTTTTCCAAGCTTGCCAACGTATCCATTCCGCTCGCGCTCAAGGAAATCATCGACTCGCTGGGCAAGGACAAGGCGATGCTGGCGGTGCCGGTGTTTCTGATCGTCGGTTACGGCGTGCTGCGCCTGCTCAGCACGCTGTTCGGCGAATTGCGCGACGCGGTGTTTGCCAATGTGACGCAGCGCGCCATCCGGCGTGTGGCATTGAAGGTCTTCGAACATCTGCACAGTTTGAGTTTGCGCTTTCATCTGGAAAGGCAGACCGGCGGAGTATCGCGCGATATCGAGCGCGGTACGCGCGGGATCGGCTTTCTGCTGAATTTCACGCTGTTCAATATCCTGCCCACGCTGCTGGAGATCGGATTGGTGGCGGCGATCCTGCTCAAGAAATACAGTCCGTGGTTCGCCGTCATCACTTTCGTCACGCTGCTGATCTATATTGCCTTTACGCTGTTCATCACCGAGTGGCGCATGGTGGTGCGGCGCACGATGAACGACCTGGATTCCAAGGCAAACACGCGCGCCATCGACAGTCTGCTGAATTATGAAACGGTCAAATATTTCGGCAATGAGCGTTACGAAGCCGATCGTTATGATCATCATATGGAACGCTGGGAGGCCGCCGCCATCCGCAATCAGACTTCGCTGGCGCTGTTGAATTCAGTGCAGAGCATTGTGATCGCCTTCGGTATCACCGCCCTGATGCTGCTGGCCGCAAGCCAGGTCGTCAAGGGTGTGATGACGGTGGGAGATCTGGTGCTGGTCAATGTGTTCATGATCCAGCTGTACATGCCGCTGCATTTTCTCGGCTTCGTGTATCGCGAGATACGCCACGCCCTGGCCGACATGGAAAAGATGTTCAGCCTGCTGGACGAGCATCGCGAGATCGAAGACTCACCGGATGCGACAGTATTGCAAGTGGGAAGCGCGGCAGTGCGGTTCGATCATGTCGGCTTTGCCTATGCGCCAGACCGGCAGATCCTGTTTGACGTGAGCTTCGCGATCCCGGCCGGGAACACGGTGGCGGTGGTGGGGGCGAGCGGAGCGGGCAAATCTACGCTGTCGCGCCTGCTGTTCCGCTTCTATGATGTGCAGCAGGGTCGTATCCTGATCAGCGGCCAGGACATACGCGACGTCACGCAAAGCAGCCTGCGCGCGGCGATCGGCATCGTGCCGCAGGACACGGTGCTGTTCAACGATACGATCTATTACAATATCGCCTACGGCCGGCCCGGAGCGACGCGCGAGGAGATCATCGTCGCTGCGCAGGCAGCGCACATCCACGATTTTATCGAGTCGTTGCCGCAAGGATATGACAGCATGGTGGGAGAACGTGGCCTGAAATTGTCCGGCGGCGAGAAGCAGCGCGTGGCGATCGCACGCGCGATCCTGAAGAATCCGGCGATATTGATCTTCGACGAAGCGACTTCCGCGCTCGATTCGAAATCGGAAAAGGCAATCCAGGCGGAACTGCGCGCGATCGCGCAAAATCGCACGACACTGGTGATCGCGCATCGCCTGTCTACCGTCGTGGATGCCGATCAGATTCTGGTGATGGACCAGGGAAGAATCGTCGAGCGCGGCACGCACCGCGAATTGCTGGCGCATAACCGGTTATACGCGCAAATGTGGAATCTTCAGAAACAGGAAGAGCATGCTCAGCCTGCTTATTGATTTATATTGTAAATCAGGTATGCTTGTCAGTCCCATACGGCTGTACAGGTGAGAGAACAACAATGAAAAAACGTATATGGATGCTGATATTGCCCGGCGTGGCATTATTGGTACTTGTGGCGCACTCTGAAACGGACCAGTATCAATTGAAAATGGATCAAACGATATCGGTCCCGTTATCTTTCAAGATTGCGCCGCTCAGGGTTTTGTCGCTCAAGCCCTCGTCGCTCAAGGTTCGTTCCCATGTGGCGCTGATTTATGATGAAGAGACGCAGCGCTTGCTCTATAACAAGAATGGCCAGACGGTCATGCCGATCGCCTCGATTACCAAGTTGATGACAGCGATGGTCGTGCTGGATGCGAATCTGCCGATGGACGTGGAAGTGAGCGTCGACGAGGACGACCTGAACAGTATCAAAAGGGCGAAATCAAGGTTGCGGGTGGGTATGACGCTGACCCGCAATGAGATGCTGCGGCTGGCATTGATGGCGTCGGAAAACCGGGCAGCGTTGGCGCTGGCCAGGAGTTATCCCGGCGGACCCGATGCGCTGGTGGAGGCGATGAATGCAAAAGCGCGCGCGTTGGGTATGGAAAACACCCGTTTTTTTGATCCGACCGGATTGGATAGCGATAACGTGTCAACCGCGCAGGATCTGGTCAAAATGGTATCCGCTGCACGGGAATATCCCTTGATCGCCCAGTACACCACGACAGCTTCTCACTCGGTGGATAGTCTAAGCGGCCGAACGATCCGTTTTATCAATACCAACCCCCTGGTCAGGAGCACGTCATGGGATATCGGACTGAGCAAGACCGGCTTTATCAATGAAGCCGGGCAATGTCTGGTCATGCAGGCGAACATCAATCATCGGCCGGTCATCATCGTGCTGCTTGATTCATGGGGCAGGCGCACACGCGTTGGGGACGCGAACCGCATCAAAAGGTGGATGGAAAGCGCGGACGCACTCGATCGTGCCGCAAGACGCAGTTAACGGCCCGTTTCCCCTCAAGTCGGACATTGTCAATTTTATCGAATGCGCTAGCGCTCCGGATATCAAGATTTGAATATGGGTGAATCGCTACTACTACTGACCGTCATCACGCTGATTGTCATCACAATACGCCGGGCAAGGCCTGTGATATTGGAAAACCCGGTCATCATCCAGCGTCCCGGGCAATATCACATCACACTTGCTCCGCAACTCAACCGCGCGCAAACCTTCGTCGAGCAGATTGCCAAACAGTATATCCAGTCCAATCCGTCAGAACGCGACCTGCCCACCCAATATTTTGAAGTGCGCGATCCCAAGGTGTTTTCAAAGGGGCAGAATTGCTATTTGTTGGCGATTGCAATGCGTGCAGGCGTGCTGTATTTTCAGGCGGTCAATCCCAAGCCCAAGCAAGACGATGCGGAGAGCCACTACAAAACCTTGCACGAGTTCTCCGAATCTGTGTTGCAGCACCATCCCAACTCTGGACCAGCGGATGAACACGGCGCGGAAAAGCTGCACGCCACGGTCGGCGCGGTAGCGGCCCAGTTGATGATTACCGTGAAAGCTTTGCCTTCTGCCGATTGAATGAATTAGCCGGGGTCTCGAGCCTCACTGATTCCCTGTTTCTAAGATTGTTGCCCCTCCCCAAATGCGATCGCTTTGCTTGCGTTGAAAACACCGGGCAGATGCCATGCGCATGCCCATGATTGACGTCAGCTTTCCTGGAATCGTTTGTCCTGCCATACAATGGGAGGTAAGCTACGCGCTGCGGTTTCATTTTATCATTGATGCTTGGCTGGCTGGGCCAGAATGGATTTTGTGCCGTAGAGTAGCCAGATAACGAGGTTCAACTGCAAGTGAGCAACAGACCAAAATCTCCGATAAATCTCGATTTGACACGGTACGCCATCGACCATGTGGCCGACGCCATTTACTGGATGAACGAGCAGTCACAGATTCTGGATGCTAGCGATGGAGCCTGCAGGATGGTCGGCTACAGCCGAGAAGAACTCACATCCATGACAGTGGTGCAGCTAAATTCTGAATTTCCGATCGAAAAATGGAAAACACAATGGGATCTTCTGCGGGAACGATCATCAGTCACCCTCGAGGGTTTCCATCGGCACAGGGATGGGCATCTTGTCAATGTCGAAATCACCGCTAACTATATAGTCTATAAAGGACAGGAATTCATCTGTTCCTTTGTGCGCGATATCAGCGAACGCAAACGCAACCTACGCCTGATGGAAATGATGAAATTCTCCATGGATCACATGGCCGACAAAGTGACCTGGGTGACACCCGATGCAAAGGTTGTGTATGCAAACCTGGCTGCCTGCAGCTCTCTCGGCTATACGATGGAGGAAATGCTGAAGATGAGCATACCGGACTTCGACCCGGATTTTCCGGCTGAAGTTTGGCCCCAGCACTGGGAAGAGCTCAGAAAATACGGTTCGCATACCTTTGAAACGAGACATCGCACCAAGAGCGGCGAGATTTATCCGGTGGAAGTCTCGATCAATTATATGCGTTTTGGCGATGAGGAATACAACTGCGGGTTTGCCCGCGATATCTCCAAACGCAAGCAGGTGGAATTGCTGATCCGGCAAAGCGAGGAAAAGTACCGCCTGTTATTCGACAATATGACTGCCGGGTTCGCCTTGCACGAGGTGATCTGCAATGATCAAGGCAAGGTCGTTGACTACCGCTTTCTTGAAATTAATCCCGCATATCAAAAGTTGACCGGGCTCACGCCGGATATCGTCGGCAAGACGGTGCTCGAAGTGCTGCCCGGTACCGAACCCTATTGGATAGAAGTCTTCGGCCATGTCGCATTGACCGGCAAGCCGTCGCTGTATGAAAACTATTCAAAGGAATTGGGGCGTTGGTATCAGGTGTGGGCGTTCAGTCCGAAGATCGGCCAATTCGCCGTGATCGTCAACGAGATCACGGAACGCAAGAATATCGAGGAAGAGTTGCGGCTATACTCGCTGGTCCTCAGAAACAGCAGCGAGGGTATGATCGTAACCGATGAACACAACCAGATCATTGCCATCAATCCCGCTTTTACAAAAATTACCGGATACAGCTTCGAGGAGGTCAGGGGCAAGAAACCCAATATGTTCAAATCCGGCCGGCATGACCAGGCTTTTTATCAGGCGATGTGGACCGAAATCACCGCGACCGGCCAATGGCAGGGTGAAATCTGGGATAAACGCAAGAATGGCGAGATCCATGCCAAATGGCTCACCATCAATACGATTCGTGATAGCGAAGGAATGATTCACAGATATGTGGCGCTATTCTCCGATATCACCGAGAAGAAGAAATCAGAAGAATTGATCTGGCGGCAGGCCAACTTCGACACGCTGACCGGTTTGCCCAACCGTGACATGTTTCGTGATCGTCTGGGACAAGAAGTAAAAAAATCGATTCGGGCCGAGCTGCCTTTGGCGCTGCTGCTGGTCGACCTCGATCAATTCAAGGAGGTGAATGACACGCTGGGCCATGCGGTGGGTGACATGTTGCTGATCGAGGCGGCACATCGCATCAGTGTATGCGTGCGTGAATCCGATACCGTGGCGCGCTTGGGCGGTGACGAATTTACCATCGTGATATCGGAAATCACCGACAATGCCCATGTCGAAGATGTCGCGCAAAAGATAATCGGGAGGCTTGCGGAACCGTTCCATCTGGGCAACGAGATCGTCTATGTATCGGCCAGTATCGGTATCACGCTGTACCCGATCGATTCCATCGACATTGACATGCTGATGAAGAATGCCGACCAGGCGATGTATGCGGCCAAGAACAAGGGCCGCAACCGTTTCAGCTATTTCACGCCCTCGTTGCAGGACGATGCGCAGAAGCGGATGCGATTGACCAATGATATGCGCGGCGCATTGGAGTCCGGGCAATTCAGCGTCCACTTTCAGCCGATCGTCGCGTTGTCCACAGGCCGGATCCTCAAGGCCGAGGCGGTCATCCGCTGGAATCATGCCGAACGAGGCATGGTCAGCCCGGCCGACTTCATCCCGCTTGCCGAGGAAACCGGGCTGATCATTGAGATCGGCGATTGGGTGTTCAAGGAGTCGGCACGCTGGGCCAAACATTGGAGCAAGCATTATGCGGCCGACTTCCAGGTGAGCGTCAACAAGTCTCCTGTTCAATTCAGGACCGAAAACAATCGCTTGTCGTCACGCTGGTCCGAGTATCTTCGGGAATTGGGGCTTCCCGGCGAAAATATCGTCATCGAAATTACCGAAGGGTTGCTGTTGAACGCGGATGCCGATGTCACCAGCGAACTGATCAGGTTGCGCGATGCGGACATACAAGTGGCGATCGATGATTTCGGCACGGGTTATTCCTCGCTTTCCTACCTCAAGAAGTTTGATATCGATTACCTGAAAATCGACCGCTCATTCGTGAATACCCTAGAAACGGACGAAAATGACATGGCGTTGTCCGAGGCGATCATCGTGATGGCGCACAAACTGGGGCTTAAGGTGATTGCGGAAGGAGTGGAAACCGAGGGGCAACGCAAATTGCTTGCCTCCGCCGGTTGCGACTACGCTCAAGGCTATCTATTCTCCAAAGCCATTTCGCCTGTAGAATTTGAGAGGCTGCTGATTGCGCAGACAGAAAAATGACGACTGCAGGCCCTCTCCGTGCAGCAGCATTGCGCATTGAAGTCTGCAGCCTATAGCGTCTCCCGAAATTGCTGCACTATGCATCGTTATTGCCCGCATCCGGTTGCCGGGTTGTTCCTTGACCTGGTATGCATTCCCTATCAGAATTAAACCATATGAGAGAGTTGCTCCTTACCTCCTTTGACGGCAGACAATACGGGATATGGAAGGACGCAATTCTGTCTGTCAAGGACCAACATGTACTGCACCGGATCCCTCTCAGCCCCGCACGCATCGCGGGGATCATGATCCTCGACGGTCAGACCGTTACACTGGCGGATCTCTCAGCAAGCATCGGTTATGATCCTTCCCCGGCATCCGATCACGGTCGCATACTCCTCTTGGCGCAAGAAGACAAGACGACCGGTTTTGTCGCAAGCGGCGAGTTGCGAATCCGGTCTATTGCTCCTGAATCGATCTTCCCGCTGCCAGATTGTCTCAAGACGCCGGTGTTCGACACTTGTGCCGTGCTTGACGGTATTCCCGTTCCCATCATCAATATTGCTGAACTTTACTCCCGGGCACTGAATCCAGGCAAGGAGCCAGCCGGAATTTCGTTCGGGTTACTCCCTACACAACACCGGGAAATGTTTCCATCGGAGCGGATCAGGTTCTTTTCCGCAGCTGGCGACAGCTTTGCCGTTGCCGCGTCGGGTATGGGCGACCAGGCGGTCAAGCCGGGACCGGTCACGCCGCTACCAAATACCCCGCGGTATTTGAAAGGGGTCGCTTTCCACGATGGGCGCCTGTTAACCGTGATCGATTTGACCTGGCGAGTAAAGCGACTGGACGCTGCACCGGGATCCCTGATGCTGATTGCGAATATTGCCGGCACCAAATTCGGTTTTCTGATTGATGGCGATGAGGGAGCGATGCCAGCCGACGATGTTTCGGTCAAGCCCGTGCCGTTGATCGCACAGACTTCATGGATGGAGAAAGCGGTGCTTCGTGCAGGAGCAATCATCCCGCTTATCGACCTTGCCATGGCGCTGACTCCGGATTCCTGCGGAACGGATGAACGGCCGGTCTGGCAGCGTTATGTCCCCGATTCCCGGTTTCCCGATCTATTGTTCAAGGAAGCAGCCGAGGTAGTTGAATTCTCGCTTCTGGGTGTGCGCTACGCGTTGCCCAAAGGGGAAGTGGAAGAAGTCGTTGCGTTAAAGCCCAGCAGGGTGCTTCCCGATGTGGCGCCCATCGTCATTGGTGTGACTGAACACAATGGAGAAATCCTGCCGGTGGTGGATCTGGCCATGATGTTCGGCAGACGCTCGGTCACAAGACCGGATTGGCGAATGATGCTCGTACATAACGGGGATTTCCGTGCGCTGGTGATCACCGAGGCCGTATTGGGGGAACGCCGTCTTCCGATTGATATGCATCGCGCAGTGCCGATCCATCTTCCGCACAACCTGATGTATGGGTGTTACCCCGACGCGAACAAGGTAACGATCATCCTGAATGTCGAGGCCATATCGGTTCATTTCGAGAAATCCCTGATACAGATATTCATGCCGGCGCTATCGCATGAAATGCGGATGTCGCCGACGGGTGTCGTGTATACATTTCCCGAGGAAACAGCCAGCCCGACCGTATTGGATACCGGGCAACCATCGGCTAAATCGACGCCGGCCCAAACCGGGGCAGAGACTGTTTCTGAAATCGCGACTGCGGATGAACTTTCCCCGGCAGTACCTTTATTCAAACACCTGGAACAGGAACAGGAAGGCGGATTCGCCGGGCAGGAAGAGAGGAATGCAGATGCTGCCGCGATTGCCCATGAAGTTGAGCCGGTCGAATATCCGGCTAAAAAGGAAATTTCAGCAGGAACACAAGAACCGCCGGCCGTATCCGAGGAAGGAAATGCCGGGGTGGCGTTCGGACAGGAATATATTCAACGGGTATCGGAGAACGCAATTGCTGAAGAGACTAGGACATCCGGGGCAGAATCGCAGGAGCTGATTTCCCCGGTGGATCTATCTGCGCGCGCGTCAATCCGTGAAGAAGGCATAGGGCACGGACCTGAGATCGCCGGAAAAAGAACTCCCCTCGAGCAATTCATGGCAGCAGCAAAAAAGAAACGGGCAAAACCGAAAGCGGCAACTGCGATTTCAGCCGCTCGTCCATCCAAACCCGAACCTACCGGGACAAGCTATGCGCCAGCCGGGCCACATCATTCGAATCGGGAAACGGAACGGATAGTCGCAAGCTCTGTAAACGACGACCAAGCGGCCGGCGGCAAGTGGAAACCCATGATCGCTTACGGAGTCATCGTAACGGTGCTGATCGCTGTTTTCCATTTCTCGGGGTTTTCTGAAAAACCTGTCGTCGAAACGAACGCGAAAGGCACGGAGCCTGTGAAGATAGAGCGGGATTTACGGCCGGATCAACCCGTGACCGGGAACGTGCAGGATAAGCCCAAGGTCGAACCGGAAAAAGAGAAAGTCGACCATGCAGGAATGGAGGCCGGACAGGCAATCGCAACTGTAGAACCCGAAGCCAAGGTCAAGCACGAAGCCAAAGAAAAAGCCAGACAGACTTTGGTGCTGAGTCCTTTGGCGGATGAACAGGCTGAGCCGCGCCCTGCGGGAAAATCCCGTGCGCCGCTCGAGCTGGATATACCGGAAAGCAGGCCGGTCGATATCGATGTGTATGTGGTACGGCGAGGCGACACGCTGTGGAGCATTTCGGAGCGCTTCACCGGAAGCCCCTACAATTATCCCCGCATTGCCGGAGAGAACAGGATCGCTGAACCGGATCTCATCTTTCCGGGACAGAAGATACGTCTGGTCAAGTGAGTTCCAGAGGGGCCGCCTTGGCGGCCCGGAAAAATCCGATAATTCCGTGCGACAGCTAGCAACCGGAGGTTCAGGGATGTTGACCTTTTTAAGCATCGCGTTCTTGATCTACGGGGCGATGCACTTCTATGCACTCGGCAAGGTGTGGCTGGCGTTTCCGCATATGTCAGCCGTGACCTTGCTTCTGGTGCTGTGGGGTATCGTAATGACCTTCTCACCGCTTTTCCTCTGGCAGTTGGCCAAGCTGAATTGGCACAACGTTACCGTCGTCGCATCCTGGGTGGTCTACATCTGGATGGGGCTCCTGTTCCTGTTTTGTTCCATTTTTCTGATGTACGACCTGGGTCATGCGCTGATTACGCTCATGGGAATCAAATGGCCCGTGCGAGAATTGGCGGCGCTATTGACGGTCAGCTTGCTTGCGCTTTCGATGCTGGGATATGGTCTGGTCGAAGCCGGGCAGATACAGGTCGAAAAGATAAACATCTCTACTCCCAAGCTTGCTCCATCCATAGGAAGGTTGACCATCGCGCAAATCTCCGACCTGCACCTTGGTGTGATGCTGGGGGGTAAATTTCTTGATCGGGTCATCACCCGGCTGCGCGAACTAAAACCCGACATCGTCGTGGCAACGGGCGATATTGTTGACGGTCAAGGCGATGACCTGAACGAATTGGCCCGGCACTTCCTTGCTTACAAGCCCCCCAAAGGAGCCTACGCTGTGATCGGCAACCACGAAGTGTATGCGGGATCGGAAAATTCCCTCCGCTTCCTGCGCAATGCGGGCTTTACCGTGCTGCGTGGCGGATCAGCCGCGGCTGGCGGCATCATTTTGGCGGGTGTCGATGATCCAAGCGCAGGGACGTATGGTCAGCAGGCGGAGCGCGCTCCAGCCAACGCGGATGACTACGTTGTTCTGCTCAAACACCGGCCGGTTGTGGATAAACAAATCCCCTTCGACCTGCAACTCTCCGGCCACATCCATGGCGGACAGATATTTCCATTTGGCCTTTTGACACGGCTGGTCTATGGCGTAGGCACCGGCCTTACACGACTTGGCGATGGGCGGTTGCTGTATGTCAGTCGTGGCACCGGCACTTGGGGCCCGCCGATACGACTCTTGGCTGAACCCGAGATCACGCTGATCACGCTCGAGAGCGAGAAGATCAAATAGACACATGTGCCGCGGTTACTGTGTCAATATTGGCGTGGTTGGGGATCGTAATCTGTCGTTTAGCAGAGAGGTGAACACGCAAGCAAGCGATGCTACTGGTGTGGGACTGGCTAATTGAATTTTGCTGCAGGAAAATCCATTGATGCAGAACCGAATTGCTTTCAGCCTGTCCAAAATGCCGGTTGCCACGTTTCATTGTGGTCTTCGAGTCATTGTTGTAGATGTCGTGCGTTGCAGCGTGAGAGTTGATGCGGTCAAGATCCAAAATTGAGGAGAACCAAATGGAAGAATCTGCTGTACGGCCTACAGTACTGGTGGTGGACGATGCCCCTGAGAATTTGATGATCATGGAATCCATTTTGGCGGAAAAATATTCGTTGAAACTATTCAACGATTCCAAAGAAGCGCTGGATTATGCATTTGCCAACCCCCCGGATCTGATCTTGCTCGATATCATGATGCCCAATATTGATGGTTTCGAAGCCTGCTGTCGTCTGAAAGCCGATCCGAAACTCGCAGATGTTCCGATTATATTCATCACCTCGAAAAATGAAGATGAATACGAAGAGTATGGATTTTCGGTTGGCGCATCCGATTTCATACACAAGCCGATCAACGCGCCCATCCTGCTGGCGCGCGTAAATACCCATCTCAAGATCAAGCTGGTCATGGACTATCTCAGGAATGAAAACGTACGGCTTCAGGACAGCAAGAAGCAGTCACCCTCCGAACTGTTAAAGGTAATCAAACTGCTCTGGGATAACCCGTTCGTCAAGTTCTGAGTGCCGATAATCCGGATAGCCGCAGGTGGCAGCCGTAAACTCCAAGAGGAACGATATCCTGCATTTATGAAAACGGATGATCGATCGCGGGGGATTCAATCTACTTCCGGCTGTTGTTACAGGCGAATTCTCCGTTGATGGCTATCGTGCCAACGCTATTTGGCCATTGGTATCGTACAAAGCAAATGCAGAATCCAATTCGGCCGCCGAGTCCAGCCGGAAAACCTTGATATTCGATTGTTGCAAATCGACGGCCTTACCAGTTCCGTTGCGGATCGATTCCTCTAAAGTGGATAAGTCCAGCTTCTTGTCGACTTGTATCTGTGAAAACTTGTGGGATGAATGGCCTTGCGGCAGGTATATCGAGTGGTTGCTGAAGTCGACCGCAAAAGCAATTACTCCCGGGATAATGTAAAACAACAAACCAATTCCGTCCAATATTGCAACGGCTGGATCGATTTGACCCGCCTTCTGATTATGTCGCTCCGGGTACAGAATGGTCCCGCACGAGGCAAGGTTGGCTGTCAAGGCAATGATGAGGATCGGGGTAACAACAGAAGTGTATGCTTTCTTGGTTGTTTTCATGGATGACCTTCCTTATGGGTAAATAATTTCAAACCGTGCCAAGCGAGATTATCATATTTCCCTGGATATGGTAATCGTGAATATGAATACGCTAAAAAATCAACTTTAGCCCGGTATCAGGGGTACAAGATGAAACGATTGTTGGATATCTCGCAAAACACCAGTGGCAGCTTGCAGGTTTTCTATGGCAATGATGGAGGTTCGCCTTCATACGAGTTGCCATGATCGGTCAAATTTTCACCCTATGAGCATCATCCTATAAAGGATAATATAGTTATCCACAGAAACTGTGGATAGCGATGGCAAGATACGATATGAAGCAGCCAGCGATCGGACTGTATATCACTTTGTCCAATCTTTGGTTGTATTAAATATGATGTATATTCAATAGGGTACTGTAAGCTAACACGTATTCGCTTACGGTTGCCGACACAAAGCCGCAAATTTATTCGGAAGGTGAATCTTTTCGGATTGTCAATATTGTTTATTTGTAATAGATATCTGTTTCCTTGGAAAATGACAAGCAAAAAGACATCGTCAAATTGATATCCATTTTCCGGCGATTCCAAACAAGACGATTGTGCGGAAGGGTTTACATCACAACCCGGCATGGTTCTTTTCCGCGAACCATTACGGATTCGGTCGCCACAAAATCATCCAGTCCCTTAGACTTACAACAGTACCAGGTTATCGCGGTGAATGATTTCGGCATCGCCGCCATAGCCAAGCAAAATTTCGATCTTCTGGCTGGCATGACCCGCGATGCGGCGGGCTTCTTCGGCGTTGTAGTTGGTCAGTCCGCGCGCGATGTCCTGTCCTCCTTCGTCGATACAGGTGACCACCGCCCCTCGTTTAAATTCCCCGATCACTTTCTTGACTCCTATCGGCAGCAGGCTCTTGCCTTCGCTGCGCAACGCAGTTACTGCGCCTGCGTCCAGCACAAGTTTTCCCGTGACTTGAAGGTGATCAGCCAGCCATTGCTTGCGTGCCGCCAGGGTGAGGGCGGGCGCGGTGAGAAGCGTGCCGATGGATTCTCCCTTGATCAGGCGCAACAATACATCGGCATCGTGTCCTGAAGCGATGATGGTGTGCGCGCCGCTGCGCGCCGCGCGTTTAGCCGCGAGTACCTTGGTAATCATGCCGCCCCGCCCGATGTGGCTGCCGGCTGAGCCCGCCATGGTTTCCAGATCGGGATCACCGGCCTTCGCTTCACTGACCAGCGTAGCCTTTCCATCCTTGCGCGGATCGGCGGTATACAGGCCGTTCTGGTCGGTGAGGATGATCAGTAAATCGGCTTCGATCAGGTTCGTTACCAGCGCGCCCAGCGTGTCGTTGTCGCCGAATTTGATTTCGTCGGTGACCACGGTATCGTTCTCGTTGATGATCGGGATGACGCGCAGTCCAAGCAATGTGGTCAGGGTCGAGCGCGCGTTCAGATAGCGCTCGCGGTCTGCCAGATCCGCGTGTGTCAGCAGCACTTGCGCGGCATGCAGGCCATGTTTGCGGAAGCAGCTTTCATAGGCTTGCACCAACCCCATCTGGCCCACGGCGGCGGCGGCCTGCAGATCGTGTATCGAGGCGGGGCGTTTCTTCCAGCCGAGGCGTTGCATGCCTTCGGCGATCGCGCCGGAGGACACCAGCACGACTTCATGACTGCTTGCATTGAGCTCAGCGATCTGCCGCGCCCAGTTGCCGAGCGCGTCAAGATCCAATCCCGCACCCCGGTTGGTCACCAGGCTGCTGCCGACCTTGACGACGACGCGTTTGCAGCGAGTTAACAGGGGTCTCTTCATGGCGTGATCATATCGTGCTCGCGTCCGATTCCTGGGCGCTTTCGGCGGCGGCTTTTTGCTCCTGTTCGTTCATCGTGGTCAGGTGGTCCATGATCGCATAAACCAATTCCTTGCAGCCCTCGCCGTTGATCGCCGAGATCGCGAAGTAACGGTCGAAATCGTTGAACTCCTTGAGGAAGGCCGCTACTTTTTCCTCGCGGTTTTCCAGCAAATCGACTTTGTTCAACAGCAGCCAGCGCGGTTTCTGATACAGGGCGGGGTCGAATTTTTTCAATTCGTTGAGTATCGCACGCGCCTCATGTACAGGATCGATACCCTCATGCATCGGCGCGATGTCGACCAGATGCAGCAGCACGCGGGTGCGCGCCAAATGGCGCAGGAACTGATGGCCAAGCCCCGCGCCTTCAGCCGCACCCTCGATCAATCCGGGGATGTCGGCGATCACGAAGCTCTTTTCGTTCGATACGCGCACCACGCCGAGATTCGGATGCAATGTAGTAAAGGGATAGTCGGCCACCTTGGGTCGCGCGGCAGAAACAGCGCGTATGAATGTGGACTTTCCGGCGTTGGGCATGCCCAGCAACCCCACATCGGCGAGCACTTTCAACTCGAGCTGCAGTTCGCGTTCTTCCCCGGGCGTGCCGGCGGTGCATTGGCGCGGCGCGCGGTTGGTGCTGGACTTGAAGTGGATGTTGCCCAGGCCGCCCATGCCGCCCTGCGCGAGCAATACTTTTTCACCGTCATGGGTGAGATCGGCGATGACCTCGCCGCTGTTAACGTCGGTGATCACCGTGCCGACCGGCATGCGCAGCACGATGTCATCGGCGCCCTTGCCGTAACAATCCGAGCCGCGCCCCGGCTCGCCGTTCTTTGCGCGGTGTATCCTGGCGAAGCGGTAGTCCACCAGCGTATTGATGTTGCGGTCGGCCAGCGCATACACGCTTCCCCCGCGACCGCCGTCGCCGCCGTCGGGGCCGCCCTTCTCGATGTACTTCTCGCGGCGGAAGCTGGCGATACCGTTGCCGCCCTTGCCGGCGAAAACTTCGATTTTGGATTCGTCTATGAATTTCATTTAATGAACCTGTACAGATAGCGACGGGCACAAATAAAAAAGCCCTACCTTGCGATAGGGCCGATTCTCACATGGCAGTGCTGTTCAGGCCGCTACGACGGAAACAGTTCTACGCTTTTGCGCGCCCTTGATGGCGAATACCACTTTGCCAGTGATCTTGGCAAACAATGTGTGATCCTTGCCCATGCCGACGTTTTCGCCCGGATGGAATTCGGTGCCGCGCTGGCGTACGATGATACTGCCCGCGTTGATCAGTTCGCCGCCGTAACTCTTCACGCCGAGTCGCTTCGAGTGCGAATCGCGGCCGTTACTGGTGCTGCCGCCACCTTTTTTCGATGCCATGCTGCTTGCTCCTTAGACTAATGTTGCCCGGGTTTGCTATTTTGCCGAGATTCCGTCGATGCGGATCTCGGTGTAGTTTTGACGATGCCCCTGGTTCTTCTGGTAGTGCTTGCGGCGGCGCATCTTGAAGATGCGTACCTTGTCGCCGCGGCCGTGCGCAACGATGGTCGCCTTCACGGAAGCGCCGGTCAGCAGCGGTTTGCCCACGGACAGCTTGTCGCCGTCGGCCACCATCAGCACCTTGTCCAGTACGATGGAAGCGCCCACATCGCCGGGGATGGTCTCAATCTTCAAAGTTTCGCCGGAGGAAACGCGATACTGCTTGCCACCGGCCTTGATCACTGCGTACATGATTGCCTCGCTTGATGCGGTTTTACAGAGCCGCGCATTATACACAAACGTCTAGGCCCGTCAAAATCCTTTTTTCATCGCATTCGATATTTCTGATGAAACTATTGCCATTCCGCCAGGCCGCCAAAAGACGGTGTCCGACTGACTGGTTATAAGCCGCTCCCAGCGCGGGAAACGACACGCGGCAAAACCTGTTGTCGAGAGCTACAACGTATGGCGACGAAATTGTGAATTTTAGCGGCGCATCGAGTCGAAGAACTCGGCGTTGTTCTTGGTCGCCTTGATCTTGTCGAGCAGGAATTCCATGGCTTCCAGTTCGTCCATCGGATAGAGCAGTTTGCGCAGCAACCAGATCCTTTGCAGGATGTCCGGCTTGATCAGCAGTTCTTCCTTGCGGGTGCCGGAACGGTTCACGTTGATCGCCGGGTAGATGCGCTTTTCGGCCATGCGGCGATCCAGATGGATTTCCATGTTGCCGGTGCCCTTGAATTCCTCGTAGATCACATCGTCCATGCGCGAACCGGTATCGACCAGCGCGGTGGCAATGATGGTCAGCGAGCCGCCTTCCTCTATATTGCGCGCCGCGCCGAAGAAGCGCTTGGGACGGTGCAATGCGTTGGCATCCACGCCTCCGGTCAACACCTTGCCGGAAGACGGGACCACGGTGTTGTAGGCGCGCGCCAGGCGGGTGATGGAATCGAGCAGGATCACCACGTCCTTCTTGTGCTCGACCAGCCGTTTGGCTTTTTCCAGCACCATTTCGGCGACCTGCACGTGGCGGCTGGCCGGTTCGTCAAACGTCGAGGCGACCACCTCGCCGCGCACGGTGCGCGTCATTTCGGTCACCTCCTCGGGGCGTTCGTCGATCAGCAGCACGATCAATATCGCATCGGGATTGTTCGACGCGATGGAATGCGCGATATGCTGCAGCATCACAGTCTTGCCTGATTTGGGCGAGGCCACCAGCAGGCCGCGCTGGCCCTTGCCGATCGGCGCGACGATGTCGATGATGCGTCCGGTGATGTTTTCTTCCGCCTTGATGTCGCGCTCGAGCTTCAGCGGTTCGGTGGGGAATAGCGGGGTGAGGTTCTCGAACAGGATCTTGTTCTTCGCATTCTCGGGCGGCTCGCCGTTGACCTTGTCCACTTTCACCAGTGCGACATAACGCTCGCCGTCCTTGGGGGTGCGTATCTCGCCGTCGATCGAGTCGCCGGTATGCAAATTGAATCGGCGGATCTGGCTGGGGCTGACATAGATGTCGTCCGGGCCGGCCAGATAAGAGGTGTCCGGCGAGCGCAGGAAGCCGAAACCGTCCGGCAATATTTCCAGCGTGCCGTCGCCGAATATGCTTTCGCCCTTCTTCGCCTGGCTTTTCAGCAGCGCGAAGATAACGTCCTGCTTGCGCATTCGGTTGGCGTTTTCTATTTCACTGGCCGCAGCCAATTCAACGAGTTCGGTGACGTGTTTGGTCTTCAGGTCGGATAAGTGCATAGCGATGCGAGTGTGTTGATTGAAAGAAGGATGTTTGGAAAATACTTAATGAAAGGGGTTGGAATATCGGTGGTCGATCCGGGTGAAAGATGTTCACCCGCATCGCCTGAGGCCGTTCGTTTTTATAGGTTTTGCTACCAAGAGACGAAACTGGAGAGGCGATGCGGGTGTGACAGTAAACGCTTTAGATGTGGCTGTCAATAAAAGCCGTCAATTGGGATTTGGACAATGCCCCGACTTTGGTCGCCGCGATGTCGCCATTCTTGAACAGCATCAGGGTGGGGATGCCGCGTATGCCGAATTTTGCAGGCGTCTGCTGGTTCTCGTCCACATTCAGCTTGGCCACGGTCAGGCGCCCGGCATATTCCTGGGAGACCTCTTCAAGGATGGGCGCGATCATGCGGCAGGGACCGCACCACTCCGCCCAGTAATCCACCAGAACCGGCAGCGGGGCCTGCACGACCTCGGCATCGAAGGTGGCATCGGAAACGTAATGTATATGTTCGCTCATGGTCTATTTCTCGCTTATTGAGGGTTGATTCGAATGCAACAGGAGGCAGTTGGGATGGGCCGCAGAATTTCAAAGCATATCCTACCCAAAAACGTCTTTGCTGTGAAGTGAAATAAATTTCCGCCGCTCTGTTAAAATACCTCGTTGCTGATATCTGGAGTTTCGCCATGACCTACGTTGTTTCCGAACCTTGCATCAAGTGCAAATACACGGACTGTGTTGAAGTCTGCCCGGTGGACTGTTTCCACGAGGGGCCGAATTTTCTGGTGATCGATCCCGATGAGTGTATCGATTGTACCTTGTGTGTGGCGGAATGCCCGGTAGAGGCGATCTTTGCCGAGGATGATCTGCCGGAAAATCAGCGGCATTTCATCGCGCTGAATGCCGAGCTGGCCAAGACATGGAAAGTCATCGTCGAAAAGAAGGACGCGCCCGCCGATGCCGACGAATGGGCCAAGGAGAAGGACAAGCTGAAGCTCCTCGAACGCTGAAAGACCGCCGCACAATGACTTTGCCTGTTCCATTGTGCAGAGGTCTCATTGAGTACTGTCTATCATAAAGAAGCAGCAAACCGCATCCTCGCCCGGCATGCGCAGGACCTGCCCGATCTGCGCGGGGTTACGATCCTTCTGCCCAATTACCATGTAGCCCAGCCGCTGGCGCAGGCATTGAGCGCCGCGGCGGGGTTGCCCGCGCTGTTGCTGCCGCAGATGGTCACCCTCAACGATTGGGCGCAATCACTCCCGCTAGAGACCCCCGTCCAGTCGGACACGCAGCGCATCGCAGCCTTGTATCAGGCATTGCGCGAACGGCGCTGGTTCGGACAGACTGACCTGTGGGGCATGGCGCAGGAATTGCTGGCGTTGTTCGACGAACTGACGCTTATGCTGGATGCGTTGCCGGCCAACGCCGACGAATTTGCCGATGTCGTTCAGCAGGCTTATCAGGCAAGGCAGAACGAAGCGCTGCAATTGGAAGCGCGGCTGGTATTCGAACTGTGGCATGCGATGCAAAGTGGAGCGGAACTGGATGCTGCACGTGCCTGCCAGCAACGTCTGGCGTTGCTGGCGCGGCAGGCGCACGGGCCGCTGTTCGTATTCCAGGTTTCGGAGTGGGACAAGCCGGAACAGCGTTTCCTCGACGAATACTCGCAGCGCGCCGAAGTTACGGTATTCGATGTGCGCGAGATGGGAACGAAGAGCGGCGTACCGCGCTTTTTTCCCGCCGGCAGTCTCGAACAGGAAGCGCGTGCGGCCGCGATGCAGGTCCGCCTGTGGCTCAGCGAGGGCAAACGGAATATTGCAGTCGTCGTGCAGGACCGTGTAGTGGCACGGCGCATGCGCGCCTTGCTGGAACGCGCGGAGGTGCTGGTGGCGGACGAGACCGGCTGGACCTTTGCCACGCTGTCGGTCAGCACGGTGCTGGACCGCTGGCTCACCGCGTTGCAAAGCGATTTTTACCACCACGACCTGCTCGACCTCTTTAAATCCCCGTTCATTTTTACCGATCTGCCCGTCAGCGAACGCAAGTCGGTCGTCTATCGACTGGAACGATTGCTGCGCAAGCACGGCGTCGTGGCGGGACTGGAAAATTTCATTGCGCTGTCCGGGAATGATCCTGAGTTGCATCTGCCACTGTCCCGGTTGCGCCAAGCAGCCGATCTGCTCGACCGGAATAAAAAGAGATCCCTGCCGGAATGGCTGGGCACGTTGCGCGAGACGCTGGATGCGCTGGGCATCGCCTCCGGACTGCAACAGGATGATGCAGGGCAGAAAATGCTGCGTGCCCTTGACACTTGGCGAATAGGATTATCGAGTGACAACGGGCGCTACGGTTTCAGCGAGTGGCGCCACTGGCTGGCGCAGCAACTGGATGCCGAGACTTACCGCGACACCGGCATCGACAGCCCGGTATGTTTTACCCATCTTGCGGCTACGCGCTGGCGCGCATTCGACGCGGTGCTGCTGCTGGGCTGCGATGCCGATCACCTGCCCGGCTTGACGGACGGCGGCCGCTGGTTCAACGACGCGGTGCGCGCAGCGCTGAACCTGACGACCCGCAGTCGTCGCGCGGCACGCCAGCGCGATGATCTGCGTGCCTTGCTTGCGTTGAACGACTGCGTACTGGTCACCTGGCGGAAGGAACAGAACGGCGAGGCGCGGTTGCTGAGCCCGTTCCTGCAGATATTGCGCGACGAGCATCAGCTTGAGCATGGTGATGATCTCGTCGAAGCCGCATTGCCTGGCTATCTGGCCGCTGAAGATTCCCGCACTGTCGCATTGCCGCCAGCCGCGAGACCGGCACCCGCTGTGCCGGCAGTCGCCTTGCCGGAAACCATCTCGGTCAGCGCCTACAACTCGCTGGTCGCATGCCCGTATCAATTCCATGCCCGCCATATCCTGCGCCTGAACGAGCTTGACGAAGTACAGGAAGCGATCGAGAAGCGCGACTACGGCGAGCGGGTGCACGATATCCTGCATCGTTTCCATGAACGTTACCCGCTAGTGAGCGGACGTCCGCGTGACGAAATGGAAACCGCATTGCGCCAAATCAGCGAGCAGGTGTTCGCAGACCTGCTTCGACAGGATTTCGAAGCACGCGCCTGGCTGGCGCGCTGGTACAAGTCCCTGCCAGCCTATCTTGAATGGCAGACCGGGAATGAGTCACAAGGGTGGCGTTATGCCGCAGCGGAAAGCGTCTTCGATATCAGACTGGACGGCATCTCTTTGCGCGGGCGCATCGACCGGATCGACCGGAAACAGGAAGCGCGGCTGGTCTTCGATTACAAAACGCAAAGCGAACAAGTGCTGCGCAACAAAATGAAAGGGCCGGGCGAGGATGTGCAGCTCGCGTGTTACGCGTACGCGCAGCAAGCCAGCGAAGCCGCCTTCGTCAGCATCGAGAACGGCAAGGTGAAAACAATCGCGCCGCCGCAAGATGTCGTGCAACTCTCGCGTCTCAATGTCGAGCGGTTGGAAAGTGTGATGTCGCGCATCCGCGCCGGGGCCGCGTTGCCGGCGAATGGCATCGAGCAGGCGTGTGTCTATTGCGAAATGCGCGGCGTGTGCAGGAAGGGAAACTGGTGATGGATAGCCGTCTTGCACTCGATCCCCGGCGCAGTATCGTTGTCGAGGCCTGCGCCGGCAGCGGAAAGACCTGGCTGCTGGTGTCGCGCATCGCCCGACTATTGCTGGAGGGTACGCAGCCCTCGCAGATACTGGCGATCACGTTCACGCGCAAGGCGGCACAGGAGATGCAGGCGAGACTGCAGGAATGGCTGCGAGACCTCGCGATGCACGATGAGGTATTCGCGCGTCAATTCTTTGCCGAACGCGGTTTGGAAAAGCTCGACGACATACAAGTGAAACGCGCGCGCGGTCTTTACAGGGAAGTGCTGTTCGCGCAACCGGGCATCACCATCAGCACTTTTCACGGCTGGTTCATGCAGGTGCTGCTGCGCGCTCCGCTGAATGCCGAAGTGACGCAAGGGATGACGCTGCTGGAGCGCCCGCGCAGCATGCAGGACGAGGCGTGGGATGAGTTGCTTGAGCATCTGCGCAGGCAGCCGGATAGTGTGACTGCGCAATTCATGCAATGGCTGTTTGGCGAGTGCGGGCTGCACAACACGCGCAAATTGCTGTTCAGCTTTCTTGGCAAGCGCGCAGAATGGTGGGCCTGCACACAGGGGCAACAAGACGCGCTGGCATTCGCGCTGAGCAAGTTGCGCCGCGACCTCGAGGTGGACATGGACTTTGATCCGGTCGCGGACTGGGGCATGTGCGGCAACAGCGAGGAGGTGTTGTTTGCTTTTGTGCGGCAGCTTGCAAACAACGGAACACAGATCCAGAGAGACAAGGCAGGCGAGATCGAGCGAACCTGGATCGACAGTGCGCCAGAAACGCGCTTCTATGCCGTGACGCCGTTGCTGTTCACGCAGGCGGATGATCCGCGCAGTTTCAAACCGACCAAAAAACAGGATGCCGAAGCCTTTCTGGTTACCCGCGATGCTTTGTTCGCTGCCCTGCAGGAAGTTCGCGACACACTCGCCGAGCAGCAGGCCTATCGCCTGAATGAAGCGGTGCTGCATTGCGGTGTCGTCTTGCTCGAGCGTTACCAGTCATTGAAATCGAACAATCAGCAGATCGATTTTGCCGACCTGGAGTGGCAATTGTGCCGCCTGCTGCAAAGCAGCGAACATGCCGAAACGATGCAATACAAGCTCGATAGCCGCTACCGCCATGTGCTGCTCGACGAGTTTCAGGACACCAATCCGCTGCAATGGCAGATCATGCGTTCCTGGTTCGATGCGGCGGTGGCGGTGGAGTCGCAGCCGACTGTGTTCATCGTTGGCGATCCCAAACAGTCCATCTACCGCTTCCGCCGCGCCGATGCGCGCCTGTTCGGCGTGGCGCGCGATTACCTGAAGCAACATTTCGACGCGCAGGAGCTGCACAACAATTACACGCGCCGCAATGCGACTTCCATCGTCGAGGTAGTGAACGCCGTGTTCCGCGACCAGCCGGAAGGATTCGAATTTGCCGAACACCAGACGCTCCGGCAAGACTTGCCGGGCCACGTGAAGGTGTTGCCGCTGGCAGAGGCCGAACGAGCTGAGGAAACCGGTGCAGAAAACAGTCCGCTTGTTCTGCGCGATCCGCTGACCACGCCGCGAGCCGAAGCCGGCGAGGACGCCCGTCACAAAGAAGCCGAATGGTTCGCCGGGCATCTGCAAACCATCGTCGGCGAATGGACAGTGGCCCAGGAAAACAAGGAGAGCAAGACACTCGAGGAGCGCCGGGCGACCTATGCCGACATCATGGTGCTGGTGCGCAGCCGCACCCATCTTGCAATATATGAAGAAGCGCTGCGTGCGTGCCACATCCCCTTCATCAGTTCGCGCCGCGGCGGCCTGCTCGACACGCTCGAGTCGGAGGACTTGCAGGCCCTGTTGCTGTTTCTGATCACGCCCTTTGCAGATCTCGCGTTGGCGCAGGTATTGCGCACCCCGATGTTCGCTTGCGGCGATGACGATTTGATGCAAATCGCAGGAGCGGGAAACAAGGAGCAAGAGGCAAGTGAAGAAGCTTTGTCTCAGTCCTCAGTCCTCAGTCCCGGTTCCTCATGGTGGTCTCGTCTGCAATACCTGGATTCCCCGTCCCCCGCGATGCAACGCGCGCGCGGGTTGCTGAAGAACTGGCTTGCGCTGGCGGACACATTGCCGGTGCACGACCTGCTCGACCGCATCTATTTCGAGGGCGATGTGATTGCACGTTACAGCGCCGTGCTGCCTGCCGAGATGCGCGCCAAGGTCGCCGCCAACCTGCATGCCTTCATGGAGATCGCGCTCGCGGTGGATGCCGGCCGTTACCCCAGCTTGCCGCGCTTCCTGCAGGAGTTGCGCGAACTGCGCGGCAGCAGCGACGATGCGCCGGACGAAGGCAAACTTGGCATTGTCGGCAACGCCGTGCGCATCTATACGGTGCATGAGGCCAAGGGGCTGGAAGCACCCATTGTGTGGCTGCTCGATGCAAAATCCGGAAGCAATCACCGCGAGGGCAACGATGTGCTGCTCGACTGGCCGCCGCATGACGAGCGTCCTGCGCATTTCTCGCTGTATGCCGATCAGGCTTCGCGCGGCAAGAGGCGCGCGCCGCTGTTCGAGCTGGAATCCGCACTGCAAGCGCGCGAAGAAATAAACCTGCTATATGTCGCGATGACCCGCGCTCAGCAGGCGCTGATCGTGAGCGGCAGCAGGGGAACAAGGGAAAATCCGACTTTGACCTGGTACGACCGCATCGCGGCAGTCGTGAGTGATCAGCCGAACCCGCTGCATTCGAACTCCCCTCTCCCGCAGGCGGGAGAGGGACGGGGGGGAGGGTTGGGTTCGGAGGCAGTGGCGCTGCCGCCCATCCTCCCGACCGGAAAACGCGCGGCACGCAACACCGCGCAACAACAGCGCGGCAGCTGGTTGCATGCGCTGCTGCAATATCTCGCCCCACCCGATGCGATGAATGACAGGGCGGAACTGCAAGTGCGCTGTGCGATTCCAGAGGAAGAGCTGGATACTCTGTGGCAACAGGCGCGGGGATTGCTCGCGCATGCATCGCTGCGACGCTTTTTCGACCCGCATCTTTACCGCAGTGCGAACAATGAAATGCCCTACGTCAATGCGCAGGGCGAATTGAAGCGCATCGACCGGCTGGTGGAATTCGAAGACGAGGTATGGGTGCTGGATTACAAATTGAGCGACGCTGAAGATGCCGTGCGTTACCGGGCGCAGATGCTGGATTACCGGGACGCGATGCAGTCGGTATATGCGGGCAAGAAGGTGCGTTGCGCGCTGGTGTTCGCGGACGGCACGCTGAGCGAGATGTAGACTGGCTTGCCCGTTTTCAGGCCAGCAGCTTGAAAGCGTGTATCCAGTCGTTGCGCAGAAAGCCGGGAATGCACCAGAGCATGCATAGCGGTTCGATCGCCCGGGCCGCCTCGGCCTTGCCCATGTCCGCCGTTTCCCATCCGAACTGATCAAGAATGCCGGCCACGAGTTTTTTCGCCGCTTCATCGTTGCCGCAGATGAACATCGTAGGCTTGCCGCCCTTGAATTGCGGATTGACCATGCAGGCATTGCCGACCGAGTTGAATGCCTTCACGAAGCGAACATCGCCAAACTCGCGCTGCAGCCGCTCCATAAGGGATTCGTCCAGATCGGTGAAGAACTTCAACACGCCGTTTGCGGGCGGCGCATCGGCAATCGGATTGGTTGCATCGATTACCGTTTTTCCCCTGAGATTCGCGGCGCCTGCGGTACGGAGCGCTTCCGCTGCCGCAACGCCTTTGACCGCCAGGACCGCCAGATCGCCGAATTGTGCCGCATCGGAGAAGTTGCCGATGCGAATCTTGGGGTTCTTTGCCGCCCATTCCACGAGCTTTGACGGAGTGCGCGTGGCCAGCATCACCTCATGACCATGCCGGAGAAATCCGCCGGCCAGCGTTTTCGCCACTACGCCCGATCCGATAATTCCGATTTTCATGATGACCTCCCAATCGATATCTAAAGTAGAAGATAATTGAGCATAGCCAAGCTCGCTTGGCGCCGGGCGTTCTCCGGATCGTCAATCAGCAGTTTATATTCCACGAACGATCGGATTATTCATCCGATCGATTGCGTGTTTCCGGTTGCGACCCCATTGCATTCGCTTGAATGGCAACGCTAGCTCAATGCTTTGCGGATAAATGTTTGCCAGGTTTCGTTGGGCACCCAAACCTCCTTCATCGGATGGACCGATGCCTCTTCGCTCTCAGCAAGGCACAACCTGCGATACAGATAGACAAAAGCGGACACCCGCATATTCTTTGCGCAATGCACCCAGACCTTGCGGCCGTCGAATGCTTTCAGCGCGCCGAAGAACTGCTCCAGCTGATGAAGTTTGGGCCGCTCCCATTCCACGGGTATATTGATGTAAGCGATCCCTTGCCGTGCGACGAACTCAGCTTCTCCTTGCAGCGCGTTTGACGAGGTCGGGAGAGCCAGGTTGATAACCGCTTCGATTCCGAGCCCGGGCAGACTCGAAATGTCCTTCTCGGACAACTGGCCGGATGTCCACAACCAGTCAAATACCTGATGGGTGTTTTCAGCGTCCATGCATGCTCTTGCTTGTGGTAGACGCACTGGAATGCGTCGTTAAAATTGCCTTCGGGCAAAAAGGGCATTCACTTTAAACATTCCCCAGAACAGGCGCAACACTTTCAGGCCTGTCACGGCAAAGAACACGGCGGACGATGGAAATGGCGCAGGCTCTTGCGGGATCGAACCGGTTTCACGCGTCATTTCACGTTTGACACACCCTCCGCCGAGACCTATAGTTCGCACAGAACGAACGTTCTCTATTGGGGGTCAGGTGAAACATGAAGTAACAAAAGGCCGTGGCGCGACATTGCAGATCGAGGGACGCTTCGAGAGTACGGAACGCGAGCGTGTCGACGACGGTTGGGGCGCGGTGGACGAGGAACTGCCGCCATTCAAGACCACGGTTACGGTGGACCATGCGAAGAGCATCCTGCAGCGCCAGAAATCGCCCGACCTACCTTTCGCATTGTCGCTTAACGCCTATCGGGGCTGCGAACACGGCTGTATCTACTGCTACGCGCGGCCCAGCCATGCCTACCTGAATCTTTCTCCGGGGCTGGACTTCGAATCCAGGCTGTTTGCCAAACCGGATGCAGCCAGGCTGTTGCGCGCAGAGTTGGCGAAACCGTCCTATCGTTGTTCGCCTATTGCGCTCGGGACCAACACCGATCCTTATCAGCCGATCGAAAGGGGATGGAAGATCACCCGGCAGATACTGGAGACCCTGGTTGAATACAGGCATCCGGTTTCCATCGTTACCAAGTCGGCCTTGGTCGAACGCGACCTCGATCTGCTCTCGCAACTTGCCCGCGAGAATCTGGTGCGGGTATTCATTTCGGTCACCACGCTGGATGCGGAACTGGCGCGCAGGATGGAACCGCGCGCCGCTACCCCGCGCCGCAGACTGCATGCCATGGAGCAGTTGAGCCTGGCCGGGGTGCCGTGCGGCGTGATGGCCGCACCCGTTATTCCGTACCTGACCGATACAGAGCTGGAAAAAATCCTTGAAGCCGCGCATGAACACGGCGCGCGCAGCGCGGGATACACCTTGTTACGATTGCCGTATGAGTTGAAGGAACTGTTCAAGGATTGGCTGGTCATTCATTATCCGCTGAAGGCAAAACATGTGATGAGCCGGATGCGCGAGATGCGCGGCGGGCGCGAGAATGATCCGGAATTCGGCAGCCGCTTCCACGGCCAAGGCCAGTTCGCGGAGTTGCTGTCACAACGTTTTCGCAATGCTTGCGAGCGGCTCGGCTTCAACCTTGAACACAGACCGCTCGATACCGGACTCTACAAACCTCCTTCACGGAATGGGCAGCTGGATTTGCTGTAGCTGCCTGTGGCGGATTTTATCGGGAAACCCGATCCATCAATTTGTTGTCCGGCGATTGATTAGAACTTCAACCGACCAGGATTTGAGACGAAAAGGAGATCAAAAATGGAACAAACATTGACCAGAATAGAGCATGCCTTACCCGTGCTGCCCTACGCGATGGACGCGCTGCAACCGCACATGTCAAAGGAAACTTTGGAATACCACCATGGGAAGCACCACCGGGCTTATGTGACCAACCTGAACAACCTGATCAAAGGCACCGAGTACGAGGATCTCGGTCTGGAAGCGATCATCAAGAAGGCGCCTGCCGGCGGCATCTACAACAATTCCGCGCAAGCGTGGAACCATGCTTTTTTCTGGAATTGCATGAAGCCGAAGGGAGGCGGCATGCCTTCCAGCAAACTGGCCGAAGCGATCGGCAGGAAATGGGGCAGTTTCGATGAATTCAAGAAGGCATTTCAAACTTCTGCAGCCGGGAACTTCGGATCAGGCTGGACTTGGCTGGTGAAGAAACCCGATGGCAACCTGGATATCGTCAATATGGGACCGGCCGGCACGCCGTTGACCACAGGCGATAAAGGCTTGATGTGTGTGGACGTCTGGGAACACGCCTATTACATCGATTATCGCAACCAGCGTCCCAAATTCGTCGAAGCCTTCCTCAACCATCTGGTGAACTGGGATTTCGTCGCGAAAAATTTCGCCTAGACTGAAAAGTCAATCAAGAAGCCAGGCAGCCATGTCACGGGAATCCCGGGTATCCCCCGGGATTCCCGCATGATTTTGTTGACCCGTGGCGCAGATTGGATAAACTCCGGATACGGTTCATTGCCGGAGCCACTTGCCCATGTTTGAACATAAAGACGTCCTTTCTGCATTGAACGGCAAATTGCCTTTGCCGGAAAAGATCGAGTACGTCCATGGTTTGCTGAAAGGTCGTTTTGAGTTCATCGACCGGATATCGGTGGCGATTTACGACCCGAAAACCGATTTGCTGAAGACTTACCTGCAAAGCAGCAATGATCAGGATCCCCTCGTTTTATATTCCGCCAAGCTGGCCGATTCGGAATCGATGCAGGAGATCCTCAAGGTGGGCCGTCCGCGAGTGGTGAATGACCTCGATATATTCAGAAATGTGCAGGCCGAGCATGCGCGCCGCATTGCCTCCCAGCATTACAAATCCAGCTACACGATGCCGATGTTCCTGAATGGCGAGTTTTTCGGCTTCCTGTTCTTCAATTCCCATCGAAAGAACGTATTCGATGAGACGACCCTGCATTATCTGGATATGGTGGGGCATTTGCTGTCGTTGCTGGTGATCCATGAGATGTCCACGGCCCGCGGACTGTATGCAATCGTCAAGACGGCCGCAAATATCACGCTGCACCGCGACGTCGAGACCGGAGCGCATCTGGACCGGATGTCCAATTTCGCGCGTTTGATCGCCAGGGAGGTGGCAAAAAAATACCGCCTGAACGATGATCTGGTGGAGCACATATTCCTGTTCTCTCCGCTGCACGACATCGGCAAGATCGGAATCTCGGACAGCATTCTGCTCAAGGCCGGAAAACTGACCGATGATGAATTCGAAACCATGAAGACCCATGCTTCGAAAGGCGGAGAAATCATCGACATGATGCTGAAGAATCTGGGATTCGACGAGTTCCCACATGCGGAAATCCTGCGCAACATCGCGCTTTACCATCACGAGGCGATCAACGGTAGCGGATATAACGGGCTGATGGACCAGGAGATTCCGATCGAGGCCAAGATCGTCGCGGTTGCCGACGTGTTCGATGCGCTGACCAGCGCGCGTCCGTACAAGAAAGCCTGGAGCAACGACAGGGCTTTCATGTATCTGCAATCCATGGCGGGAACCAAGCTGGACAGCGACTGCGTGGCTGCTTTGATCAATCGGCGAGCCGAGGTGGATGCGATACAGAAGCGGTTCAAGGAAGACCATATCGGCTAGCCAACACCTGAATATGCAGCCGGCTCATACATGAATCCCACCCTCGTCTTTGATATCGAAACCGTGCCCGATGTCCCCGGGCTGCGCACCCTGCATGAACTGGATGCGCGCGTCAGCGATGCGGAAGTGGCGGAGATGGCATTTCAGCTGCGCCGCCAGAAGACCGGCAGCGACTTCCTGCCGCACCATCTGCAGCGCATCGTGGCGATCTCCTGCGCGCTGCGCGAGGGAGACAATTTCCGCGTCTGGTCGCTGGGCGATCTGCATGAGGACGAGGGTTCCATCATCCAGCGTTTCTTCGACGGCATTGACAAATACATCCCGCAACTGGTGTCCTGGAACGGCAGCGGATTCGACTTGCCGGTGCTGCATTACCGCGGCCTGATCCACGGTGTGCAGTGCGCGCGCTACTGGGATCAGGGCGAGGACGACAAGGAATTCAAGTGGAACAACTACATCAGCCGCTACCACTCGCGCCATCTCGACCTGATGGACCTGCTGGCGATGTACACCGGGAGGGCCAATGCCTCGCTGGACGAACTGGCCAGGCTGATCGGTTTTCCCGGCAAGCTGGGCATGGACGGCAGCCGTGTGTGGGAGGCGTACCAGCAGGGCAAACTGGACGATATCCGCAACTATTGCGAGACCGACGTGGCGAACACCTGGCTGGTGTTTGCGCGCTTCCAGTTGATGCGCGGAGTCTTGACGCGCGCCCGCTACCGGAAGGAGTGCGAGATGGTGCGCGCGGAATTAGGCAAGCTGGAGCAGCCGCACTGGAAAGAATTTCTGGCCGCCTGGCCCGATTCCAATTCAAGATAGAAACGATGACTGTGTCGGTTTTGTCTTCGGCTCCCGGCCGTACTGCTTGTATTGTCTTCACCCGCAAGGGGCAGGCCGCGGTTGTAAAGCCGATAAATCGGCAACAACCACGCACCGTCGCCTCATCCTCGCCGTCTTGTTTTCCTGTCTATTTTGATCTGGAATAAGTAAGCCTAATGAGTGCCGACAATAAAGTGAAAATCGAATCGCTGGATCAGGAGGGCCGCGGCATCGCGCGCATCGGCGGCAAGGTGATCTTTATCGAAGGCGCGCTGACCGGCGAGGTGGTCAGTTATTCTTCCTATCGCAAAAAACCGTCATTCGAGCTGGCGCAAGTCGCGCGCATACACAAGTCATCGCCGATGCGCGTGCCGCCCAAGTGCAAACATTTCGGCGTGTGCGGCGGATGTTCCATGCAGCATCTGGATGGAAGGGCTCAAGTGGCGGTCAAGCAGCGCATCCTCGAAGACAGTTTGTGGCACATCGGCAAGGTCAAGGCGGAAACCATGCTGCGGCCGATCTATGGACTCACCTGGGGCTACCGCGAAAGGGCGCGGCTCTCGGTCAGGCACGTTATCAAGAAGGGGAAGGTGCTGGTGGGTTTCCACGAGAAGCGCAGCAGCTATGTCGCGGACATGCAGCACTGCGAAATCCTCACACCCAAGATCGCCGGTTTGTTGCCGCCGCTGGCGGAGCTGATCGGCGGACTGTCGATACGCGACCGTTTACCGCAGATCGAAGTGGCAGTGGGCGAGCACGTGGATACGCTGGTGCTGCGCGTGCTGGATGCGCCAAGCAAAGAAGACGAATCCGCGCTGCGAGCCTTTGCCGATCAACACGGTATCCAATTCTGGATGCAGCCCGGGGGGCCGGACAGTGTCATGCCTTTCCATCCTCTCGAAGCACCGCAACTTTCTTACAGTCTTCCGGAATTCGGAATCACGATGCCATTCTCACCCACGGAATTCACCCAGGTGAACAGCGCGATCAATCGCGTGATGATCGGCCGCGCCGTCAGACTGCTGGACCCGCAGCCCGAAGATCGCATCGCAGATTTTTTTTGCGGTTTGGGCAATTTCACGCTTCCGATCGCTCGCAGCGGCGCGCAAGTTCTGGGCATCGAAGGAAGTTCCAGCCTGGTGGAACGCGCCAGGCAGAACGCGGCCAAAAACGGCCTGGCGGGCAACGCCAAATTCGCCGCAATGAATCTGTTCGGCATGACTCCCAATGCCTACTCCCAACTCGGGCGTTTTGATAAATTGCTCGTCGACCCCCCGCGCGACGGTGCGATCGATCTGGTGAAAGCCATAGGAATTGAAAATGCCCCGAGCCGTATCGTCTATGTATCCTGTAATCCCGCCACGCTGGCGCGCGATGCGCAGGTGCTGGTGCATATACACGGTTATGCGCTCAAGGCAGCAGGGGTGATGAACATGTTTCCGCACACTTCGCATGTGGAGTCGATCGCGATGTTTGAGGCAGGGTGAGATTCGATGAAAAGATACGCCGACCTGGTGGCCGACGCGCTCACGCGCGTAAAGGAGATCATGCCCTGGGATTTGAACAGGATGCTTGCCGCGGGCAAGGAACCCGTCCTGCTCGATGTGCGCGAGCCGGCGGAATTCGATTCGCTGCATATCCCCGGTGCGATCAACGTGCCGCGCGGTGTGCTGGAACAGACCTGCGAGTGGGAGTTCGACGAAACCTTGCCGATGCTGGCCGCCGGACGCGAATTGGATATCGTAGTGATCTGCCGTTCCGGTTATCGGTCCGTTCTCGCGGCAGACGTGATGCGGCAGATGGGCTACACCGGCGTGGTTTCGCTCAAGACCGGTGTGCGCGGCTGGAACGACTTCGAGCAGCCGCTGGTGGATTCAGGCGGCAACGTGGTGGATGGCGATTTGGCTGACGAACTGCTCGGACCTCACCTGCGTCCTGACCAGCGCAACCCGAAGAAATCCTGATGGTATCGCCGAGCCATGCAGTACCCTGGCCCAAATTGAAAAATATGCCTGCCGTCAAATGGCAATCTAATATCCCCGCAATGTTTGGCGAGGTTACAATCCGCGCCTCATGGTTTGCGGATGGAACCGCAAGGAACGAAGCATGAATGCAATCAAGTACGCGCTGCTGGGCTTGTACGGCATCATCGGCCTGCTGATTTCGACCTTCGGATTTTTCCGGGTTCCCTTTGCCGAGTCGCTTGCCAAGCAATATTACCGCTATGCGATAGGCGGAATGGTGGTCGTATTGCTGATGCTTTCGGTCGTGGTCGGCGTAGTCATCCTCTCGTTCAATGCGAACAATTTCAAGACCGAGATCGTCCGCTATGTCAAGGAGCATACCCAGCGCGATCTGGTGTTGCAGGGTGATATCAGGGTTACCTTTATTCCCAAACTGGGACTGGACACCGGAAAGATGTCGCTGAGCAAGCGCAACAGCGCCCGCGAATTCGCTTCCGTCAATAATGTCCGGCTCTATATCGAATGGCTGCCTTTGTTGCGCAGGCAGCTGGTATTCGATCAAGTGGTAATAGATGGCGCGCACGTCAATTTGACCCGCTTCAAGGATGGCACAACCAATTTTGACGACCTGTTGTTCCGCGAACAAAGTCTGGCGCCGGTGACGTTCGATATCGACAACATGCGCATCACCAATTCTTCAATCGATTGGCAGGACGAAATGAAATGGCAGCGTGTCGCGCTGCAGGATCTTCAAGTTGAAACCGGCAGCCTTGCAGATGTGGTGCCGAGCCATATCAAGGCAAGTTTTCACCTGAATTCCGAGGTGGCGCACAGCGACTCCAATATCGCATGGCAAAGCCGCTTGTTCTATGACCGCAAAGAGGGGAGGGTTGAATTCTCGGCTATCGACGCGACGCTGCAAGGCACGGCATCCGGTTTCAGCAATCTGGATCTGAAGTTCAAGGGAGACCTGGACAGTCATCCCGCGCAGGGATTGCTGCTGGTGGAAAACATGGCCGTTTCGGCAACGGGCAATTACGGGCAGCGCAGCATCGAGACGAGCCTTGCTGTTCCCAGACTTCAGCTTGACAAAAGCGTATCGAGCGGAAGCGATCTCACGCTGGACGCTTCTGTGTCGCAGTTCGACGAGAAGTGGACTGCCAGGGTGCGGATACCGGCTTTCGGGTTTGCCGACAAGATTTTCAGCGCGTCGCAGCTCAGCGCCGATTTCGATTTCAAAAGCAATGGCGGAGCATTGCAAGGAAAGCTGTCCAGTCCTGTCAGCGTCGATTTTGGCGCCAACCCCAAGTTTCTTCTCGGCTCCATTGCCATGGAACTTTCTGCCAAACATCCGATGCTCTCGGGCGAGCTGTCCGCAAACGTGAAAGGCAGCATGCAGGCGGATCTTGAGGACCGGAATGCGAACCTCGACTTCAAAGCAACGATCGACGACAGCAAGATTGCCGGCACGGTGGCAGTGAAAGATTTCAGCCACCCCGCCTACACGATCAACCTGGACATCGACCGCCTGCCTCTGGATCGCTATATCGCCACCGAGTGGATCGGGCGTTATCAGGAAGACGCCACACGGATCGATCTATCCGGGATAAGGGACATGAGTCTGACCGCCGGTTTGCATGCCGGCGCGATGAAGTTGGGCAGGCTGGAAGCCAGCAAGGTATCCGCAGTAGTCAATATCGAGCAATCCATGCTCACGATAGAGCCGCTGACAGCCAGAATTTATGGCGGCACGCTTGCCGGCAGCATCAACCTGGCCGCGCAGGCTATGCCGCAGATCACGATCAAACAAAATCTGACAGGCATTCAGGCCGGCGCGCTGTTTGCAGGCAGCGCGGGAGCCGGCAAACTCACGGGCAAAGGCGACATGGCAGTGGACCTCAGCGCGGAAGGCAGCAAAATCGGCGAGCTGCGCCAGTCGCTGAACGGCAGCGCCTCGCTGGCGCTCGCGAACGGTTCTATAACGGGCATCGATCTGCGCGCCGCGCTGATCGAGGGCAAGGATGACTTGGGGATCAAGGGCGGCGCTCATGCACACGAATTCAGGTTCAGCGAACAAACAGGTTATTCCGGGTTGAAAGCTGTGTTCAATATCAAGGGCGGCGGCAGCCAGGGGAACAGTTTCGAGATGAGATCTGCACAGTTCCGGGTTGCGGGCGAAGGCGAATTCGATTTTGCAACCGGCATGATCGATTATCATCTTGCCGCCACGGTTGCCCCGGCGCTCAGCCGTCGCAGCGCGGGGGATTTGGAAGCGTTGAAAGGGGTCACCGTGCCGATCGGCGTGAGCGGGCCGTATACCGCTCCTTCCATTACTTTGGATTTTGCTGCTGCCAGCGGCGAAGTCGTGACTAAGAGACTCGCAGCCAGGGCAGCCTCGGAACAGGCGGCAGCAAAACAGGCAACCGCTGAAAGCGATAGTTCAACCGCAAAACGCGCGGTTCCGTCCAAAAAGCATTTAAGAAAGCCCGCCAAAAACATCCGGCCCGGCCCGGAATAATCGTGATTATGGAAAGCAGGTCGAAAACTTGTATACGCTAGAAGCCGAATCAGATAAAGTTGCCTGACCTATTCACCGGAGTAAATTTGCATACCCTGTTCCTATTGATATAATCGCCGGAAGTTAAAAGACCCGGTCCTGCAGTTGCAACTGACACAACCACGAAAGGGGAATTACATGTTCTTAGCAATCTATTATGTGGTCGCCATCACCGTGCTGATATTGCACTTCACCGGTTTTCTCGCGAGAAACAATTTGGAGTGGCTGGTGCTGGTGCTGGCCGTTTCAGTCATACCCGCGGTTATATTCCTTTAGCCATCATTCGTTCGTTTCGGTCCATCGCAGAGTACCGGTTGCTGCGAGAGAATTCATCCCGAATCTCAAGGACGTTGGAAGTTAAACAGAACCGGCATCATTTAACTGTCATTCGCAGTTATTCCACTAGAGTCCATCAGCCCGTCGCCTGGGTTTTGGCAGCTTAGGGCACACTAGTCGGCAGTTTCGGCAATTTTCACGGGTCGCTGCGTAAAGCCGGAGATTTTGACATCCGCTGCGTCGCGGTAAAATACCGTATGACGCGAGGCGATGAGGAGACCTGGATCTGACCGCTAAGGCCGTGGATGCACTTTTGCGGGAGATCGAGCGGCTGCTGGCATTGAAAATCAACGGAACCCTTCCGGATGGAAAGGGCCCGGTATATTGACGTACCCGCGTGCATCTGTGCCGCGCTCTGGATCAAACGGCCAGTTTCGCATTCGCCGCATCCACCGCGACACCACGTTTGATCGGCGCCTTGGCGCGACCCAGCACATCGTCCAGCGCGCTCAGGCACAGCCGCACATTGCTCGGGTTGCTGGCGTGTCCCATCAGGCCGATGCGCCACACCTTGCCGGCCATCGCTCCCAGGCCTGCGCCAATTTCCAGCTGATAGTCGGACAACAGGGTCGAACGCACCCTGGCTTCGTCCACGCCTTCCGGCACGGCGATCGCGTTCAGTTGCGGCAATCGTTCCGTTTCCGGCACCACGAACTTCAGCCCCATCGCTTCCAGTCCAGCGCGCAGCGCGAGATGATTCTTTTGATGGCGTGCCCATGAGTTTTCCAGTCCTTCTTCCTGCAGGATCACCAGCGCTTCATGCAAACCATACAGCGCGTTGATCGGTGCGGTATGGTGGTAGGCGCGCTTGGTTGCGCCGCCCCAGTAACCCATCACCAGATTCAGATCCATGAACCAGCTCTGCACCCTGGTCTTGCGATTCCTGATCTTTTCCAGCGCGCTCGCGCCAAAGCTGACCGGGGAAAGGCCGGGCGTGCACGACAGGCATTTTTGCGAGCCGGAATAGATCGCATCGATGTTCCATTCGTCCACTTTGACCGGCGTTCCGCCCAGCGAAGTGACCGCATCCACGATGGCCAGGCAATCATGCTTGTGCGCGATCTCGACCAGCGTCCTCGCATCGGACAGAGCGCCGGTGGAAGTTTCCGCCTGGACGAAGGCGACGACCCTGGCGTCCGGATTGGCCTTTAGCGCATCCTTCAATTTTTGCGGATCGACCGCGCGCCCCCATTCGTCCTGCACTATCACCGCGATGCCGCCGCAGCGTTCGACATTCTCCTTCATGCGCCCGCCGAACACGCCATTCTGGCAGACGATGACCTTGTCACCCGGTTCCACCAGATTGACGAAGCAGGTTTCCATGCCGGCAGATCCGGGTGCGGAAACCGGCATGGTCAATTCATTCTCTGTCTGGAAGGCGTATTTGAGCAGCACCTTCATCTCGTCCATCATGGCCACGAATACCGGATCGAGATGGCCGATGGTCGGGCGCGACATGGCTTCCAGCACGCGCGGACTGACATCGGATGGGCCCGGCCCCAACAAAACGCGCTGAGGCGGGTGGAACGATTTGATCGTCATGCAATTTCCTTTCTGTGTTTTAAGATTAACGTCGATTGATGCTAGCTATTCTCCAACAACTCTATCCAGTGCTTCACCGGCACCTCGCTTGCGCTCGCCAGATGCATCTGGCAGCCGACATTCGCCGTTACGATGACTTCGGGTTTGCTGGTTTGCAGCGCGGCCAGTTTGTTTTCCAGCAACTGCCCGGATAGTTTTGCCTGCAACAGGGTGTAGGTGCCTGCCGCACCGCAGCACAGGTGGCTGTCCGCGACAGGAGCCAGTTCATATCCGCAGCGTTGCAGGATCGCTTCCACGGTTCCGGACAATTTCTGGCCGTGCTGCAACGTGCAGGAAGAATGATAAGCCACGCGCCTACCCTGACCGGTATGCGCAAATGCATGCAAGTCTTCCCGGTTCAATATCTCGCCCGATATCACTTCACTGAGATCGCGAGTCAGGCTGCTGATGCGCACTGCCTTGTCCGCATACCCGGCATCGTCTTTCAGCGCATGGGCATAATCCTTCACCATCAGCCCGCAACCGCTGGCTGTCATCACGATCGCCTCTGCGCCGCTCTCGACATGCGGCCACCACGCGTCGATGTTGCGCCTCATCATCGCCCGCGCCCCTTCCGGGTCGGACAGATGCTGGTTCAGCGCGCCGCAGCAACCCGCACCGGGAGCGCTGACCAGAGAGATGCCGAGCCGGTCAAGCACCCGCGCTGCGGCCGCGTTGGTGTTGGGCGTGCCAAGCGGCTGGACGCAACCATCCAGCACCAGCATGCGCCGTGTGTGCGATGTGGCCGGTGCGGTCGAAGCGATCTGTTTGATGGGTATGTTTCTCTGCAATTGCTGCGGCAGCAGCGGACGGAACATTCGCGCCAGGGTCAGCGCAACGGACATCCTCGCGGTGTAAGGAATGACTGCAAGCATGGACTTGCGCAACAATTTTCCGGCAAATGATCGCGGCGCAAGTTTTTCGGCCGTCTCCCGGCCGATGTCGATCAGGCGGCCATAACGCACTCCGGAAGGGCAGGTGGTCTCGCAGGAACGGCAAGTCAGGCAGCGATCCAGATGCAAACGGGTCTTGTCGCTGGACTTTCCGCTTTCCAGCATCTCCTTGATCAGGTAGATCCGTCCGCGCGGGCCGTCCAGCTCGGATCCCAGCAACTGATACGTCGGGCAGGTCGCATTGCAGAATCCGCAGTGCACGCAGGTCCGCAGTATGGCATCGGCTTCAGCGATATCGGGATTGCCCAGCAATCCCGCAGAAAAGGAAGTTTGCATTTAAAGATCGGCGTACATGCGGCCGCGATTGAAAATGTTCTTCGGATCGAAGCCGGCCTTGATGCGATGGTGTAGTTTCAGCAAAGGCGGGGACAGCGGCTCGAATACCTCGGTCTGATCCATCCTTGAATTGTCGCGGGCATCGTTACGAAACATCGAGACATACCCTCCCGCAAGTTTGACGCGATGGCGGATTGTGCCGATATCTTCATCGCTGTAAAGCCAGCGTTGCGCGCCTCCCCAATCCAGCAGCCATGAGCCTTCGATGTGAAGCGGCGCGGCGGCGGGTTTGACCATGATGCGATAAAGAGCGCCATTACCGTTCCGCAAGTGCCCGCCGAAGAAAGGCAGTTCGTGTTCGCGCAACGCATGCCACAATGCATCGGCATCCGGTATCTCGTCTCCGGGGATCTTGTTGCGGGCTTCCCTGACCGCTTGCGCGCTGCCTGAGATGCGCACATAACATTTGTCGCCGTGATAACAAGCTCCATCCACCGGATAGGGTTTGCCGAGCAAAGCGCTCATGCTTGCTATGGCCTCGGCCGGGCTGCATTCCCGCGCGACGGTGATACTGGCCGGCGGTCGCGGCAGCACTTTCAGGCTGACCTCCAGGAGGATGCCCAGCGTGCCAAAGGCGCCGGCCATCAGGCGAGAGACATCGTAGCCGGCGACGTTCTTCATCACCTGTCCGCCGAAGCTCAGTATCTCGCCGTGGCCGTTCAGCAATTTGCATCCAAGCACGAAGTCGCGCGCCGATCCGCTATAAGGGCGGCGCGGCCCGGACAGTCCACAGGCGATGGTTCCGCCCAGCGTCGCATTGCTTCCGAAATGCGGCGGTTCGAATGCCAGCATCTGGCTGGCTTCGTCCAGCGCTGCTTCGATCTCTTGCAATGTCGTGCCGCAGCGCGCTGTCAGCACCAGCTCGCTCGGATCGTATTCGACGATGCCGCGATTGGAACTGACATCGATCTGCATTTCGTGACGGGCATGCCCCAGAAAGGATTTGCTGCCGCTGCCGAGGATGTCCAGCGGTGTCGCATCTTGCAGGGCATCCATTACCTGCTGCTTCAAGGCGGCGCTGATGTCACTCACGGGCATCAGAAGCGCTCCAGCTCGGGGTGCGGCAGTTGCCCATGATGGACATGCATTGCGCCGAATTCGGCGCAGCGATGCAATGTCGGGACCGCCTTGCCGGGATTGAGCAGGCCGGCCGGATCGAATGCGGCCTTGACGGCATGGAACTGGTTCAGCTCGGCGCCGCGGAACTGGGTGCACATGGCATCGATCTTCTCGATGCCGACGCCGTGTTCCCCGGTGATGGTGCCGCCGACTTCCACGCATAGTTCAAGGATTCGTCGGCCGAGTTCTTCGGCGCGATGCAGTTCGCCTTCCCGGTTGGCATCGAACAGGATCAGCGGATGCAGATTGCCGTCCCCGGCGTGGAACACGTTGGCGACCGCCAATCCGGATTCTTTCGACATTTCGCCGATGCGGCGCAGCACGCGAGGCAATTGGTGCCGCGGGATGGTGCCGTCCATGCAGTAATAATCCGGGGAGATGCGCCCCACCGCGGGAAAAGCGGATTTGCGGCCTTTCCAGAACAATTGCCGTTCGGCTTCGTCTGCCGCGGTACGCACTTCGGTCGCTCCGCTACCGTTCAATATCTTTCGCACCGCCAGGATGTATTCGGAAACCTCCGCGTTGGTGCCGTCCAGTTCGCACAACAGGATCGCCTCGGCGTCGCGCGGATAGCCCGCATGCACGAAATCTTCCGCCGCCCGGATCGCGGGCTTGTCCATCATTTCCAGTCCCGCGGGGATGATGCCCGCGGCGATGATCGCGCCTACCGCCTTGCCGGCCTTCTCCACATCGTCGAATGCCGCGAGCACGACCTGCGCGCGCTCGGGTCTGGGCAGCAGTTTCACGGTGACTTCGACGATGATGCCGAGCATGCCTTCAGACCCGGTCATCAGCGCCAGCAGATCATAGCCGGGGGAATCCAGAGTCTCCGCGCCTATGGTCAGCAGTTCGCCTTCCATCGTGACCACCTTCAGCATCAGGATGTTGTGCACGGTGAGCCCGTACTTCAGGCAATGCACGCCGCCGGAATTTTCCGCGACGTTGCCGCCGATCGTGCAGGCGATCTGCGACGAGGGATCGGGCGCGTAATAGAGCCCGAACGCCGCCGCCGCTTCGGATATCGCCTGGTTGCGCACGCCCGGTTGCACGGTCGCCATGCCATTATGGGGATCGACGTGCAGTATGTTTTTGAATTTTGCCAGGCTCAGCAGCACGCCATCGGACAAAGGCAACGCACCGCCGGAAAGGCCGGTGCCCGCGCCGCGCGCCACCACCGGCACCTGATGCGCATGGCACAGCTGCATGATTTTCTGAACCTGCTGTATCGTTTCCGGAAGCACCACGGCCATGGGCAGCTGCCGATACACCGCCAGCCCGTCGCATTCAAACGGATGCAGATCTTCAGCGTCGGCCAGCACGGATTCGGGTGGCAGGAAACTGCGCAACGCCCCGATCAGGCGGTTGTTCGATTCAGTGGCAGGAGCGGCAATCTTTTCATGTTGATGCGGCAAGGGAACTCCGAAGACTTCTTTTAATAGGTTTTATAAGGTAAGCATAGTAAATTAGTAAAGTATAAAATTCCAGCGGCATGTGCGGTGCATTCGATGCCATGCGACCGGATAGGCAGGTTGCTGCAGTTCGTGCCGGGCTGGCGAAAGCAATTGTCGTTGGTGCAGTCATTTGCTGGAATCATGGGCGGATCTGGCGATCTCGGCGCGCATGTCATCGATATACGAAGAGATCACTTTGTGTATGTGGTTCTTTTGCTTTGCGGTCAGCAGCGCATGGATACTGACGATCATTTCATCCGACGCCCGCTCAAGAGCCTGCATGGCAAGCTGCTGCTGTGGCGTTCTGGTTTCTTCGGGCGTGAAGATCCACGATGAGATGAACGCGGCGATTTTTTCCTCGCCGGCATGGCCGTTCATAAGGGCCATCAGCTTGTTTTGATT
>DATKAK010000023.1:0-26400 GCA_035498295.1 Gallionella sp. | reverse complement strand
AAAAGCCGCGCAGGCCGCTCACTTCTACGTTATGCCTTGCAGTTACATTGCCATTGACGCATGAAGGTTAATTTGCCACCATGCTTTTATGCACTTTCAAATTCTTGGAGAGATTACCCACGCCGAGACATTTGCGGTTGGGTCAGCAATTCGGGAAATCACCCGGTTGCGAAAAATCTACGGCAAGGGACGTTGGCGAAAGCGCAAGGGTATTGCCCGAATTCGCCTTGATGACGGGTCGGTCTATCTGGCCGAAATTCATTGGTATGAAGCTACGGGCATTGGCAAACGTGAATTCAAAATAAAACGCCTTATTGAAGGTTATTGACTATGACTCGCTCATCCCGATATTTAGTGATCTGCCTCAAGAACGATAGCTACGATGCCTCTCTTGAGAAACGCAAAATCTATGTTGCAATTCCTGATGTCTCTGCGGCGAAACATGGGCTTGTCCGCGTCTTTGACGAGTCCGGGGACGACTACCTCTATCCCAGTGAGTATTTTGCCTCCGTTGATCTACCAACATCCGTCCGACGAGCTGTCCTCACAGCGGCATAACCCGGCGGTCAACCGGACCTGCGCGATAAACCGCGCAAGCCGGTTACCTTCACGTTAGGTGCCGCAATAAATGGTTTCTCTAGCACAGAAATTTGAGAGTAGCTTCGCAAAGGTAGGTGCAAGGCTATGGATGTGAAATTTGTTACAAGCGTCAGTGTTATCGCTGCCGATCCAGCATCCAGCCGAAAGTTGTACGTCGATGCGCTGGCGCTTCCTCTGAAGCGCCTAGACGGCGAGTACTACGCCACAGAAGAGCTAGGGGGCTGCAACCATTTTGGAGTCTGGCCGCTGACCCAAGCTGCTCAGGCGTGCTTTGGCACAAGCGCGTGGCCCAAAGAGCATCCGGTTCCTCAAGTCAGCATCGAGTTCGAACTCGAAACCGCCGAGGCAATGGGCGCAGCGGTTCGTGAACTCGAAGCCAAAGGGTTCACACTTCTGCACGGTGCCAAGACCGAGCCGTGGGGGCAGATCGTTGCACGCTTGCTCACCATTGAGGGCGCAATCGTAGGGCTATCCTATGCACCGTCACTCCACAAGTAACACTAGTCACGGTTTGCCGGCTAGTGAGTTCAGTCTGGCGCCGCGGCACCTAACCAGTCAGTCAAGCGGACGTGGTTCCCGCGCGGCTTGCTTCCAGCGTTAGCCGCTGCGAGGTGCTCGTCGACAAGCGACAATCGAGCGGAACGCACAACTCGGAGTAGACCCGCATGGGACTTCTAACCTTCAGCCTCAACGTCACCCTGGACGGTTGCGTCGACCACCAGGAGGGAATCGCCGACGACGAGACACACGCTTTCTTCACCCGCCTTATGGACGAGGCCGGGGCGATGCTTTGGGGCCGCGTCACCTACGAGATGATGGAGGGCTACTGGCCGGCGGTCGCTCGCGGCGACGAGGAGGCGCCGCCGGCGATGCGCGAGTGGGCCGTCAAGCTGGAGGCCAAGCCGAAGTACGTGGTGTCGTCGACGCGAACGGACTTCCCGTGGACCAACAGCTACCACATCGCTGGCGACCTGCGCACGGGTGTGCAGAAGCTGAAGGACGCGACCCCGGACGGCGTGCTCCTCGGTAGCGGCAAGCTTGCGACCGAACTCGATCGGCTGGATCTGATCGACGAGTACAAGTTCCTCGTCCACCCCAGGATCGCCGGTCACGGCCCGACCCTTTACCAGAGCGGGCTACCAAGCACGCGACGACTCGAGCTGGTCTCGTCCATGCCGCTCCGCAACGGTGCAGTCGCTATGCACTACCGGCGCGTGCGCGGCTAACAACGGGTTGCAGCGGACGGTCCGCTGCGCGGCCCGCCGCTGAACCGGAACGTTAGGCATTTTTGGCAACACCATACCAATCTGTTATGCTTTCTGCATGAAAGTAAAGGAAATCTTGCGATGCTGAAAAAGGATGGTTGGGATCTCGCCGCAACGCGAGGTAATCATCGACAATTCAAGCATCCGGTCAAGGTTGGTCGCGTCACTGTGCCCGGGAAACCAAGCGATGATTTAGCGCCTGGCACGTTGAATAGCATTCTTAAACAGGCTCGTTTAAAGGAATAACATATGCGCTACGCAATCGTTGTCGAAAAAGCAGGAAACAATTATTCGGCTTACGTCCCAGATTTGCCCGGATGCGTTGCTACCGGATCCACCGTCGAAGAAACCGAGCGTGAAATGCGCGAGGCAATCGAATTTCACATTGAGGGGCTTATCGAAGATGGCTTGCCCGTACCTCAACCGGCAAGCATCGTTGAGTACCTCGAAGTCACCGCCTAAACCTGGGCTCAAGCGGGACGCCGCCACTTAGCTCTACGTCAGGCAAACATTACGGGAGTGCAGTGATGAAAAGCATGCAGCTCGGCAAAGCATTCACCTTGATGGAGCCGGGACCAGTTGTCCTGGTGACGACAAACGATGGCAGGAAGAACAACATCATGACCATCTCCTGGACCATGGTGGTGGACTTCACCCCGCTGTTCGCGCTGACCACCGGCCCCTGGAACCATTCGTTTACCGCACTGCGCAAGACGAAACAGTGCGTCATCGCGATCCCCACGGTGGACATGCTCGATACGGTCGTCGGCATAGGCACCTGCTCCGGCGCCGATACCGACAAGTTCGCCAGATTCAGGCTGACGCCGCTGAAGGGCAGGCATGTCAGGGCGCCCCTGATCAGGGAATGCCTCGCCAACATCGAGTGCAAGGTGGTCGACATCGTGCAGCGGCACAGCATCGTCATACTCGAAGGCGTCGCGGCCTACTATGACAGCGCACGAAAGAACAAGCGCACCTTTCACGCGGTGGGCGACGGCACCTTCATCGTGGACGGGCGCAAGCTGAGCCGCAGGAAGATGATGGCATCGAAACTGCCGGAAGGCGTCTGACCCCGGGAAGGCAGGTGAAGCGGCCGATGCCCTGGATAACGAAGACCGCGGTGCTGTTCGCCTTGCTCTGCATCAGCGTTTTCGGAAACGCATACGCAGTCAAGTATGGCTCCAAACGCTCCGAGCAGATCGATATGATCGTGATCCATTCCACCGGCGGACCGACCTGCGACGAGGCCACCGGAAAACCGATCTGGGTCAAGGCGGGCACGCTGGAGGAAAATCTGCGCAACATCGAGGCGAACCCCAAGCTCGGCATCCACTACATGATAGACCGCGACGGGACGGTGCGGACCAGCGTCCCCGAAGACCGGTTCACGAATCATGTGTTCAAGTACAGCGGGCGCTCGATCGCGATCGAACTCGTCAACGACGGCGATGGACATGACCCGTTCCCCAAGGCCCAGATCGATGCACTGGTCAAGCTGCTGAAGGATATCACCCGGCGCCGGGGCATCGTCCGGGATGGCATCAAGCGGCACTCGGACCTGGATCACGGAATGCTGGAGTGCGACAAAAAGCAGCGGCGCAAGGTCGATCCCGGCGCGGCCTTCCCGTACAAGGCCGTACTGGACCGCGTGTTCGCGCCGGATCGATAACGACATGACCGCGTTCCAGCGCAGATTCGACCAGGCGGTGTGGAAGATCGTTTCCGGCATCCAGCGCGGCCGGGTGATGAGCTATGGCCAGATTGCTCGAGCGGCGGGTTTTCCACGGCACGCCAGATCGGTGAGCAAGGCCATGGGCCGCTCGGCCATGCCATTGCCCTGGTATCGGGTCATCCGGTCGGATCGCACGCTGGCGTTCGACCCCGGCAGCAAGGCTTACAGAAAGCAGCGAGGCTTGCTGGAAAAGGAAGGCGTGCGCTTCGTCGGCGGCAAGGTCGTGCCGCTCGACTCGGACAGGGGCAAATCGCTGGACGAATCGCTGTGGGGGCCGCGGTAAAAATGAAAGCCTTCGTCAGATTGATGTGCCTGTTCTGGTTCTGCAGTTTTAACGCATCCGCCACAGCCGGGGTCACTTCGGAAAAGCAGACCCTGGTGCACGACGGCCTCACCCGCAGTTACGTGGTGCACGTTCCGCAGAATGTTGCCCGGCACGGCGGTCTGGTGCCGCTGGTTCTGGTGCTGCATGGCGGCGGCGGGAATGGCGAGAATGCCGAAAGGATGACGGGCTTTACCGAAAAAGCCGACAAGGAGGGTTTCATCGTCGTCTATCCCGAGGGAACCGGCCGGTTCGGCAGGATGCTCACGTGGAATGCGGGGCACTGCTGCGGCTATGCAATGAAGAACCGGATAGACGATGTCGGCTTGATTGATGCCCTCATCGACAAGCTTACCCGTGATTACCCGGTGGACCCGAGACGCATCTACGTGACCGGCATGTCCAACGGCGGGCTGATGGCGCACCGGTTAGGCGTCGAACTCTCGAGCCGGTTCGCCGCGATCGCGCCGGTGGTCGCATCGGTGTTCGGCGATGAGACCGCGCCATCCCAACCGGTGTCCGCGCTGATGATCAACGGTTTGCTGGACAAGCACATTCCGGTCGAAGGCGGCGTTAGCGGCGGAATTTTTCCGGATGCATGGGATGGCACGCCGATGAAACCTTTCGAGGCGCAGGGAGCATTCTGGGCGCGCGCAGACGGTTGCATGAGCGCGCCAGAACGGGAAGACAGAAAGACATACAGCCTGACCCGCTACCGCTGCCCTGAGGGCAAAAATGTGGAGCTCTACCTGATCAAGGACAACGGCCATGCCTGGCCCGGCGGACAGCAGGGAAGCCGCATGGGCGACAAACCCAGCACCGCGCTGAACGCCACGGACGTGATCTGGTCTTTTTTCAAGGTGCACACGAGAGCCCAAGAGCGGCGCAGCACTCATGGCTGAGCGCTTTCCAGTACGACGAACGCGACGACGATATTTTGCTCGTCACTGATCGAAAGATGATGCCCGGCGATGCCCAGTTGCGCTATGTGCCGGCGGAGAATTTCGTCGAACCTCAGCGCCGGTTTGCCGAGACTGTCATGGCCTATGCTGATGCGGCGCAGGCTGACCGGTTCGCGCAGCCCGCTGCCGATGGCCTTGGCGAAGGCTTCCTTGGCGGCGAAACGCTTGGCGATGAATCGCGCGCAATCGGATTGAGCGCGGTATTCGGGCATCTCGTGTTCGTTCAGCATGCGTTCGGCAAGCCGCATGCCATAGCGCGTATGCATTCTTTCGAAACGCGCACAGTCGACGATGTCCGTTCCGATGCCGTATATCACCGCTGTCCCGCCAGCAATTCCTTCATTTTCCTGACTGCCGCTTCCAGCCCGATGAACAGCGATTCCGCGATGATCGCATGGCCGATATTGAGCTCCACGATGTCCGGTATCGCGACGATCTCCTGAACATTATGGTAATTCAGGCCATGCCCCGCATTCACCTGCAGCCCTTGCGCATGCGCGTGTTCCGCTGCGCGGCGGAGGCGCTCGAGTTCGCGCTCGAATTCCGGCACGCTGTCCGCATCGGCATATTTCCCGGTGTGCAATTCCACCACCGGCGCACCGGTGCGGCGCGCGGCGTCGATCTGCTTTGCGTCCGGATCGATGAACAGGGATACGCGTATGCCCGCCGCGGCGCAGCGCGCGCAGGCCGCCTGGATGGTGTCGAAATAGCGCACCACGTCCAGCCCGCCTTCGGTGGTCAGTTCTTCGCGGCGTTCCGGCACCAGGCACAAGTCATGCGGCTTGACGCGCAGCGCGATCTTGATCATCTCGTCGGTAACGGCGCTCTCCAGGTTCATGCGCGTCTGCAGCATGTCGCGCAGAACCTCGACGTCACGGTCCTGGATATGGCGGCGGTCCTCGCGCAGATGCAAGGTGATCGCATCGGCCCCGGCGGATTCCGCCATCAACGCGGCGCGCACCACGTTGGGATAGGGCGCGCCGCGCACCTGGCGCAGCGTAGCGACGTGGTCGATATTCAGCCCAAGTTTGATCATAGTTTTTGCAGCTCCTTTATCAATTCCCGCGTGTGCAGTATCTTGCCGCCGAGATGATGGTTCAGCAACACCCGCATCAGCTGCTTGCTCTGCTGCGCGGTGACCGGGTCGGTATAGTCGTCCGCAGCCATGTCCAGCAGGGTCTTGCCCAGCACCGGCAGACCCGTGTCATCGCCGTCATCCGGGAGCGCTCCGCGCTCCACGGCATAACGATAGCAGAGTTCCGCCTTGATCTCCGTGCCGCCGCCGGCTTCGCGGTCCAGCAGCAGCGCATAGCCCAGTTCCTGCAGCAGGTGCTTTTCAAAACAGCGCAGCGTGGCGGCGTGGTCGGTCTCATGCGCCAGACGGTGCAGGGTCTTGCGATAGTAATCGAACAGGCGTTCGTGCGGGTCGTCGCGCGCCAGCAGGTTGAGCAGCAGCTCGTTCAGATAGAACCCGCACATCAGCGCCGTGCCCTGCAGATAGGGCTGCCCGCCCTGCCACTCTGCACTGTGCAACGTGCGCACCTCGCCCTTTCCGAACCAGCTCAGCAGCAGCGGCTGGAAATTCATCAGCACGCCGCGCAAGCCCGACTTGGGCCGCCGCGCCCCGCGCGCCACCATCGCCAACCTTCCGTGCGACTGGCTGAACACGTCGAGAATCAGGCTGGTCTCGCGAAACGGGTAGCTGTGCAGCACGAAAGCCGATTCGTCCTGGTGCCTGTTGCGGTTCGCAGCTGTCATTCGGGGCCCGCGTCCATCAGAGCGAGCGCTCATTCATAACCCAGGCTGCGCAGCACGCGTTCGTCATCCGCCCAGCCGCTGCGCGATTTGACGAACACCTCAAGAAACACTTTTCCGTCGAACAGCTTTTCCATATCCAGCCGCGCCTGCGTGGCGATCTCCTTGAGTTTTTCGCCCTTCTTGCCGATCAGCATCGCCTTGTGCGCTTCGCGGTCGACCAGGATCGCGGCATGGATGCGGCGCAGCCTGGGCTGATGCTCGGGGCCCTCCATCTTGAATTGCTCGATCACCACGCTGGTGGAATATGGCAGCTCGTCGCCGGTGTAGCGGAAGATCTTTTCGCGCAGGATTTCCGCGGCCAGGAAGCGCTCGCTGCGGTCGGTGATGGCGTCCTTGCCATAGACCGGTTCTCCTTCCGGCAGATGGCGGCGCAGGGCCTCGCGCAATTCATCCAGCTGGGTGCCCTGCTTGGCGCTGACCGGAACGATATCGGCGAATCCTTCGTCACGGTTCAGGACATCCTTGAAATCCCGCGCGACACGCTCGGCAAACGCGAACAATTCGCCCTTGTCCGTCACTTCGTCTATCTTGTTGATCACCAGCAATACCGGCCGGTTGTCCGGCAGCAGCTTCAGCACTTCCCGGTCGCGCTCGTCGTAGCGCAATGCCTCAACCACATAGATCACCGCCTGCACGTCGCGCAGGCTGCTGGTCACCACGCGGTTCATGCCGCGGTTGAGCGCGTTGAGATGCCGGGTCTGGAACCCCGGCGTATCGACGAACACGAACTGCGCGCGTTCGTCGGTGTAGATTCCGTGGATGCGATGGCGCGTGGTCTGCGGCTTGCGCGAAGTGATACTGATCTTCTGCCCGATCAGGCGGTTGAGCAGCGTGGATTTGCCGACGTTGGGACGGCCGACGATGGCGATGTAGCCGCAGCGCAGGCCGTCAGCTTGTTGCAACCCGGTCATTTTGCCGCGGTCAGTCGCCGATAGGCCGCCTGTGCCGCCTGTTGTTCCGCATTGCGCCGGCTGCTTCCGCTGCCGCGGGCGGAAATCCCCAAGGACGGAAGGTCACATTCAACCTCGAAGGATTGCGCATGGGCCTCGCCTTGTGTCGCGATCACGTTGTAGTTCGGCAATGGCATATGTTTGCCCTGAAGAAATTCCTGCAACAGGGTCTTCGCATCCTTGCCCAGGTTCTGCACATCCATCTCTTCGAGATAGGGCACAAAAAGTTTCAGCACCACCTGTTCCGAGGCCGCGAAATCTGCATCAAGCATTACCGCGCCGATCAGGGCCTCCAGCGCGTCCGCCAGGATCGACGGGCGCCGGGCGCCGCCGCTCCTGAGTTCGCCCTCGCCCAGCTTCAAGTGGCTGCCAAGGTCGATCTTCAGCGCAAGCGACGCGAGCGTTTCTTCCCGGACCAGATTGGAACGCAGCCGCGACAGATCGCCCTCGCTCAACTGCGGATAGCTGTCGTACAGGTGTCTGGCAATGACACAGCCGAGGATGGCGTCGCCCAGGAATTCGAGGCGTTCATTGTGTTCCGCTGCATAACTGCGGTGGGTAAGCGCCCGTTCCAGCAACTTCGGCTGCCTGAACACATGCCCGAGTTTCCCGCACAGGGCACTGCTGCGCAAAGGTTCTTGTGCCTCCCGGTTTTCCGTGTTATCTGCGGGCACTGCTGGGATTGAATTCGAGATATAGACTGATGTTGGCTACCAGCGGAACCTTGACGGAATAGTTGGCACTCAGCACTGGCGTGTCCCCCGCGCTGGAGATGTCGATGTCATCCGCCTTGATCGCAGTGATGGCATCGACGGAGGCGCGCCTGTCGAAGGAATTCATGATATCGCGCGGCGTTGCCTTTTGCATATCCGGATCGCGCGCTATGTCCCTGAAGACGCTGTTGATCTGCGCATTCTCGACGTAGGCCGGGACGAGTTTCAACAGCGTTATGGCAACGATCACGAACACGAAAGCGCCGATAATAAACCCGGCTATGCCAAATCCCCGCTGATTTATCGATTTCGCAGTATTCATCGCTACTCCCCGTTTAGTTGATCGACATGCCTATGCGCTTCAAATCCGAGAAATTCATCCAGATGAAAAATGCCTTTCCGACGATCTGGTCGTCCGGCACGAATCCCCAATAGCGGCTGTCGCGGCTGTTATCGCGATTATCGCCCATCATGAAATATTGTCCATCCGGAACCTTGCAGCGCACCAGTTCGATGTCATAGCTGCAGTTCTCGCGCCCGGGAAATTCGGCCACCGCGCCAAGATGCACCGTCGGCTTCTCGGGATTGATCAGCACAGCGTGCTTGCGCTCTCCCAATGTCTCGATACGCTTCTCGGTATGCACGAAGTTCAGCCCGGTTTCGACGTAATTATATTCCCCATCGCCCTCCTGTGGCTGAACGACCCCGTTGATGGTCAGCCGCTTGTTGCGATATTCGACGATATCGCCGGGAACCCCGACCACGCGCTTGATGTAATCCAGCGACGGATCTTCCGGATAGCGGAACACCATCACGTCGCCGCGCTGCGGATCGTGCAGCGGGATGATCTTCCGGTTGATGACCGGCAGCCTCACACCATACGTGAACTTGTTCACCAGAATGAAGTCCCCGACCTGCAGGGTCGGGATCATCGAGCCGGAAGGGATCTTGAACGGCTCGATCAAGAAGGAGCGGATGAAGAACACCACCAGGATGACGGGGAAGAAGCTCTTGGCATACTCCACCCACCACGGCTCGGCAACCTCTTTGCCGCGCTTGGCCGCCAGCACGAACAGGTCCAGCAACCAGATGCAGCCGGTGACCACCAGCAACACAAACATTATCAGCGCAAAATCCATTCCTTCTCCTTATTCATCCACACGCAGGATCGCCAAAAAGGCCTCCTGCGGAATCTCCACACTGCCCACCTGCTTCATGCGTTTCTTGCCCGCTTTCTGCTTTTCCAGCAGTTTCTTCTTGCGCGTGATATCGCCGCCGTAACATTTCGCCAATACGTTTTTGCGCAACGCCTTGACGTTCTCTCTGGCGATGATATTCGATCCGATGGTCGCCTGTATCGCGACATCATACATCTGGCGCGGGATGAGTTCGCGCATCTTGGCGGCCACCTCGCGGCCGCGGTACTGGCTGTTGGCGCGGTGCACGATCACCGACAGCGCATCGACTTTCTCGCCGTTGATCAGCATGTCCACCTTGACCACGTCGGCCGCCCGGTATTCCTTGAATTCGTAATCCATCGATGCGTACCCGCGCGAGATCGATTTCAGCTTGTCGAAGAAATCCAGCACGATCTCCGCCATCGGCATCTCATACACCAGCATCACCTGCTTGCCGTGATAGCTGATATTGATCTGGGTGCCGCGTTTCTGCGTGCACAGCGTGATGACCGAGCCCACGTATTCCTGCGGCATGTACAGGTTGACCGTCACGATCGGTTCGCGGATCTCCTCGATCCTGGACGGGTCCGGCATCTTGGCGGGATTGTCCACCATCAGCACCTTGCCGTCGCGCAACAGCACCTCGTATACGACCGTCGGCGCGGTGGTGATCAGGTCCATGCCGAACTCGCGCTCCAGACGCTCCTGCACGATGTCCATGTGCAGCAGGCCCAGGAAACCGCAGCGGAAACCGAATCCCAGCGCCTGCGACACTTCCGGCTCATATTGTAAAGCCGCATCGTTCAGTTTCAGTTTCTCCAGAGAATCGCGCAACGCTTCATACTGGTTGGACTCCACCGGGAACAATCCCGCGAACACCTGAGGCTGAACCTCCTTGAAGCCGGGCAGCGGTTGCTGCGCCGGCTTGGCCAGATGGGTGATGGTGTCGCCCACTTTGGCCGCCTTCAGTTCCTTGACGCCGGCGATGATGAATCCGACCTGCCCCGCGCCCAGGCTTTCGCGCGGCTGCGACTTGGGCGTGAACACGCCGATACCCTCGGTCAGATGCTGCGCGCCGGTGGCCATGAACAGGATCTTTTCCTTGGGCTTGAGCGTGCCGTTCATCACCCGCACCAGCATCACCACGCCGACATAATTATCGAACCAGGAATCGATGATCAGCGCCTGCAGCGGCGCTTCCGGATCGCCTTTCGGGGCGGGCACCCTGGCGATCAGCGCCTCCAGCACATCCTGCACGCCTTCGCCGGTCTTGGCGGAACAGCGCACGGCATCCTGCGCGGCGATGCCGATCACTTCCTCGATCTCCTCGATGGCGTTTTCCGGATTGGCCGAAGGCAGGTCGATCTTGTTCAGCACCGGCACCACTTCGACGCCCAGGTCCAGCGCGGTATAGCAGTTCGCCACGGTCTGCGCCTCCACGCCCTGCGACGCATCCACCACCAGCAGCGCGCCCTCGCACGCCGACAGCGAGCGCGACACCTCATAGGAGAAATCCACGTGCCCGGGCGTGTCGATCAGATTGAGGTTGTACACCCGGCCATCCCGCGCCTTGTAATTCAGCGCGGCGGTTTGCGCCTTGATGGTGATGCCGCGCTCGCGTTCCAGATCCATCGAGTCGAGCACCTGCTCTTCCATTTCGCGGTCGGACAAGCCGCCGCACAATTGTATGATGCGGTCAGCCAATGTGGATTTGCCGTGGTCGATGTGCGCAATGATGGAAAAATTGCGGATTTGCTGCATAGAGTCCAAAATGAAGATCCCGCCGAAACCGGCGATTTCGCAAAGGGCGGATTCTAGCCGATTTGGGCGGGATACGCAGAACTGTAATGTTTTCCCGGGATTACTTCTCGTCCAGCTTGATCGCGATATACGAGGCGTTATCGCCCCTGCGCACCAGCAAGGCGACATTGCGCCCGTGGGGCACCTGCTTGAGCATGTCGTTCAACTGCGCCAGCGAACGGATCGGCACATTGCCGATGGAAAGCAGCACATCGCCCGGATGCAGTCCCGCAGCCAGCGCGGACGCGCCCTGCACCTCTTCCACCAGCAGGCCCCCGCTGACCTGCAGTTCCTCGCGCTGATCGGCGCTCAATTCGCTGACGACGATGCCCAGGCGCGGAATACTTTCCCCCTCGGTTTCGGAAGGCTGCTTGGAGGAGCGCGCAAGCATGTTGTCTTCAGGCATCTCGGCGACCTCGACGGTGACCTGTTTGGATTTGCCCTTGTGCCACAACTCGACCTGCACTTTGGTGCCGGGCTTGACCGCGGCTACCATGCGCGGCAGATCGCTGGAACTGTTCACCGGCTTGCCGTCGAATTTGAGGATCACGTCGCTCACCTCGATTCCTGCCTTGTCTGCCGGGCCGTTCTTCTCGACGTTGCTGACCAGCGCCCCGCCGGGTTTGCCCAGGCCGAACGATTCGGCCAACTCGCGGGTCATTTCCTGTATCGTCACGCCGATGCGGCCCCGCGTCACTTTGCCGGTGGTGCGCAACTGGTCCGCCACCTGCATCGCCACATCGATCGGTATCGCAAATGAAAGGCCCATCGATCCGCCGGAGCGGGTGTAGATCTGCGAGTTGATGCCGACCACCTCTTCATCCATATTGAATAACGGGCCGCCCGAGTTGCCCGGATTGATCGCCACATCGGTCTGGATGAAGGGCACGAAATTATCCTGCGGCAAGGAACGCCCCTTGGCGCTGACGATACCCGCGGTGACGCTGTTGTCGAAGCCGAAGGGCGACCCGATCGCGACCACCCATTCGCCCACCTTGAGCTTGTTGGAATCCCCCACGGTTATTTTCGGCAAACCGGTCGCGTCGATTTTCAGCAAAGCCACATCGGTGCGTTTGTCCGCGCCGATGACCTTGGCGCGGAACTCGCGTTTGTCCGTCAGGCGCACGGTAATCTTGTCGGCATGCTCCACCACGTGCGCATTGGTCAGGACATAGCCGTCCGAACTGATGATGAACCCCGAACCGAGCGATTGCGCCTCCTGCTCGCGCGGGATTTGCGGAGCAAAGCGCTTGAAGAATTCGTAGAACGGATCGTCCTCCGGGATATTGGGCATCCCCTGCATGCCCTGGATGATCTGCGTGGTACTGATATTGACCACAGCCGGACCCTGCTTTTCCACCAGATCGGTGAAATCCGGCAATTGCCTGGTCTGCGCAGATGCGCTGCAGACCACGCCGATCAGCAGGACCAGCAGGACCAGCAGGCCCGCGAATTTTTTCAACATGAATAGTCCCCCTTAGTACAGCTTATATGCAATCCGTCTGCGATAAATAAACAGGTCTCAAGGCAGAAGTTCATCCTTGCGTCCTGGTCGTTGCATGCCGGTGGCCCGCTCGTCATCCCACAGACGCGCAACATGAGGACGGAAAAGATTTCCGGCCTGGCCCAACGAAAGCCTTTTCAAGGCAAGGAAGCCGGCAACCAGCCCGACCAGCGCTCCCGCAACGGCGTATCCATCGCGCATTCCCTGCGGTTGCCCGGCCCAGGCACTCCCCAGCAGCCCGCCCGTGATCACCAGCAGCAACGGCAGCAGATAAACCAAGCTGATGCCGCGCAATATCGCTCCGTCCGCGACCGATAGAACGACCTCGTCACCCACGCCTGCATTGGCTGGATTGTCCACCTGAAAATTGCGGGGCTGGGCGCAAAATAATCGGGACAGTTTATCTGCCCCGCAACCCCTGCCTTTGCATTGTTCACAGCTATTCTCCCGGCTGGCCTGAACAATAGCATGCCGCCCCTCGACCTGCACAATGATGGCGCGAGTTTCAAGCATGTTCACTTTCCGTTGTAGCGTACCGAATCGAGCACCTGCATCACCGTGCGCGGAGGTACTTCGCCGACCACGGTGATCAGGTTCTTGTCCATTATCTTGTGATAAAGATTGACCGCGCCGCGACTGGAAAGCCCGTCTGCATCGTCCTCGTCCTCGTCATTCGGCTCAATGAATACGGAAATCGCGCTCAACCCGTCGGAATAGACGATTTGTGTCACCGGAGCGTGTTTGCCATGCATGCGGCGCTGAATTTCCATCGATTTCTTGAATCCTGATGGCAGCGTATCCGCCACCCAGCCGCTATGAGTGGGTGTGATGTCATTGCTTGTTTCCTCAAGCGCGGCTTTACCATGACCCCCCATGGAGTCGCATTCCTTGACCCAGGATCGATCGATATTCCCGCCGATTTGCAGCTGGGTAAAGGCATATTGTTCGACCATTTTGTTCCTGTCGCCCAACACGGCAGCCTTCAGCATCAGTCCTGAATCGGTGTGGACCCATATCTTATGCGCATAGCGCAAATTGTCATTGGGCTGAAACAGGATGACCTGGGCATTGTAGCCAGCCACCCGCTCCATCCCCAGCAGCCTGGCCTGATAGTTGGAACTCAATGCGGACAACTGCTCGGGCAACAAGGATGGGAATCCGCTTCGCTCGTGCTGGCTGCCAACCTGAACCATTTTATGGTTTCTGTAACTCCAAAACTGTCCGTCATGGCGAATGATTTCACGCGGGGGACCGTCCAGACTTTCCAGTTTCTCGTATTCGCCGTTGGCCTCGGTCAGATGAATGATGTTTGACGTCTCGACATGATTGTCATATTGATAGACGAATACGCCGCTGTAATCGGTCTGATGACCGGCAAATGCGGCGATCTCCAGCCAATCCGCCGGTGTCTGGTCTGCATGGGCATTGGCGGCGACCGCCAGCAAAAGCCCACAAAATACCAATTGCGGGCGCATTGCTAAGGATTCCCTGTATTAATCTTCATTTTGGGTTGTTCTGGATCGGGTTGTTGATATCCGGGGCGACATCGCGCCCATAGGAAACCGTCCGGATGTAGGAGGTGCCGCCATTGATATCAACGCTTGGAGAAAATTCCTGGTGTGCAATCAGATAATCATTGGAGTCGGGCTGGATCTGCATATTGGCCGGGCGCAAGGTTCCTTGTTGCATTGCCAGCTGCGGAACCATCTCCGGACTGATCTGCAGCGACATCCAGGCCACCACGCCGACAGCGGCCAGCGAGGCCGCGGCCGACAAGGCAAAGGTAAGCAGTTTGTGTTTCGTTGCCCGTACCCGGGGAGCCAGCACGACAGGTTCATCCTGCAAACGAACCCTCACCAGTGCGCTCAATCCGCAGGGTATATATTCAGGCTGGCGCAACACATCTCCGATCAGATGATAAATCTCCCAGTCCCGGTGAACATCAGAACCTTTTTTGATATGGGCAAGCAGACTCTCCGCTTCATCCTCGAACAATTCACCGTCCATCAATTCAGAAATTCTCTTCCTCATGCCTACCACCTCTTGCCTTTGCTGGTTTCTAACAACGGGCGCAGATTTTCCGCCACCGCTTCACGTGCCCTGAAAATTCTTGACCGCACCGTGCCGATCGGGCAATTCATCACGGTGGCGATTTCCTCGTAACTCAGACCCTCGATTTCGCGCAAAGTCAGCGCGCTGCGCAAATCTTCCGGAAGTTGCTGCAATGAAGCCTGCACGACACCGACAACCTGTTTGCTCATAAGTTCATTTTCCGGGGTATTAACTTCGCGCAGCAAGCTGGCTTCCTCGAACGATTCCGACTCATCCGCATCAAATGGCGTGCTGGTCGGCGCGCGGCGTTTGTTCGCCAAAAGGTGATTTTTTGCCGTATTGATCCCGATGCGGTACAGCCAGGTATAAAAAGCACTCTCGCCGCGAAAGCCGGGCAAAGCGCGGTAAGCCTTGATAAAAGCATCCTGCGTGACATCCTCCGCCTCGGCCGGATCCCGCACAAAGCGGGAAATGAGCCGCCCGAGCTTGCGCTGGTACTTCGTTACCAGCAAATCAAAGGCGTGCTTATCACCGCGCTGAACGCGCTCTACCAACTGCTGATCGACATCCCGGTCTGTCATCCCTGACTAATCCAATTATTATTGTAACTGCACGTTTTTCTTTGCGGCGCAAGTATAACCGCTCCACCCCGACCCCGTCAGCTATCAAAGGCGAATTACAGGGCGGTGGTCGCGGCATCAGTCTGATATAGTCCGAAAACGGATTCATGCACGGGGACCCCATTTGATGCAATTTGACACGCTGATCATCGGCAGCGGTCTGGCCGGCCTGACACTGGCCATCAAGCTGGCCGAAAGTCAAAAAGTCGGACTGATCACCAAAAAATCCTTGCTGGATAGCGCCAGCGGCTGGGCGCAAGGCGGTATTGCCGCGGTATTGTCCTCGGAGGATTCGTTCGATGCGCACATCAGGGACACCCTGGCCGCCGGCGCCGGCCTGTGCGATGAAGCCGCTACCCGTTATGTGGTCGAGCATGGCAAAGCCGCCATTGAGTGGCTGATCGCCCAGGGTGTGCCCTTCACCAGGGACGTATCCAACGATATGGGATATCACCTCACCCGCGAGGGCGGGCATAGCCAAAGGCGCATCATTCATGCAGCCGACGCGACCGGCCATGTAGTGCAGAATACCCTCTCCTCGAGGGTGCTGCACCACCCAAACATCACCGTTTTGGAACATTTCATGTCAGTGGATCTGATCACCGGCAGAAAACTCGGCCTGCAGGATAATCGCTGTTACGGCGCTTATGCGCTCAACAGCCTCAGCGACGAAGTCGCCACGATCTCCGCACAAAACACCATTCTGGCAACGGGCGGTGCAGGCAAAGTTTATCTCTACACGACCAATCCGGACACCGCGACCGGCGACGGCATTGCGATGGCCTGGCGTGCCGGCTGCCGTGTCGCAAACATGGAGTTCATCCAATTCCATCCGACTTGTCTATACCACCCGCATGCAAAATCGTTTTTGATCAGCGAGGCGGTACGCGGCGAAGGCGGCATCCTGAAACTTCCCGACGGGACAAGGTTCATGCCCGGTTATGACGAACGCGCCGAACTCGCTCCGCGCGATGTGGTCGCCAGGGCGATCGATTTCGAAATGAAAAAGCACGGGCTGGATTGCGTCTACCTGGATATCTCGCATCAATCGGTCGAGTTTCTCCAAGACCACTTCCCGACCATCTATGCCCGTTGCCTTTCCCTGGGCATCAATATCAGCAAAGAGCCCATTCCGGTGGTTCCCGCGGCGCATTACACCTGCGGCGGTATCGTCACCGATCTGAATGCGTGTACCGATGTGGAAAATCTCTATGCGGTGGGGGAAACAGCCTACAGCGGATTGCACGGGGCCAATCGGCTGGCCAGCAATTCTTTGCTGGAGTGCCTGGTATTTGCGGACGCAGCTGTCCGCGACATCCTGAACAAATCCCGTCATGTTTCACCCAGCCTGCCCGCATGGGATGAGAGCCGCGTGACAGACGCGGACGAACAAATCGTCATCTCGCACAACTGGGCTGAATTGCGCCACTTCATGTGGGACTACGTAGGCATCGTGCGCACCAACAAGCGACTGCAGCGTGCACAACACCGAATTCAATTGTTGCAGGACGAAATCAACGAGTATTACGCGAACTTTCATATCAGCTCGGATCTGCTGGAGCTGCGCAACTTGGTGCTGAACGCGGCTTTGATCGTGCAAAGCGCTCTGTCGCGCTACGAGAGCCGCGGGCTGCATTTCAGCAAAGACTATCCGGTGCCGCTTGCTAACCCCCAACCTACCCTTCTCTCACCGAACTCCAACCCCAACCCTTTTGGCAAGGCATAGAATAATCAATCCGGGATAATTATGATTTTCTAGGCAAACTTTAGATGGACACACAACTCTCGGAACACGCCCGCGATTGTTCCATCCGGAAATATTACCCGGGAAACCGGGAAGTAATGCCCTTCCCTCTTTATGCACAATACGACGAAATATGGACTGACAAACGACTTGTCCACAATATGCCCCTCGAATACGCCCCCATCCTGCTTGACAACCGACACTTGCCTTCGGTCAAGCGAAATTTCGCGCCATGAATTCCGGATCAGCAGCAGAACATCACGCACCAGATAATAGGACAGACTAAGAAGAATCAGCGCAAACATCGCCAGTTTGGCCATCCAGGGTATGGCCGTCGCATACACCGCCGCTGCGGCTATCATATGCAGCAGCAACAATAAGACTGCAAAGCGCGGGGAAGGCGTGATCTGGAACTGCAATACTACCGCGCGTGGCATTTATCAGCCGCCGGGAATTTGCGATGACGAATCAATTCAGGCACCAAAATACAGGATGATCCCCGACAATACCAACAGCGCAAGGATAATCATCAGCAAATTCCTGAGCAGCCGGGCCGGTGGTTCGGCAAGGTTTGAAATATCGCCATGAAGCGGTTGGACAGGAGACACGGGCTCGGCAACCCAGGCTGGCCGTCCCGTCTGAATGAGAGTTTCCGGACTGGGACGGCCCATATTGAAAGCTTTCGACAACTCGTCCACGTCTTCACTCGTGGCAGTCAGGGCGGCCAACCTCATGGTTGCGACCGAAGAATCGAATGCCTTGGACAACCCCGCATAGGACGCCGACCTGCCCTCTTCCTCTCCTGCATCCATACGGCCGGAAATCTCGATGGTGTCCGACATTTTTTTTTCGCCGCCGGCCGGAGCTCTTGATATATCGACCTGCTGTCCGCCGCGCGGCATCGTGTCGCAACAAGTCCGCAAATCATCGGCAAGATCCTTGGCACTCTGATAACGATCCTCCACTTTCTTGGCCAATGCCTTGGCCACGATGAAGTTGACCATTTCCGGCACCCTGGGATTGATCGTGCTGGGTGGCGGAGTTATCGCGTTCAGGGTCTGGTACATTATCGCATTGACGTTTTCGCCATCAAAAGGCGCCTGCCCGGTAAGCATCTCGTAGAGCATCACACCCAGTGAAAAAATATCCGAACGGCGGTCTATGGCCTTGCCCATCACCTGTTCGGGCGACATGTATTTCGGGGAACCCAGCACCATGCCGGTTTGCGTGCGCACCGAAGAGGAGCCCATGCGCGCAATGCCGAAATCGGTGATTTTCACATGACCATCGCGAATCACCATGATATTCGATGGCTTGACGTCGCGATGTATGATGTCATGTTCATGCGCATAAGCCAACCCGAGCCCCACCTGGGCAACGATGTTCAACACTTGTTCGACCGGCAACAACGTTCCCTCTTTGAGTACGTCCCTTAATTCGCGACCCTCCAGAAATTCCATCGCAATATAGGCAACGTCCCCGCTCTTGCCCACATCGTAAATGGTGACGATATTTGGATGATTGAGGCGTCCGGCCGCCTTGGCTTCCTGGTAGAAACGTCCCTCGTACTCTTCCTTTTCATCCATTGCAAGGCCGAGGTTGATGGTCTTGATCGCAACCACGCGGTCAATCAACGGATCCCTGGCCTTATAGACCACGCCCATTGCGCCCTGGCCAAGTTCGCCAAGAATCTCATAACGCCCCAGCTGGCTAATCATCTTGTTTCACCCAAGTGCATCCCTTGTTGCCGTATTCAACACTATAATTCGCAAAACGTGCAATATTGCCTAATTGCATAAGTTGGGCTTGATATGCACGGTTTTGCCCGAACTGAGTTCGACACTCTGGGTAAAAACACCCCTGCTCGTATGGCTCACAATCACCGTGTGGTTGCCCGGCGGAACCGCGACGTTTAGCGGCGAAGATCCGACCCTCCCTTTCAAGATACCGTCCACGAACACATCCGTCCCTTCCACACAAGTTACCGAAATATAGGCTTTCTTTCCTCCATTTGAAGTCGTGGAGGTCGAATTGTGCTCGGTAGTGTTGTTACTGGATGTTGTCGGCTGGCTATCCGGATGCTGCGATTTGGCTTTTTCTTGTGACTTGGCTTTGGGATTTGCCTTTGCAATCTTGCTCTCGCCTTTTTTCTTCTTTGTTTTTGTCACGGTTTGAGCATGAGCCGGTGTTGCTTCCTTTTTCGCCAAATCTGGCGCTGACGGAACAGAAGGCGCTTCTGGTGCAACCGCCAGGCTTGGCTTGGTGCTGCTTGCCTGCGGTTCAGCCGCCCCGGGTGGCTGAGCAGCGCCATGGCGCGGCAGATTTGCCAGCAACACGATCAGAAGCAGCACTGGAATGGCTGCGAATGCAGCGTATAAGGCCCGCTGCTGCGGTTCCGCCTGCCGATAGCGGATAATCATGAGCTCGATCAAGGAATCCAGTTTTGCGGTGGCGGTATGCCAGATCGCTTTGGTGCGCTGTAATGCGGCAGCCATCGTGTATTCAGACGGTTCGCTGTCCGTCGGCGCGGCTATTCTCCGATGTGTCGTTTTGTCTCCCGGATATCCGATCGCATACACCTCGTGCTCGCGCACATGCTTGTCGGTTCGCGAGCCTTGATAGTGGAACATCCCGGCATACTGCGGCGAAAGACGCGAGACAGCGTCGTAATACGAACGCGACACGAGTATCTGGGCGGCATCCGCAAAACCCATCACACGCTGAGCAACATTGATTCCATCGCCCACGATATTCGGCTGGCCGTTAAGGTCTCGGACCAGGCGCACCGGACCAAGATTTATTCCCATGCGGACCAGTAGTGGGTGATCCACATCGGGTTCCTCGTTGAGCAGGCTTTCACGCAGGCTCAGTGCCGCTTTTAATGCGTCTTCCACATCCCCGAGAAAATTGATGGCAGCGCCATCTCCGGTATCCAGTATGATACGGTCGGTCATGGGCACGTCGCGAATAGCCGAGGAGAGGTAGCTGTTAAACCTGTCCTTCAGCGAAATCTGTCCAGCCACGGACTTCTTGGAATATTCCACAATATCCAAGAACAGCACGCTGCACATGATTGTCTTGTTACCGCGTTCTTCCATTCAAATTTCCCGTATTTCGGTAACCGCCATTATCATCATTCGGTATTGACTTCAGCCTGAATCCCCTTGCAGATTCTAGTGGCAGTCAGTGATTTACACCAGATTTACTTTTATTCCTGCGAGCTGTCCCGATACGCCCGGCAGAGCCGGTTTCGGCCGGAGCATGACGTTTTCTCTTTTCGGATCGCGTCGGATCGGATTTGCGGGGGTCATGGCTGGCCCGCTGCGATTCGGCCGAGATACCTGTCCAATCCAGTATTTGAGCGACCTCGCTTTTGGCCAATTCTGCCGTCATGCCCCGCTTCAAGCGCGGCGGCAAGTCGATTATACCGAAGCGTATGCGTATCAATCGGCTCACCGGCAACCCAAGCGCTTCAAAGGTGCGGCGCACTATGCGGTTGCGGCCTTCCTTGAGCATCACGCGATACCAGTGATTAAATCCCTCGCCGCCCTGATCTTCCAGCTTGTCAAATTTCGCCCAACCATCTTCCAATTCCACACCCTTGTTGAGCGCCTGATTCATCTGCGCTTCCGACAGGGTCCCTTGCACACGCACCGCATATTCCCGCTCCACTTGAAAACGCGGATGCATGAGCCTGTTCGCCAGTTCGCCGTAGGTGGTGAATATCAACAGACCGCTTGTATTGAAGTCCAGCCGCCCGATCGCGATCCATCTCTGGCCGCGCAACTTTGGTAGTTTATCGAACACGCTGGGGCGCTTTTCGGGGTCGTCTTGACTGACGATCTCGCCTTCCGGCTTGTGGTAGATCATTACTCTTGCGGCGTGTTGTTTTTCACCAACGCGTAGGGTGCGATGATCCGCTTTTATCAAGTCGCCTTCAGACACCCGCATTCCCAAGGTCGCTGCCACGCCATTCACGCTGACTCGCCCGGATGCGATCCATTCTTCCATCATGCGGCGAGAACCAATCCCTGCCTGTGCCAGCACTTTCTGCAATTTCTCGCCATGTGATTTATCTTCAGTCAATTTCACACCGGTTGGGGAATCATGAACCCTCGACTCGCCGGAACGCGCACCTTTCTTCATGCCACCAACTCGCGCCGTTCCAGCATGGCTTGAGCCAGCGTGCCGCTATCGACCTGCTCCAGTTCACCGCCAACAGGCAATCCGCGCGCGATGCGGGTGACTTTTACATTCTGCGACTGCAGCAATGTCGCGAGGTAATGCGCGGTGGCATCGCCCTCCACGGTGAAATTGGTCGCCAGAATCACCTCAGCCAATTTTCCTTCATGGGGATGCTCCTGCACACGCTTGACCAGACGATCAAGATGCAATTCTTTCGCGCCTATTCCATCCAGCGGCGACAGCCTCCCCATCAGCACATAATATAACCCGCGGTAACATTGCGTTTGCTCCAGCATCAGCAAGTCCGCAGGCATTTCGACCACGCACAGCAATCCGGCATCGCGTTTTGGCGACGCGCACAAAGCGCAAACCTCATGTTCGGAAAAATTATTGCATTTGCTGCAATGCCGGATATTGCTGACTGCCGACTCAAGTTTCTGCGCCAAATTCAGCGCTCCCGGACGGTCACGCTGCAACAAATGATAGGCCATACGCTGCGCGGACTTCGGCCCGACGCCGGGCAAACAACGCAGCGCGGCAATCAACTCCTCCAGATGCGAGGGCGTCACCATCAGAATGGCAGCTTCATCCCCGGCGGCAATCCCGCGCTGAACGCACTCATGCGCTGCTGTGTCGTAGCCTCCACTTTCTTCATCGCATCGTTCAGCGCAAGCACGATCAGGTCTTCCAGCATTTCCTTGTCATCGGATATCACACTGTCGTCCAGCAACACGCGGCGCACCTCGTGTCCGCAGGTCATTACCACCTTGACCATGCCGTTGCCTGCCTGACCCTCAACTTCCACGCTCGCCAGCTCGGCCTGTGCCTTCTGCATGTTCGCCTGCATCTGTTGCGCCTGCTTCATCAGGCCGCCCAATCCGCCCTTCATCATGCTTGTGTTCTCCTCAATCTACTGTATGGGTCTAATGGATTCTTCGATCAGGTCGGCATCCAGCTCAATCTGGGCCTCGCGTACAAATCTATCCTGTGCAATTGAATCAGCCGCCAGTTGTTGTTTATGATTTTTCGTCTGCTGTTCAATCCGAGCGGGTGTCGCTGATCCGGATTCGCCCAGCACGATTTCCAGTCTGATCGGTTTGGCAAAATAAGCAGCCAGCGCGGCCTGCAATTTCTCGATTGCCGACCTGTTGGTCTGCAAATGCTTATGTTCTTGCGATAAGCATAGAATAATACGGTTATCCGAGATATTTTCCAGTACGCAATGCTTTGCCAGTTGCTGCGCCATGCCTTGTACATTCAACTGTGTCAGCAGCACTCCCCAATCCGGATGATCCCCGGAGATGGACTTGGCGTTTGCGGTGCGGACATTCGAATCGGTTCCCTTCGGAACTTCTGCCGGACTGGCAGGAACGGCATTGCTTTCCGCACTTTTGGGTCTTGTGGCTGGCTGCGCCTTGGCGGCATGCGGACCCAATACCGGCTGGGCCATGTCCCTGGCGGGCGCAAAAGACAACATGCGCAGCAACGTCATCGTGAATCCGGCATATTCATCGGGAGCCAGATCGATTTCATCGCGGCCATGGATGGCGATCTGGTAATACAACTGGATTTCTTCCGCTGTGAATGCGCCGGCTAGTTCCAGCAAGCGCGCCCGCTCCGGTTCGTCATCCACAATTGCCTGCGGCATGGATTGCGTCAACGCAATGCGGTGCAGCAAAGTGGCCAGTTCTTGCAGGGCCGCATCAAACGATATACTGCGGGCCGACATGTTATCGGCGATATCAATCAGCTTGGCACCGTTCTGTTCGTGCAAAGCCGTCAGCAAATCATACAAATAACCCTGGTCAATAGCGCCCAGCATGGTGTGCACCAACGCGTCACCCACTTTACCCGCAGAAAAAGCAATCGCCTGGTCCAACAAGCTCAATGCATCGCGCATACTGCCCTGAGCAGCCCGGGCAATCATGCCGATCGCGGAAACATCGAATGACATTTGCTCTTGCTCCAACACGTACTCCAAATGCTCGGCTATCAATGCGCGCGGCAGCTGCTTCAGATTGAACTGCAAACAACGGGACAACACGGTCACCGGGATCTTATGCGGGTCGGTGGTGGCCAGTATGAATTTCACGTGACCGGGCGGTTCCTCCAGAGTTTTCAGCATCGAGTTGAAGGCCTGCTTGGACAGCATATGCACCTCGTCGATGATATACACCTTGAATCTGGCACTGGTAGGCATGTATTGGGCGTTATCCAGCACCTCACGCATATTGTCGATACCGGTGTTGGAAGCAGCATCAAGTTCGATCAGGTCGATAAAACGCCCGCTATCGATCTCCCTGCAGGCATTGCATTCACCGCACGGCGTGGCAGTGATGCCTGTCTCGCAATTCAGCGATTTTGCAAAAATCCGTGCGATCGTGGTTTTGCCGACGCCGCGTGTGCCGGTAAACAGGTAAGCATGATGCAATCGATTCTGAGTGAGCGCATTGCTCAAGGCGCGAACGACATGCTCCTGCCCCACCAGTTGTGCGAAAGTCTTGGGGCGCCATTTTCGTGCCAGTACGGTTGTGGCTGACAAGTTACACCACGATGGAAATGACAGGTAAATTGAAATCGAACGAACTTGATTCGGTAGCTCTGTGCATAGATACTAACGTTAAGCAGGGGGCAATAGGTGCGTTTTTCATGGCGTCTCCACATTTGAAACAGGAGGCGAGCCTTACCCCGGCACTTGCAGTAATTAGCTGTGGCTGCTTCCTTCCGGACCTGACCAGATTCACTACTCCGCAATGCGGGGAGACCCGCCAATTCTTATAATAGCCCAATAACTTACCAAGGTTCTTGAGCCGATTTAATTGTCTTCACACAGGAAGCACCGGAATCATACCGATACGTTTGCGCCATTCTGCAGGGCCGATTTCATGCACCGAACGCCCTTTGGTGTCCACCGCCACGGTCACCGGCATATTTTCGACTTCAAATTCATAGATCGCTTCCATGCCCAAGTCGGCAAAAGCAATCACTTTCGCGTCTCGCACCGCTTTGGACACCAGATAAGCCGCGCCGCCTATCGCGATCAAATACACTGCGCCATGATTTTTTATCGCCTCGATGCCGGCCTTGCCACGTTCAGCCTTGCCGATCATGCCTATCAGACCGGTCTGCGCCAGCATGGTTTCCGTGAATTTGTCCATTCTTGTCGCAGTGGTCGGCCCGGCGGGCCCGACGACTTCGTCGCGCACCGGATCGACCGGTCCGACATAATAAATGAAGCGGTTGTTAAAATCCACGCCGGAGGGCAACGGCTCGCCGCGCGCCAACAGTTCGACAATACGCTTGTGTGCAGCATCGCGTCCGGTCAACAGCTTTCCTGACAGCAGCAGCGTTTCGCCGGGCTGCCATTTCGCGATTTCTGCGCGCGTAACCGTTTCCAAATTCACGCGCTGCGCATCTTCGGCCGGATGCCAGTGCACATCGGGATAATCCTCCAGTTTGGGCGGAGTAAATTTTGCCGCACCGCTGCCATCCAGCTCAAAATGGATATGCCGCGTAGCCGCGCAATTGGGAATGATTGCAATCGGCTTGGAAGCCGCATGAGTCGGGTAATCCAGTATTTTGACATCCAGCACTGTGGTCAACCCCCCCAAACCTTGCGCACCGATACCCAGCGCATTCACCTTGTCGAAGATTTCGATGCGCAATTCCTCAATCCGGTTCTGGGCACCGCGCGCCTTGAGCTTGGCCATGTCGATGGGCTGCATGAGCGCTTCCTTCGCCAGCAGCATCGCTTTTTCTGCCGTACCGCCTATGCCTATGCCCAGCATCCCCGGGGGACACCAGCCTGCTCCCATGCCCGGCAGTTGCCCCACCACCCATTCGACTACATCGTCACTCGGGTTGAGCATCGCGAAACGCGCCTTGTTCTCGGAACCGCCGCCCTTGGCCGCGATGCGCACATCCACTTTATTGCCCGGTACGATCTCGAAATGCACCACCGCGGGCGTGTTGTCGCCGGTATTCTTACGCCTACCCGCCGGATCAGCCACGATCGAGGCGCGCAACACATTCTCAGGCAATAGATAGGCTTTGCGCACACCCTCGTTCACCATTCCGGTGACATCCATCGTCGCACCTTCCCAGCGCACGCCCATGCCGATGCGCACGAAGGCCACGACGATCCCTGTATCCTGACATACCGGCCTATGGCCCTGCGCACTCATCAGCGAATTGGTCAGAATTTGTGCCATTGCATCCTTGGCAGCTGGCGATTGTTCTGCGCGATAAGCGTCTGCCAACGATTGAATATAGTCGGCTGGATGGTAATAAGAGATGAATTGCAGTGCCTCTGCAATGCTATCAATGAAATCCTGTTGGCGAATGACAGTCATGACGAGCCTAACTTGGAGTGACTGCAATGATATTGTGCATCAACGAAATATGGCGTTAAATCCGAATCCCGATGATAACACTTTCATTGCCCGCTTTTCATTTCGACCCTGCAAACCCGGAAATCACATCTTGTTTTGGCGTTCCATCTAACTGAAAACAGAATAGGACTCGGGAAAGATCCAAGTCACTGTTGATTGGTGGGCCGTGAAGGATTCGAACCTTCGACCAATGGATTAAGAGTCCACTGCTCTACCAACTGAGCTAACGACCCATACTTATGCAAACATCAAAAGTGGCGGGGATTATCGGAAATGCTCATTGCTTTGTCAAAACAATTCAGTTGCAAATACAGCATATGGCGCGGCAAACTCTCCGTGCAAGCGTTTGCGGTTCCGACATCGCATCGATGGTGCCGATGATATGAGTCTTCACCGGAACCAACTCGCTATGCGGATTGATTTTCGTGAACGCAAGCAGGTCCATTTTCAAACCCCGCAAACAACAAACCCGGCACGAGGCCGGGTCTGTTGTTTGTAAGGAGTCTGACGATGACCTACTTTCGCATGGGTAATCCACACTATCATCGGCGCGGAGTCGTTTCA
>DATKAK010000022.1:0-21198 GCA_035498295.1 Gallionella sp. | reverse complement strand
GGCGCTGGCCTCCATTGCTTAGGGAATGTGCCGAACCTGTCGATTTGCAGTATCTGAACCGCATGCCTCCATCCGTGAAGCTCGGTCCTGCCGGGCATGTCTTCGGCTTGATTGCGTCAACCGATCCGAACAGCCGCAGTCCTGGCTCTTGAAATCCGGATGCCGGTTCCCAATATCAAATGGTACGGGGACGTCCCGGATTATCTGCAAGAGGATGAAATGGCTAACATATTGCGCTACAACCCGGCTGATGTTGCTTTGGACGATTTTTTTCGCGGTTTTTTCGTGCGTCCGTTGCGTTTCGAAGGGCAACAGGATGTACAGATCAAACTGGATGTAAATGAGGATGACAATGCCTATACCGTGCACGCCGAAATTCCCGGCGCGAAGAAGGAGGATATTCATGTCAGCATTGACGGCAGTCAGGTCTCCATCAGCGCGGAAGTGAAAAATGAAAAGGAAGTGAAGGAAGGCGAGAAAGTGCTTCGTTGCGAACGCTATTACGGAAAGGTATCCCGTACGTTCGTGCTGGATCAGGACGTGGATGAGACCACTGCAGAAGCAAAATATAACAACGGCATACTGGAGCTACGCCTGCCCAAGCGGGCCAGCGTCAAATCCAAGAGCATCACCGTTCAGTAGTATTGTGTTCTGCCCGCATCGAGCTGGCAATGGATGCCTCCGCCAACGCGAATGCGAACGTTATCCGCGGTAAAACAAAAAGCCCGTCACTTTCATGCCGGGCTTTTTTTCCAACTCGGGGCCCGCTTAAGGTGCCTGGATGTTGGAAGCTTGCTTGCCCTTGGGGCCTTGGACTACTTCAAAGGTGACCTTCTGGCCTTCTTTGAGCGACTTGAAGCCGCTCATGTTGATTGCGGAAAAGTGCGCGAACAAATCTTCGCTGCCATCATCCGGAGTGATGAAGCCAAACCCCTTTGCGTCGTTGAACCATTTAACTGTACCTGTTGCCATGTGATTACTTCCTTACCTAAAAAACGGGAATATCTCCCGCGAAACTGTTTGAATCCAAGATCGCACACGGCAAAACCAGTACTGCAGATACTTTGAGTCAAACACCAGCGCGCTTTTTACTCCTGTTTAGTTGATATCGTCAAGAGGTTTATAGAATATTTTTTGTTTGGGCTTGAAAAAGCGGCGTTAATCATCAATTATGGTGATGAGGAACGTGTCAAAATCACTGCTATGGCAACCAAACATGACATCAGCACGGTGCTCGCGCCGGAACGCGCAAAAACAAAGCCCCCGCGCATGTACAAGGTGATGCTGTTCAATGACGATTACACGACGATGGATTTTGTTGTTGAGGTGTTGCAGCGGTTTTTCTCGATGAATCGGGAACGTGCCATGCAAATCATGCTCAAAGTGCATAATGAAGGTTCGGCGGTATGCGGGGTCTATTCCCAGGATGTCGCCGAAACCAAGGTTACACAGGTAACCGAGTTTGCAAAACAGCACGGACATCCGTTACGATGTGGCATGGAGGAAAATTGAAATGATTGCACAGGAATTGGAAGTCAGCCTGCACCTGGCGTTCGTCGAAGCGCGCCAGAAGCGCCATGAGTTCATCACCGTCGAACATCTGCTGCTTACCATGCTGGACAACGCTTCCGCGGCGCAGGTATTGCGTGCCTGCGGTGTGAACTTGGACGAACTGCGCCAAGTGCTGACCGATTTCATCGCTACCCATACCCCGGTCACGCCGGGAGACCAGGAAGTCGACACTCAGCCCACGGTCGGTTTCCAGCGCGTCATACAACGCGCCATCCTGCATGTGCAATCCACCAACAAGAAGGAAGTGACCGGCGCCAATATTCTGGTCGCCCTGTTTGGCGAGAAGGATTCGCATGCGGTGTATTTCCTCACCCAGCGCAATGTCAGCCGCCTTGATGTGGTGAACTACATCGCGCACGGGATCGACAAAACCCAAACGGGCACCCCGGCCAAACCGCAAAGCGAACCCGACTCGGAACAAGAGCAGAACACCGGCGAAGCACTGAAGAACTACGCCCAGGATCTGAACGCGCAAGCTCTGGCCGGAAAAATAGACCCCCTGATCGGGCGCGAAATCGAATTGGAGCGCGTCATCCAGACACTGTGCCGCCGCCGCAAGAACAACCCGCTGCTGGTTGGAGAGGCGGGTGTGGGGAAGACCGCGATCGCCGAGGGACTGGCGCGGCGCATTGTGGAACATGATGTTCCGGAAATCCTCAAGGATGCGCACGTGTATGCGCTTGACATGGGAGCGCTGCTGGCCGGCACCAAGTATCGCGGAGACTTTGAGCAGCGGCTCAAGGCTGTGCTCAAGGAACTCACTGATGCAAACAACGCGATCCTGTTCATAGACGAGATCCACACCATGATCGGCGCAGGCGCCGCCTCGGGCGGCACCATGGATGCATCCAACCTGCTCAAGCCGGCATTGTCGAACGGACTGTTGAAGTGCATAGGCGCGACCACCTACCAGGAATATCGGGGTATCTTCGAGAAGGATCATGCGCTGTCACGGCGCTTCCAGAAGGTCGATGTGGTGGAACCGTCCGTGGAGCAAACCATCGCGATTCTGCGCGGACTGAAATCCCGCTTTGAAGAACATCACGGCGTCAAATACAGTGCTGCGGCATTGACCAGCGCGGCGGAACTGTCCTCGCGTTTCATCAATGACCGTCACCTGCCGGACAAGGCGATCGACGTGCTGGACGAAGCCGGGGCGGCACAACGCATTCTGCCGAAATCAAAACAAAAGAAGATCGTCGGCAAGCACGAAATCGAGGAGATCATCGCCAAGATCGCGCGTATCCCCCCGCGCACCGTTTCGTCCGATGATCGCAACACGCTTAAAATGCTCGATCGCGATCTGAAGGCGGTCGTGTTCGGCCAGAACAAGGCGATCGACGCGCTTGCCACCGCCATCAAGATGTCGCGCAGCGGTTTGGGCAACCCGCAAAAACCCATCGGCAGCTTCCTGTTTTCCGGCCCAACCGGTGTCGGCAAGACCGAAGTGGCGCGTCAACTGGCTTATGCGATGGGTATGCCGCTGCACCGCTTCGATATGTCCGAATACATGGAGCGCCACGCGGTGTCGCGCCTGATCGGGGCCCCGCCCGGTTATGTCGGTTTCGACCAGGGCGGCCTGCTCACCGAAGCGATCAGTAAGCAGCCGCATGCGGTGCTGTTGCTGGACGAGATCGAAAAAGCGCATCCAGACATCTTCAACATCCTGTTGCAAGTCATGGATCATGGAACGCTCACCGACAATAACGGGCGCAAGGCCGATTTCCGCAACGTGGTCATCATCATGACCACCAACGCGGGTTCTGAATCCTTGAACAGGAGCCAGATCGGATTTACCCAGAGCAGCGCCAGCGGGGACGAACTGGCGGACATCAAGCGCATGTTCACACCCGAGTTCCGCAACCGCCTGGATGCGGTGATCTCCTTTGCGCCGCTGGACCACGAAGTCATCCTGCGCGTCGTAGACAAATTCCTGATGCAGCTGGAAGAACAGTTGCACGAGAAGAAGGTCGAGGTCGTATTTACCGACGCCCTCAAGGAATACCTCGCCAAGGCCGGCTTCGATCCGCTGATGGGCGCCCGCCCGATGGCACGCCTGATCCAGGACACCATACGCTCCGCGCTGGCCGACGAGCTGTTGTTCGGCAAGCTGGCGAATGGCGGGAAGGTCACGGTGGATGTGGATTCGGAAGACAAAGTTAAACTGGAGTTTGCGGAAGAAGCTGTCCCTGCCTAAAGGCTTTCTGCACAACTGCTGATGAAATGGCCAGCCATCGGTTATGCGTTTGGCGATGCTTCGTTTATGAACCATCCGTTACACTGCTAGCCGCCCTGCCAACCCCAGAATCTCTAAAGAACGTTTCAGTGCCATCACAAGCAAGCCAGGATGCAAGGAGCCGCATAGCGCGCAACGGGACATACCCTAGGCCAAGCGAGCACGCAACCCCGCGGATGGGCTGTGCAGTTGGCAATGAAGCGTTCTGACTACAGGGGGCGTTTCGCCCCTTCCCCCACCGGCCCCCTCCACTTTGGATCATTGATCTCTGCCATCGGCAGCTATCTGGATGCAAAACATCAGAATGGAAAGTGGCTGGTGCGTATTGAAGACATCGACACATCGCGCAACCTCGAGGGCGCCGCCCGGGAGATTTTAAGCACCCTGGAAGCTTACGGCCTGCACTGGGATGAACACATCGTTTACCAAAGCCGGCGCACATCCGCCTACGAAGCCGCCTTCCAACAACTGAAAGACACTGGCACGCTGTACCCGTGCGCATGCAGCCGCAAGGAAATCGCCGACTCCGCACTGCAGCGGGGTAATGAGTTGGTCTATCCCGGCACTTGCCGCAACGGTCTCGCCCAAGGCAAGGTGGCACGCGCCTGGCGGGTGCGCGTCGATGATGCAAGCGTCAGCTTCGGCGACAAGATGCAAGGAATCATCTCGCAGGAACTGGCGACCGGAGTGGGAGATTTCGTGCTGTTGCGCGCCGACGGGCTCTTCGCCTATCAGCTCGCGGTGGTGGTGGACGATGCTGCTCAGGGAATCACCGACGTGGTGCGAGGGGCGGATCTGCTCTATTCGACACCACGGCAGATCTATTTGCAGAGGCTGCTAGGGTTGCAAACCCCGGCGTACATGCACCTGCCGGTGGTGGTCAATTCGCAAGGCGAGAAGCTCAGCAAACAGACCCTGGCCCTGCCGGTCGGAACAGGCAATGCAAATTCCACCTTATTCAGAGCGCTGGAGTTCTTGCGCCAGCAGCCCCCCGATGAATTAAGGCTAGGCAAGATCGGGGAAATATTGGCCTGGGCGATCGCGCATTGGAATCCAGACAGATTATTGCACTGCACCCGGCTGAAGCTAGAATGAATCTTCCCGAAACGGGCAGACCGGGCACAAAAAAGCAGGCAAAACGGCGTTATCCCTCCTCGCTTTTTTCCTGAAGAAATCTTTCCTTGTTGCTGCCGATAATGATCAGCAGAACCGCGGAATAGGCGAATGTGGAAAGCACGATGACGCCGATCACCACCGCCTTGAACATTTCGAGATGCTCGAACGATGCCGGGATCATGGTCAGCATGACGATAGACAGTCCGCCCTTGATCCCGGCAAAGGTCAGCACTCCCCACCAGCGGAAATTGACATCGACCATCTTGTCGGTCTTGTTGGTCAACCACGCGAACAGGCCCATCATCGCGCCGCGTATCAGCGTGGTGGCAAGGAACATCGCCAGGATCTGCACCCGGTATTTCCACAGCAGGCCCGGATCGATCATCTCCGCCATCGCGACAAACAATATTGTGTTGGCCACCATTGCCAGCAGCTGCACGTCTTCCTTGGTGCGCAAGTGACGGTCGCGCTCCTCGATGGTGGCCTTGACACGCTGCAATACGTTCCCGATCACGCCGGCTGAAGTGTCGCGTTTCCGCGCTTCGCGATGCAGCGCCGTTTCATCGCGATCGATCTGGATATTTTCCGCGGCGATGGCACGGGTCATCACATGGTGTACCGTGATCGTGGCAAAAATACAGGAAAGGATTCCCGACAGGTGCAGGTGCGTGTGCGCTCCCAGCAGGTTGAGCATGACAAAGAAATGCTCGGACAGCCAAAAGGCGCCGTAGCCGGTGATGATCAGCACCATCATCTCGGCGATCCGGTTCTCCGTCGTTTTCATCATGTACAATCCGATGAAACCGATCACCACCCCGATCGCCACAGACCCGAACACCACCTCTCCGCTGATCTCGGCGACGTAACCGGTGGTCAGCGCTCCTCCATCCAAAGCATACAAACCGACAAATACAAAGACGATCAGGGCTGTGGCATCGTTGAACAGGCTCTCCCCCTCGGCAAGGATTTTCAACCGGTGCGGCAAATCGAATTTGGAGAAGATGCTGACCACTGAGACCGGGTCGGTCGCCAATACCATCGCAAACAACACGATGACCGCCGCGCTGGACAGGGTGATGTCGGAAAACAGCCAGTTGGAAACGAGCAAAGCCATCATCACCGACAGGATCACCGCCACCACCGCCAGGTAGAGCAAGCTCAGGCCATGCTCCTTGAGATCCGCGACCTTGAGTTCCAGCGAATCCGAAATGAGCAGGATCGGCAAAAGGAAGACCACCAGCGAGGCAAAGTGTTCCGCATCCTCCGTCAATACGGGTATCTGCTGAAATCCAAAATGGGCTGCGAACGAGAGTGCGATCAAACCAAGCGGGGATGGAATCCTGAATTTGTCTTCGAGTTGCAATGCCAGGAACAGGATCCCGGCCACCATCAGTAAAGTACCGATCATTCGGCTTGTCCTTGCCGCATTGCAAAGGCTAGCCGGCTGCCATCTTGCTCACCACATCTGCAATGCGCCGCGCGGATTGTTCCACCAGCTGCTTGTTTTCGCCTTCCACCATGACGCGCAACAATGGCTCGGTGCCCGACGGACGCAGCAGCACTCGGCCTTTGCCATTGAGCGCCTGCTCGGCGTCAACCACCGCCGCTTTGACTTTGTCATGGCCAAGGCAATCAATACCCTTGTTCACTTTCACATTGATCAACACCTGCGGATACATGTGCAAATCAGCCGTCGCTTCGGCCAGATTTTGCTTGTTGGATCGCAAGGCGTGCAGCACTTGCAGGGCCGAGATGATGCCGTCGCCGGTGCTGTGTTTGTCCAGGCAGATGATGTGGCCGGAATTTTCGCCCCCGAGCTGCCAGCCTTGTTGCTGCAACAATTCCATCACGTAGCGGTCGCCGACTTTGGCGCGCTGGAATGGGATGCCCAGCGTCTGCATGGCGTGTTCGAACGCCAGGTTGGTCATCAGCGTCCCTGCCACACCTCCATGCAGCTTTCCCTGCGCCTGACGATGCCTGGCAATCACATACAGCAACTGGTCTCCGTCGTAGAGTTTTCCGCTGCTGTCTGCCATCACCAGACGATCGCCGTCGCCATCCAGAGCGATGCCGACATCCGCCTTGTGTTCAACCACTGCCTTCCGCAAATTATCCGGCGCGGTCGCGCCATAACCGTCGTTGATATTCCTGCCGTCCGGCTGCGCGCCGATCGCAATGACATCTGCGCCGAGTTCGTGGAACACATGGAGTGCGATGTGGTAAGTCGCGCCATGCGCGCTGTCCACAACGATCTTGAGGCCGCGCAGATCCAGCTCGGCGGGAAAAGTGCTCTTGCAGAATTCGATATAGCGGCCGGCCGCGTCATCGATGCGCTTGGCCTTGCCCAGCCCGTCCGATGCGTTGGTCTTCATCTCCTCATCCATCGCCGCTTCGATGGCGCGCTCGGTCTCATCCGGCAGCTTGGTGCCATGGGCAGAGAAGAACTTGATGCCGTTATCCTCGAAGGGATTGTGCGATGCAGAGATCACGATGCCGGCTTGCAGGCGCAGCGCGCGGGTCAGATACGCCACCGCAGGAGTGGGTACCGGGCCCGCCAGATAGACATCGATACCGGCCGCGATCAAACCGGCTTCCAGCGCCGATTCCAGCATGTATCCGGAGATGCGCGTGTCCTTGCCGATCAGTACGCCGGTGCGATCGTCACCTGTGCTCGCCAGAACCCTGCCTGCCGCATACCCCAGATGCATGACGAACTGGGGCGTGATGGGATCCTCGCCCACCCGGCCTCGTACCCCATCGGTGCCGAAATATTTATTGCCCACCCCTGACCCCGCTCATAAAGCCGCTCCATTTACAGCATCCCATACTTTCAAGGCATCCACCGTCGCGCCCACTTCATGCACGCGCACGATGTTTGCGCCGTTCTGCACCGCGATCAATGCCGCCGCGATACTGGCCGGCAATCGCTGCCCTGCTTCCCTTCCGGCCAACGCGCCCAGCATGGACTTGCGCGAAAGACCAACCAAGACCGGCACGCCCAGTTCGGTCAGCCGTCTCAATTCGCGCAACAAAGACAGATTATGCTCCAAGGTCTTGCCAAAGCCAAAGCCCGGATCGATCGCAATGCGCTCGCGCCGGATGCCGGCGGCTTGGGCCGCCCCGGTACGCTCGCGCAAAAAAGCGCAGACTTCGGCGACGACGTCCCGATAATGGGGTTGCTGCTGCATGGTCTGCGGATCGCCCTGCTTGTGCATCAGGCACACCGCGACATTGGTCGCGGCAACGGATTTCATCGCAGCCGCGTCTTGCAACGCGTCGATGTCGTTGACCATCTGCGCGCCCGCTGTAATCGCGGCCTGCATCACTTCCGGCTTGCGGGTGTCTATGGAGACCGGTACGGGCGCGCCGCGCAAGCCTTCGATGACTGGCAATACCCGATCCAGTTCTTCCTGGACACCGACCGGCTTTGCCCCGGGCCGGGTGGATTCGCCGCCGATGTCGAGGATGTCTGCGCCTTCTGCGATCAGTTGCTGAGCATGCGCCAGTGCCGCATCCCGCTCAAGATGAAGCCCGCCGTCGGAAAACGAATCGGGCGTGACATTGACGATCCCCATCACCAGCGGACGGGACATATCGAACCGGAAGGAGCCGCAGTGAAAATTCATTCAGGTGCAAGGTACGAGGTGCAAGGCGAAAGGGAAAACCACTTGTCCCTTGAACCTTGTCACTTGCACCTGCTTCAAGTTTCCTGGGCGGGTTGCGTTGGCGTGGCGGCCGGAGCGGTCGGCGCCTGATCCTGAGGAGGTTGCGGAGCCTGGCTGCTTTGGGCAGGCCTTGGGGGACGCGGAGGCTTTCCTGCCATGATGTCATCGATCTGGTCGGAATCGATGGTTTCCCACTCGAGCAAAGCCTTGGTCATCGCCTCGATCTTGTCGCGATTGGCCTCGATCAAACGGCGCGCCAGCGCGTATTGCTGATCGATGATGCGGCGAATCTCGGCATCCACCTTCTGCATGGTCGCTTCCGAGATGTTCTTGTGCGTGGTGACCGAGCGCCCGAGAAAAATCTCGCCTTCGTTTTCACCATACACCATGGTCCCGAGCGCGTCCGACATCCCCCACTGGGTCACCATGCGCCGCGCCATATCGGTGGCCCGTTCGAAATCGTTGGATGCGCCGGTGGTCATCTGATGCATGAAGATTTCTTCGGCGATACGCCCGCCGAACAGCACGGCTATCGTGGAAAGGATGCGTTCCTTGTCCATGCTGTAGCGGTCTTCAGATGGCAACTGCATGGTCACGCCCAATGCGCGTCCACGCGGTATGATGGTCACCTTGTGCACCGGATCGGTTTTCGGCAGCAGTTTGGCGACCACCGCATGACCGGACTCGTGATAGGCCGTGTTGCGCCGTTCCTCTTCCGGCATCACCATGGAGCGGCGTTCCGCACCCATCATGATCTTGTCCTTGGCCGCCTCGAAATCGTCCATCTCGACAAAACGCTTGCTGCGCCGCGCCGCGAACAGCGCGGCTTCGTTGACCAGGTTCGCAAGGTCCGCGCCGGACATTCCCGGCGTACCGCGTGCCAATATATCGGCCTTCACATCCGGGGCGACCGGCACCTTGCGCATGTGCACCATCAGGATCTGTTCGCGGCCGCGGATGTCCGGCAACGGCACCACCACCTGGCGATCGAAACGACCCGGGCGCAACAACGCGGAATCCAGCACATCGGGACGGTTGGTCGCGGCGATCACGATCACGCCGCTGGCACCCTCGAATCCGTCCATTTCCACCAGCAAGGCGTTCAGCGTCTGCTCGCGCTCGTCATTGCCGCCGCCCAGACCTGCGCCGCGCTGGCGCCCCACCGCATCGATCTCATCGATGAACACGATGCAGGGCGCCTGCTTCTTGGCCTGCTCAAACATGTCGCGCACGCGCGCGGCGCCGACGCCGACGAACATTTCCACGAAGTCGGAACCGGAGATCGAGAAGAACGGCACCTTGGCTTCGCCGGCGATCGCTTTCGCCAGCAGCGTCTTGCCGGTTCCGGGATTGCCGACCAATAGCACGCCGCGCGGGATGCGCCCACCGAGATTCTGGAATTTGGAAGGATCGCGCAGGAAATCAACCAGTTCGGACACTTCTTCCTTGGCTTCGTCGCAGCCCGCCACATCGGCAAACGTGAAACGCTCCTTGCTTTCATCCAGCATGCGCGCGCGCGACTTGCCGAACGAGAATGCGCCGCCCTTGCCGCCGCCCTGCATCTGGCGCATGAAGAACACCCACACCGCGATCAGCAAGATCATCGGGAACCAGGACACGAAGATATTCATCAGGAAGGACGGTTCTTCCTCGGGTTTGGCCTCGATCTTCACGCCGTTCTTCAGCAGGTCGGAAACCATCCACAGATCGCTGGGCGCGTAGCTGGTGATATGCTTGCCGTCGGCCGTGGTCGCCTTCAGCGTGCGGCCTTCGATGACCACTTTGGTGATGTGCCCCTGTTTCACCTCGTCCAGGAACTGCGAATAGTCGAGCTGCGACTGCGAAGTCAGCTGCTGGCGGGTATTGAATTGGTTGAATACGGTCATCAGCACCAGGGCGACGACCATCCAGATTGCAATGCTCTTAAAGTTGTTCAAAATCACTCCTTAAACGGCGCGCCCAGTTTTTGATGCGAAATCGGCTGCCGAGGTAGGTCATTAAACTATGTATTTCGCTATTACTCAAGCTTTCCACTGCCCAGCAGATACAGTTCGCTGCTGCGGTCGCGTGATGCCTTGGGTTTTCGCGTTACCACCCTGGCAAAGCGGCTGCGCATCCGCTTCAGGAAATCCTCGAACCCCGCACCCTGAAACACCTTGACCAGGAAACTGCCGCCCGGTTTCAAATGGTGGACCGCGAATTCCATAGCCAGTTCCGCAAGATGCGTCGCGCGCGCCTGGTCCGCAGATGCCACACCGCTTATATTGGGCGCCATGTCGGAAATTACAAGCCCCACCGGCTTGCCTTGCAGCATATCTTCCAGTTGCTTGAGCACGGCCTGCTCGCGGAAATCCCCCTGCACGAAATCCACTCCAGCCAGCGGATCCAGCGGCAACAGATCGAGCGCGATCACCTTGCCGACCCGTCCAACCCTGGCTACAGCAACCTGCGACCAGCCGCCCGGCGTTGCGCCCAGATCCACCACGACCATGCCGGGCTTGAGCAGACGGTCTTTGGCATCGATCTCGAGCAGCTTGTAAGCCGCGCGCGAGCGGTAGCCCTCCTTCTGCGCTAGCTGCACGAACGGGTCGCTGACATGCTCGCGCATCCATTGTTTGCTGGTCTTGTTTTTTTTGCCCGGGGTTTTTTTGCCCGGGTTTTTTTTGATGGGGGAAGACTTCATCGATTACAATCCGCGCCTTGATCACAGAAAATCACTATGTTATCCCTAACCGCATCCGAACGCCTCACCCTGCAAGGCCGCGCTCACGCTTTAAATCCGCTGGTGATGATCGGCAACGCGGGTTTGACCGAAGCAGTGCTGAAAGAAATCTCACAGACGCTGAAAACCCATGAACTCGTCAAGATCCGCGTGACGAACGATGATCGCGCGCTGCGCGCGACCATGCTAGAAACCATCTGCTCCCAATTGGATGCCGCGCCGGTACAGCACATCGGCAAGATCCTGGTGGTCTACAAACCCAATCCGGAAATACACAAGATCGAAATCAAAAAGATGCCGCGCCACAGGGGCAAGAAACCGCTGACCAAGAAGCAGCTGGGTAACCGCTAACTCTCATAGGTACTAAAAGCACATAAGAAGCGTTGCGAGCAGGCCGAAGTGCAAGGAGCCGCGCAGCGCGCAACGAGACATACCTTACAGGTAGGCGAGGAGTAAGCGAGCACGCGACAACGCAATTCGACCGCACAGCAGCTTATGGTGTGCTTTTTTAGATGTATTGGACTTCCACGACTTCGTACTCCCTCACCCCTCCCGGCGCCTGCACCTCGGCGATGTCGCCGCTGTACTTGCCGATCAGCGCGCGGGCGATCGGCGAACTGATGGATATCTTTCTGTGCCGGATGTCCGCCTCGTCATCGCCGACGATCTGATAGGTGACCACATCGCCGTTGTTCACGTCTTCCAGTATCACGGTCGATCCGAACACGCAGCGCCCGTCGGCATTGAGTAACCTGGGATCGATGATCTGGGCGCTGCCCAGCTTGCTTTCCAGTTCCACGATGCGCCCCTCGATGAATCCCTGGCGCTCTTTCGCGGCGTCATACTCGGCGTTCTCGGACAAATCGCCGTGCGAGCGCGCTTCGGCGATCGCACTGATCACCTTGGGACGCTCAACCGTCTTTAGGATATGCAACTCCTGGCGCAATTTCTCCGCACCCGCAACGGTCAATGGAATTTTGCTCATATCGATATCTCTTTCTATTCAGATCCCAAGGCGCTGATGCTGACTCTGCAAATCATATACGCCCAACGCGGTCAAATGCCGCATCCCGACACAAGCGGCGCGTGCGCCGGCCAGCGTGGTGTAATAAGTGACCCTTCCCTGCAGCGCGGCATGCCGGATGGAATACGAATCGCGCATCACCAGCGGCCTGCTGTCCACGGTGTTGACGATCAGGCTGATCTCGCCGTTCTTGATCATGTCCACGATATGCGGACGGCCTTCCGCCACCTTGTTGACCACTTCCACCGCGACACCCGCGTCGCTGATCACCGCCGCCGTGCCGCGCGTTGCGCGCAGGAAAAATCCCAACTGCACCAGCGAACGGGCGATCTCCACCACCCCTGATTTGTCCTCGTCGCGCACGCTGATAAATACTTTACCATCTTTCGGCAGTTTCACGCTGGCGGCAAGCTGCGATTTTACAAACGCTTCGGCGAACGTATCGCCCGTGCCCATCACTTCGCCCGTGGATTTCATCTCCGGACCGAGGATGGTGTCCACGCCGGGGAACTTGATGAACGGGAACACCGCCTCTTTCACCGAGTAATAAGGCGGAACCGCTTCTCTGGTGATGCCCTGTTGCGCAAGGCTCAGGCCGGCCATGCAACGCGCTGCGATCTTGGCCAGCGGAATGCCGGTCGCCTTGGAAACGAACGGCACGGTGCGCGACGCGCGCGGATTGACTTCCAGCACATACACCGTGTCGCCCCCATTCTTGTCGATCTGGATCGCGAATTGCACATTCATCAGCCCGACCACCTTGAGCATTTTGGCCATCGCCACGGTCTGGCGGCGCATCTCGTCCTGCAAAGCCCCTGACAAACTGAATGGCGGGAGTGAACACGCGGAATCGCCGGAATGTACGCCGGCCTGCTCGATGTGTTCCATGATGCCGCCGATGATCACATCCTTGCCATCGGATACCGCGTCCACGTCCACCTCGATCGCATCGTCCAGAAAGCGATCCAGCAGGATCGGCATGCGCTCCGGATAGGTGACGGACATCTCCCCCGCATCGCGCATGTAGCGCTCCAGATCGGCCTGGGCGTGAATGATCTCCATCGCGCGCCCGCCCAGCACGTTGGACGGGCGCATCACCAGCGGATAACCGATCTCCGCGACTCCGGCGATGCCTTCATCGACCGTGCAAGCCGTGCGATTGGGCGGCTGCTTCAAATTCAGCTTGTGCAGCATCTTCTGGAAGCGCGAACGGTCTTCCGCGCAATCGATCATGTCCGGCGAGGTGCCGATGATGGGCACGCCGTTCTTCTCCAAACCGTGCGCCAGTCCGAGCGGGGTCTGGCCGCCGAATTGCACGATCACGCCGACCGGTTTCTCCACCGCCACGACTTCCAGCACGTCCTCCAGCGTCAGCGGCTCGAAATACAGCCGGTCGGAAGTGTCATAGTCGGTGGATACGGTCTCCGGGTTGCAGTTGAGCATGATGGTCTCATAGCCGTCCTCGCGCATCGCCAGCGCCGCATGCACGCAGCAGTAATCGAATTCTATGCCCTGCCCGATGCGGTTCGGGCCGCCGCCCAGCACCATGATCTTCTTGTTGTTTGTCGGCTGCGCTTCGCACTCTTCCTCGTAGGTGGAATACATGTACGCGGTGTTGGTGGCAAACTCGGCCGCACAGGTGTCCACACGCTTGAATACCGGGCGCACACCCAGCGCATGCCGGTAAGCGCGCATCGCACCGGCATCGGTACCCAGCAATTTTGCAAGACGCGCATCGGCAAAACCGCTGCGTTTCAACGAACGCATCTCATCCGCTTCCAGACTTTCCAGAGCGCGTCCGGACAGGGATTTTTCCTGTCGTACCAGGTCTTCGATCTGCGCCAGGAACCACGGATCGATCTTGCTCAGCGCGTATACTTCATTCACGCTCATTCCCAGGCGCAGCGCATCCGCCACCGCCCAGATGCGATCCGGACCGGGGTTGCCCAATTCCGAGGAGATCGCTTCGATATTGCCGTATTTTTCATCCAGGCCATGCACGCCCACTTCCAGGCCGCGCAAAGCCTTCTGGAACGACTCCTGGAAAGTGCGTCCGATCGCCATCACCTCGCCCACCGATTTCATCTGCGTGGTCAGCCTGTCGTTGGCCTGCGGGAATTTCTCGAACGCGAAGCGCGGAATCTTGGTCACCACGTAATCGATGGTCGGTTCAAAGGATGCAGGCGTCGCGCCGCCGGTGATGTCGTTCCTCAATTCGTCCAGCGTGTAGCCCACCGCCAGCTTCGCCGCGATCTTCGCGATCGGGAAGCCGGTCGCCTTGGAGGCCAGCGCGGAGGAACGCGACACGCGCGGATTCATCTCGATCACCACCATGCGCCCGTCCTTCGGGTTGACCGCGAACTGCACGTTGGAACCGCCGGTGTCCACGCCGATCTCGCGCAGCACCGCGATCGACGCGTCGCGCATGATCTGGTATTCCTTGTCGGTCAGCGTCTGCGCCGGGGCGACCGTGATCGAATCGCCGGTGTGCACGCCCATCGGGTCGAGGTTCTCGATCGAGCAGATGATGATGCAATTGTCGTTGCGGTCGCGCACCACTTCCATCTCGAATTCTTTCCACCCGAGCAGCGATTCCTCGATCAGCAGTTCCTTGGTCGGACTGGCTTCCAGCCCGCGCTCGCAGATCTCGACGAATTCTTCTCGGTTGTAGGCGATACCGCCGCCGCTGCCGCCCATCGTAAAGGACGGGCGTATCACCGTCGGGAAGCCCAGCACCTGCTGCACCTGCAAAGCTTCTTCCATGCTGTGCGCGATCGCCGAACGCGCCGAGGAAAGTCCGATCTCGGTCATCGCCAGCTTGAATTTTTCGCGGTCTTCGGCCTTGTCGATCGCATCCCTGCTGGCGCCGATCATCTCGACATTGTGTTTTTCCAGCACGCCGTGCTTGGCAAGGTCGAGCGCACAGTTCAGAGCGGTCTGGCCGCCCATCGTCGGCAGGATCGCATCGGGCTTTTCCTTCGCGATGATCTTCTCGACCATCTGCCAGGTGATCGGCTCGATATAAGTCGCGTCCGCCATCTCCGGATCAGTCATGATCGTGGCCGGATTCGAATTCACCAGAATTACGCGATAGCCCTCTTCCTTCAGTGCCTTGCAGGCCTGCGCGCCGGAGTAATCGAACTCGCACGCCTGCCCGATGACGATGGGGCCGGCACCGATGATCAGGATGCTTTTAATGTCGTTTCTTTTAGGCATAATCTTTTTTGCCACAGAGATCACAGAGGACACCGAGAAAGCCGCATCTCTCTCCGTAATCCATGCAGCTTAAGTCTTTCTTTTCTCCATCATTCCCACAAAGCGATCAAACAACGCGCCAACATCGTGTGGCCCGGGGCTCGCCTCGGGATGCCCCTGGAAACAGAACACCGGTTTATCGGTCAGCTCGAATCCCTGCAGCGATCCGTCGAACAGCGACACATGCGTGACGCGCGCATTCTTCGGCAGCGTTTTCTCGTCCACTGCAAAGCCGTGGTTCTGGCTGGTAATCATCACGCGCCTGGTTTGCGTGTCCTGCACCGGATGATTCGCGCCATGATGGCCGAATTTCATCTTCATCGTTTTCGCGCCGACCGCCAGCCCCATGATCTGGTGCCCGAGGCAGATGCCGAACAGCGGCACGCCGGCTTCAATAAATTTCTTCGTTGCCTTGATCGCGTAATCGCACGGCTCCGGATCGCCGGGCCCGTTGGACAGGAACACGCCGTCCGGCTCCATCGCCAGCACTTCTTTTGCCGCGGTCTGCGCGGGCACCACGCTGATGCGGCAGCCGCGCTCGGCCAGCATGCGCAGGATGTTGCGCTTCACGCCGAAGTCGTAGGCCACGACATGGAATTTTGTCTGTTCGGCCTCCGGATAACCGATGCCCAGTTCCCACTCGCGCTGCGTCCACAGATAGGATTTTGAACAGGACACTTCTTTGGCCAGATCCATGCCGACCAGGCCGGCAAAACCGCGCGCCGCCTTGAGCGCCGCTTTCTCATCGGTACCGGTCGCGATGCAGCCGTTCTGCGCGCCCTTCTCGCGCAGGATGCGCGCCAATTTGCGCGTGTCCATTCCGGCGATCGCGACCACGTTATTTGCCTGCAGGTAATCGGGCAGAGACTGGGTGCTGCGAAAGTTGCTCACCGTCTTCGGCAGATCGCGTATCACCAGCCCGCCGGCGTACACCTTGCTCGATTCCACGTCCTCGGCATTCACCCCTGTGTTGCCGATGTGCGGATAGGTCAGCGTGACGATCTGCCTGCAATAGGAAGGGTCGGTCAGGATCTCCTGGTAGCCGGTCATCGCGGTGTTGAACACCACCTCGCCGACGCTGCTGCCATCTGAACCAATAGAAATGCCGCGAAATACCGTACCATCGGCTAAAACTAGGATGGCTGGCTTCGTCTGCGACACAACATGCTCCTTGATTAACTGGCTGTTGGATACGCCTGATAATTCTATTTTTCGAGATGCAGCGCAAGGCGTCAGGAACACAGAACCCGGGACAGTACACGAAGTACGACGAGGGTTCGAGCACCGCACAACATCGCGATGCGCTCGAAAAAAGGATTTGCAGGTGTATCCGTAAAGAAGCGGGAAGAACTGTTCAGTCCATCCCGCTCTTGGTAGGGGCGCATTATAGCCGATAGCAGGAGCACCTTCAATGCGGAGGTGGTCATACAGATGAACTGCCGTGAATGGCAGTGCCAAAGCCCCACCGCCTGTCCAGCCCCGGCTGTGTCTTCACGAAACTCCCTTGCCGGGAAATATCAAGGTATAAAATATTGGCCTGCCATTCATATCGACTCGAAGGAAATAACATGTCCGAAGGATTTCATGTTCATGGCGCCCATGACCACGCAGTGGAACATCATGCGCAGGGCGGGGACAATCTTGCGACGTATATCGCGATCTTCACCGCATTACTGGCTTCGCTGGGCGCACTCGTAAGCTACCAAGGGGGAGACACCCAGAATCAGGCCATGCTGTTCAAGAACGAAGCGGTTCTGAAGAAAGCCCAGGCTTCCGATCAATGGAATTTTTACGAGGCAAAGAGCAACAAGGGGCACCTGATGGAACTTGCCGCCGATCTGGCCCCGGCGAACAAGCGGGGCTATTACAAGAGCCAGATCGAAAAATATGAAAACGACAAGAAGGAAATCAAGGCGAAGGCAGAAGCGCTGGAAGCGGAATCCGAAAAGGCCAACCTGCAAAGCGAGCACCTGATCCATCCGCACCATAAACTGGCGCAATCGATGACGCTGATCCAGATCGCCATCTCGCTGGCTTCGATCACAGTCTTGACGCGCAAGCAATGGCTGTTTGCCGTTGCAGCTTTGGCTGCCGCCGGAGGATTGGCTATGTGGGCGGCTGCCGTTACCACATAATTCAAACTTGATTCGATAACAAGCCAGTCAGATAGAAAATGAACAACACCGCATTTGCTGAGATGGAATTTTTCCTGCTGTTGATCTTCTCGCTCATACTGCCCGCAAGTATCTACGCCTACATGATGTGGAAGAAAGCGATTTCCCGGAAATCCGTGTTGGGTTTCGGCCTTCTCCTGATCGCAATAGCAGGAATTTGCGTCTATCTTTTGCAGCGCTTGAATGTGATCGCGAAAACTTCCCCTTCCTCGTTTGACGATCGTATCTTCGCTTCGGAGATATCGATCGCGCTTTATTTCCTGCCCCTGCTTTTTGCCGGGGTCGGCGTGAATTTGATCTCCGATATACTGATCCGTCATCTCAATGATGCCGAGCGGAAATACGACCAGGAACACCGGTAAATCCTCTGCTACGATATCAGCCATATTCAACTATGCAATCCCATTCGATGAATTACTCCTATGACGTAGAAGAAGCCGATTTCGACGAGCTGGTCGTCGCGCGCTCGCATGAGGTGCCGGTGCTGCTGGACATCGGCGCGGACTGGTGCAGCCCGTGCCTCGTGCTGGGGCCGATGCTGGAAAAACTGGCGCACGACTATGCAGGCAGATTCGTGTTGGCGAAGGTGGATGCCGACGAGAACATGCGCATCGCCGGGCGGCACAAGGTGCGCGGCTTCCCGACGGTGATCGCCTACAGTCACGGTGTAGAGACCGCCCGCTTCCACAGCGCGCAGCCTTCGCACTTCCTGCGCAGCTTCATCGACAGGCTGATCCAACATCACGCCGCGGAAAGCAAGGCTACCGGCGACGTTCAGTAACTCCGCTGGTCAGGCCTTCCACAACATCCAGATGCCGATGATGACGAAGCCGATCCCGGCGGCGTAATGCAGATATTTTTCGTTGACGTATTCTGACAGCGCGCTGCCGACCATCACACCTATGCCCGAGGCGGTGACCAGCGCCAATGATGCGCCGAGAAAGATCGTCCACTTGCTGACTTCCTTGTCCGACGCAAACAGCATCGTCGCGAGCTGCGTCTTGTCGCCCATCTCGGCGATGAACACGGCGGTAAAAACGGCGGCGAGCGTTTTCACGTCCATGACAAATCCCCAGTGGAGCTTGCGACCCTCACGCACCCTCTCCCCTTGGGAGAGGGTGCCCGGAGGGCGGGAGAGGGATTATTTCAATCCCAGCACATCCTGCATGTCGTACAGGCCCGCCGGATGTTCCTTCAGGAAGCGCGCGGCGCGCAACGCGCCCGTCGCGAACGTGGCGCGGCTGCCGGCCTTGTGGGTGATCTCGATGCGCTCGCCGGTGCCCGCAAACAGCACGGTGTGGTCGCCGACGATGTCGCCGCCGCGCACCGTAGCGAAGCCGATCGCGTTCGGGTCGCGCTCGCCGGTGACACCTTCGCGGCCGTACACGGCGCATTTTGAAAGATCGCGCCCCAGTGTTTTCGCGATCACCTCGCCCATGCCCAGCGCGGTGCCGGACGGCGCATCCACCTTGTGGCGGTGATGCGCCTCGATGATCTCGATGTCATAGCCCTGTGCAAGAACGCGCGATGCGGTTTCCAGCAGCTTGAACATCAGGTTCACCCCCACGCTCATGTTGGGCGCGAACACGATGCCGATCTGCCGCGCCGCGCTGCCCAACTGCGCCTTTTGCTGCGCGTTGAAACCGGTGGTGCCGATCACTATGTTCACGCCGAGTTTGCGGCAGATCTCAACGTGATGCAGCGTACCCTCCGGGCGCGTGAAATCGACCAGCACGTCCGCGCCCTTCAGTGCCGCCGCCACATCCGCGCTGATCTTCACGCCGCTTGACGCACCAAGCATCTCGCCGGCATCGCGGCCCAGCAACGGACTGCTGCCATGTTCCAGCGCGGTATGCAATACCAGGTCGTCCGACTGCAGCACGCTCTCCAGCAAGGTGCGTCCCATGCGTCCGCTGCTGCCTGCGATCGCGATCTTTATTTTGCTCATGTTTATCCTTTACCCTGCCCTTTACCTTGATTGTTCCCGCTCGCCGGAGACGTATCCGCAGACTGGCCGCCATCGACTATGCGCACCAGATTGTCCCCCTCGAAATAGATCGTCAGGTTCTGTTTTTCGATCACCTTGCCCTGGTGCTCGAAACGATAGACATAATCCCAGCGGTCCGGATGAAAGGGGTCGCTGATCATCGGGGTGCCCAGCACATACTTGACCTGCGCCCTGGTCAAGCCGAGTTTGAGCTTGTCGCGCATATCCTGCGACACGAAATTCCCCTGGCGGATGTCCATCTTGTATGGCGTCAGCAAGGGAATGTAAAAACTGTCGCACGAAGCCAGCAGAAAAGTGAGCAATACGATCTTGAAACGCATCGGTGAACCTCTATAAATCCATATTTCGGGCGAATCGCGGCGTCGCGTGCTCGCTCACTTCTTGTCTATCAATCTGATATGCCTCGTCGTTCGCTGCGCGGCTTCCTGCGCCTCATCCCGCAAAACGAATTTCTGCAGGTTCGCGTAACAGTCCGAATCATGATTCAGGGCGATGATACCTCATGCAGCAGCTCCCAACATCTCGGCGGCGTGCTTGCGGGTGGTCTCGGTGATCTTGACTCCGCCGAGCATGCGCGCGATCTCCTCGACGCGCTGTTCGCCGTCCAGCTCTGCGATGCGGCTCAGCGTGACGCCATTTTCCACGGCCTTGCTCACTTGCCACTGATGGTCCGCCGCAGCCGCGACCTGCGGCAAATGCGTGACGCACAACACCTGGTATGAGTCGCCGAGTTTTTTCAGCAACCGCCCGACGATCTCCGCGACGCGTCCGCCGATGCCGCTGTCCACTTCGTCGAAGATCAGCGTCGGCACGCTGGCAACCCGGGTGGCGGCCACCTGTATCGCCAGACTGATGCGCGACAGCTCGCCGCCCGAAGCGACCTTGGCCAGGCTGCGCGGAGGCACGCCCGGATTGGCGGCAACCTGGAACTCGATGATCTCCAATCCGTACGCATTGCCTTCCTGCAAGGGCGGCAACACCGCCTCGAAACTGCCGCCCGGCATCGCCAGTGTCTGCAGCGCGGCAGTGATCTCGCGCGACAATTTGTCCGCGGATCTTTTGCGTGCCGCCGTCAACTTCTTCGCCGCGGCAAGATAACTATGCTGCGCGGATTTCTCCTGCCGTTCCAGTTCGGCCAGGTCGGCATCACCGCCCAGCTCGGCAAGGCGTGCCGCGATGCGCTGCAAGGCCTCGTTCAACTGTTCCGGGGCCACGCGGTATTTGCGCGCGGTATCCAGCACGCTCTGGATGCGCTGTTCCAGCACATGCAAGCGCTGCGGGTCGTTATCCAGACGCTGCTGGTAATGGCGCAGCGCATACACCGCTTCCTGCAATTCCGCCTGCGCGCTTTCCAGCATCTGCAGCGTTTCGCCCAGACTCGCATCGTGCGCCATTCCGTCGCGCAAGCGCGAAGTCAATGCATTCA
>DATKAK010000021.1:0-5322 GCA_035498295.1 Gallionella sp. | reverse complement strand
TGGGTCAGGGTGAGCACGCTTTCCGGTTCACCCGAACGGTTCCGGTGAACGCCCAGCAGCGCCACGGCATTGGTCAGCAGGATCAACGCAAGGCCGGCGACCAGCGTGTGCTTTCTCGTCCAATTCTTCAGGGGCCGGCTCGTCATCTCGCCTCCCTGTTCAGCGCCGATTGGCGCAGACGTTTCCGGACGAACAGGAACAGCACCGCGGTGAGACCGACCACGAGGAAGAAAAGATATTTCGGCATCATCTCCCACCACCAGTCGTAAAACTTGGTGTAGAGAAAGATCACGAAGAAGGTCACGCCGGTATTCACCACTTCGCCCCATTGGCGGCGCAGCCCCAGCCACACCAGGAGGGCGCTGATCAAGAAACCGGCGATCTGGTAGAAATGTTCTATCGTTTCGGCAGGCCAGGTCAGGTAGCTGATGTAGCCCCAGTTGGAAAGAACCAGCACCGGCAACAGCAGCGACAGGATCGCGAACACGCGGTAGACCGGCGCAAAGTCCTCCCGTCCCCGGTGCGGAACCAGTTGCGGTACGAAGAACAGCAGCAGCGACACCGGAAAGAAGTTCTCCGGGCGCTCGCCGAAATAGATCCAGTACATTCCGCCCCAGGTGCCGAAGCGCGCAGCGGTATAGACGATGATGCAGATGATGCCCGCCGCCAGCAGCAGGCGCAGGTCGCAGGCATAGGCCAGCAACAACGCCAGCGCCGCCCACGGCAGCAATGCCTTGTCCGAAGGCGTGATGTTGAAGATCTGCCCCAGCATCGCCACGTTGAGCACGAAGCAGGCAAACGCCACCATTGCCGCCAGCTTGGTGAAATAGCCCGATGCATCGCGACCCTGTATCCCCACCGTCAGCGCGAACATGCCCAGCGACGCACCGCCCAGAATGGACACCTGCGCCGTCTCGGTGAAGCGCCCCCAGAATTGGTAGAACAGGAAGAACACGCTGGCCGCAAGCGCCAGCGCGCCGAGGAAGGACGCGATACGCATGCCCCACGACATCTGCTTGGAACGCAGGTCGCGGTCGATGTCGAATGACTGCGCAAAGCGCGCCAGCAAACCCTCATGATGCGAGCGGACCGCGGCCAGCTGCGCATCCGCGAGCTTCAGCACTCCTTCGTTCTCCAGGCGTTCGAGCTCCTTGCGGAAGATCCGGATCTCGTCCGCGCGCTGCTGCGCTTCAATGCGGGAAGTATTATCCATCGTTCAATGTCGCTTTTGTTTCGGGCTGCTGAACTTGAACTCATCATATACTGAAGGGGGTCGGAGCAGCATATATTTCTGCTTTGAATTGACTCAATTACAACAGCCAATCCGGCTTGGGAACGGTTGGCATCATTGATTGATTATCGCCGGTCAAATCGGGAAGCTGGCAGGGGACTCCGAGTGCGCACATGGAAGTGGTTGAGCTGGCCGCAGGCTTGTCGTAACGATACAAGGCGAGTAGCCTATTCACTTTGATAACCCGACCATTTACATGCCTGCCTCGCCGCCCGATGCTTTGTTGTTTGTCGCCCCCGGTTGCCCGCACTGCGCCGCAGTTTTGCGCGGACTGATGGAGCTGGCCAAGCATCGGCTGATCGGGAATCTGACGGTCGTGGACGTCAACGAACATCCCGAACAGGCCGCGGAATATGGCGTGCGCGCCGCTCCCTGGCTGCGCCTGGGACCGTTTACCCTCACCGGTGCGCACAGTACTGCCGAACTGCGCCAGTGGGCCGGGTGGGCGAACGGTGAAGCGGGCACAGCGCACTATGTCGAACATCTGTTGAGGCAGGGCGACTACAAGCATGCCGCGGCATTCATCGACGCAGATACGAATCGCCTCAAGCCGCTGCTTGTCATCGTCGCCGATCCCGGGGCAAAACTCGAAGTGCGCCTTGGAGTCAGCGCCCTGCTCGAAGCCCATGCCTACTCGCCGTCACTGCAAAAGCTGCTGCCGCAACTGGCGGAGCTCATCCGCCATAAAGACCATCGCGTGCGTGCCGACGCATGCCACTTGCTCGGCCTCACCGGCAGCGCCGCCGCTCGCACCCATGTCGAAAACTGCCTCAGCGACGCGCATGAGGAAGTGCGGGAGATCGCGGCAGAGGCGATGCAAAATCTGGAAAGGCGGAAAACAAGAAGGCGGAGTTGAGCCGGCGCTTTCGTTCCGGGGCGGCGGTGCTGAATCGTTAACGCATTTGAGGCCTGTAACTTGACCTTTCAAGTGGGTTACAATATCGAACTTGTCGCCTTGTATCGTGTCTATGCCGGCTCTTCATAGATACGTCACAGGCTTTTTACCGGACTTTACGACCCGAATATGCAAATAAAAAATAGATTGCTGTGGATATTGCTGGCGTTTGCGCTGGCCGCATCCAATACAACCCAGGCCTACACGCAAACACAGGATGTACCGCAGCTCACGCCGCTGGAGCAGCAGGCGCAGGCAGCCCTGATTTCCGCCAAGGTGCTGAGCAATTATCACTACAAGCAAGTGGCGCTCGACGATAATCTGTCCTCGCAGATATTCGACAACTACCTGAAGATGCTGGATGGCGAAAAGCTGTTCTTCTTCCAGGCCGACATCGATCGTTTTTCCGATGCGCGAACCAAGCTTGATGACGCGATACTCCACAAAGACCTGGATATCCCCTTCGCCATATACAACCTGTACCAGCAGCGCGTCGCTGAACGCTATGTCTATGCCCGCTCCCTGCTGAAGAAGGGTTTTGATTTCAGCAGGAATGAAAGCTATCAATTCAGCCGCAAGGATGCGCCGTGGCCGAAATCCGAAGCCGAACTGAACGACTTGTGGCGCAAGCGCGTCAAGAACGACTGGCTGCGTCTCAAGCTGGCCGGCAAGGATGACAAGAGCATCATCGAGACACTCAACAAACGCTACGACAACTCTTTGTCCAGCCTGACCAAGACCAAGAGCGAAGACGTATTTCAAAGCTTCATGAATGCCTATGCGACTTCCATAGACCCCCACACCAATTATTTCGGGGTGCGGGCTTCGGAGGAATTCGACATTTCGATGCGCTTGTCCCTCGTCGGCATCGGCGCGTCGCTTTTCGACAAGGATGAGTACACCACGATCCGGGAATTGCTGGCAGGCGGCCCCGCGCTGTTATCCGGAAAGCTGAAACCCGGGGACCGTATCGTGGGCGTAGGGCAAGGGGAAGACGGTCCGATGGTCGAAGTGCTGGGATGGCGCATCGACGACGTGGTGGCCCTGATACGCGGCGCCGAGGATACCGTGGTGCGCCTTGATGTGCTGCCCGCGGAAGCCGGCGCGGACGGCAAGCACAAGCTCGTTTCGCTGGTGCGGAAAAAGATCAGCCTGGAAAAGCAGGCTGCCAAAAAATCGATCATCGAAGTCAAGGACGCGGGCGCGACTCGCCGCATCGGGGTGATCACTCTGCCGGAGTTCTATCAGGATTTTGCCGCCCGCCAGAAGGGCGACAAGGATTACAGGAGCGCGACCAGGGATGTTTCGCGGCTGCTGGATCAGCTGAAACAGGACAAGGTGGACGGCGTGCTGGTGGATCTGCGCAACAATGGCGGCGGTTCATTGAGCGAGGCCATCGACATGACCGGCTTGTTCGTGGGCAAAGGGCCGGTGGTACAGCAACGCGATTCTAGGGGCAATATCGTGGTCAGCGACGATACCGATACCGGCGTAGCCTGGGAGGGTCCGCTGGGCGTGCTCATCAATCGCGGCTCGGCATCCGCTTCGGAGATCTTTACGGCCGCGATACAGGACTACGGCCGCGGGGTCGTGATCGGAGAAACCAGCTTTGGCAAGGGCACGGTACAGACCGTGGCGGATCTGGATGAGCTCGCAAAAAACGCCAAGCCCGAATATGGCGAAGTCAAGCTGACCATCGCCCAGTTTTTCCGTATCAACGGCAGCACCACGCAGTTGCGCGGCGTGACCCCGGACATCAAGCTGCCGTCGATGACCGACCCGGAAGACTTTGGCGAATCCAGTTTCGACAATGCCTTGCCCTGGACGCAGATCAAGCCGGCCGACTATACGCCGGAAGGCAATTTGGCCCCCATCCTGCCCTTGCTGATCGCGAACCACGACAAGCGCGTAAGCCGTGACAAGGAATTCAAGTATCTGCAGGAAGATATCGCCGAGGTCAACAAGCTGCGCAAGACAAACCTGGTCTCTCTCAATGAAGACGTGCGCCGCAAGGAGCGAGAAGCGCAGGAAGAACGCGACAAATCCCGCGAGGACAGCAAGGCGGACAACGGGCCGGGCAAGGCATCCGCCGCGGCCGACAGCCATGCATTCCAGGATGATGGTATGCTGGCCAGCGAACGCAATCTCAAGACGGACCTGGCCATCGAGAACGCGAATAAAAAAGCCAAGGATATCTTGCTGAACGAAGCGGCGAGTATCGTAAGCGACGAAGCCGGGCTGTTGAAGAGCAATCCCAGGCTGGCTGCAACGATAGCTCCCTAATTTGCATTCCATCGATCTGGAAACAGATCGAAACCGTGGCATCCGGTTTTGAGATCCTGAAACGGCAAAGCTCATCATGAAGCGCACACTTGTTTATTGCCTGTCGGCCTGCGCATTGTCCCTGGCGCTTCAGGCGGGCGCCGCCGACCAGGATGCAAGAAACAAAGTCGAGTTTCCCGACAGGATGAAAACCCACTTCCTTGGCAACATGCGCGAGCATCTTCAGGCGTTATCCGAGATCCAGGCTGCGCTGGCAAAAGGACAGCTGGACAAGGCAGGGGAGATCGCAGAGGCTCGAATCGGCATGAGTTCCATGGTCGCGCATGATGCGGCACACATGGCGCCTTACATGCCCAAGGGCATGCAGGACATCGGCGGTGAAATGCATCATGCGGCCAGCCGTTTCGCGATGATCGCCGGTGAAGGCGACCTGCCCAAGGCATTGGATGCGCTGTCCCAAGTCACCGCACAGTGCGTGGCTTGCCACATGAATTACCGGGTGAATTGAACCCGGCCCCTGTTCATCGACCCCTTTTCGTTTTGCCAAAGTGTTCAGTCAGTCCCGGACCGGCTTGCCTTTCTCAGGTGATCGGCAAAGGTTCGTGCGATGATGGACAACTGCTTGCCGGCGGGATACACGAAATACCAGTGACGCTTGATCGGAAAACCCCGCACGTCCAGCACCACGAATTGTTTGTTCGGCGTACCCGATTCTAGGGTATGGCGGGACAGCACCGACACCCCCAGCCCGCCGATCACGGCCTGCTTGATCGCTTCGTTGCTGCCCAGCTCCATGCGCATCTTGAGCTTGAGACCCGATTCTCCGAATTTCCGTTCGATCGCGATGCGCGTT
>DATKAK010000020.1:0-6623 GCA_035498295.1 Gallionella sp. | reverse complement strand
ATAGGTGAATTGGGGCACGTCCTGGGTGCTGATGACGGTGGCCTTTTGCGTCAGTTCGATATCGGTTCTGCCGGAGGGAGACATCGCAGAACCGGGATTGATCGCGGGATGTCCGGGGGGCAGGGCAGTCGGGGGCTGCTGGACCTGCGGCTGAACGGGCGGCTCTGAGGGTTTCTTTTCGCAGGCGGTGGTCGCAACGGCAGTCAGCACGGCGAATATCAGGGTAGCGTGTCTCATAGTATCTCCTTGAACCGGGTTTGACAGGCGCAAGATACTCTGAAAATCCCGCCCGTACCATATCGACAGCAGGATGCGCCTTTTGCAGAAGCCTCGCTTTTCGTAAAATCCTTGCAGCTTGAATTCAAGGAAGCAGGGCCATGGTTGAAAACAGCATACAGATCCCGGCAGAAAATCTTGTGCATCGTGCCGCAAGGCAAAGACCGCGGGCACGCATCGGGATTGCGCTCGTTTTGCTGGCCGTGCTCGCGGCGCACGCCAGCGCAGAAGAAGATCGCACCCTCACGCGCGCGGATGGCGCGCAGGTTCCGGTTCGTGTCTATGCGGTTGCGGCGAATTCCTGCCGGGGCATCGCCGTGTTGTCGCCGGGCGCGGGCGGCACCGAAAAGGGATTGAAATACCTCGCGGATGCGCTCAGCGAGGGCGGCTGGCTGAGCATCGTTGCGGGGCACAAGGAAAGCGGCCCGTCGGTGCTGCGTGCCGATATGCACGGACTCGACCTGAAGGGCGCGCTGCACAAGATGACGACGGATCGCTCGGCCTACGAGGCGCGCTGGATGGATATCGGCGCCGCGCTGGATTGGGCGCGCCCGCGCTGCGCCGGGCATTTCAGCGCGCTGATCGGTCATTCGATGGGGGCGGCGACAGTGATGCTGGAGGCGGGCGCTGCCAACAAGCTGGACCTGAAAGGCAAGGGCCGGTTCGACGCCTATGTCGCGATGTCGCCGCAGGGACCGGGCTCGATCTTTCCCAAAGATGCCTGGCGCAACATCGGCAAGCCGGTGCTGATGCTGACCGGTACCAGCGACAAGGCGCTGGAAGGCGGGTGGGAATCGCGTACGGTTCCTTACGACGATATGCCGGCGGGATGCAAATGGCTGGGCGTGATCGACGGCGCGACGCACATGAATTTTGCCGGAAGCGGTTTTTCGCGCAAGACCGAGAATCTGACGAAACACGCAACGCTGGCTTTCCTGAACAGCCTGGCGGAGGGCAAGTGCGCTGTGCTCGCGGACGCGGACGGTATCAAATTCAAGCACAAGTGAACGACCTGAAACCAAGCATGATTTGTGTTCTGCAACGGGCATGAACCGCAGGCCGGCCGCGTTGGAGTTAAACTGCGTTCTATGCAAACCATCCAGCTCATCGATCCCAGAACAACTTACGTTCTCAAGAACCCGGTCGCCTTCGCGCTCCGCGTGCTGAAGGCGTTTCAGATCAACCAGGGGCTGCTGCTCGCCGGTGCGGTCGCCTACTATGCGCTGCTCTCCATCGTGCCGCTGCTGATCCTGATGGTGATCGCGTTGTCGCAATTTGTGGACGAGGACGTACTGCTGGCGACGCTGAACACGGCGCTGGCGTATGTGGTGCCGGGCGAAGGCAAGGCGGTGGTGGCGGAACTGAAGGCCTTTCTCGTTCATCGCGAGGTGATCGGCTGGGTGCTGTTCATCACCATGCTGTTTTTCAGCTCGCTCGGCTTCAAGGTGCTGGAGAGCGCGATCTCGGTGATTTTCATGCACCGCGTGGAGCAGCACCAGCGGCACATCCTCGTTTCGCTGCTGCTGTTGCCCTTGGGATATATCCTGTTCATCGGTGCGGTGCTGTTCGTGGGCACTTTTCTGATCGTCGATCTGATCGCGATCGGCGGCGAGCATCTGCTCATCCTGGGCCATAGCTGGTCGCTAAGCGGCTTCTCGCGCTGGCTGATCTATGTTGCCGGCGTGTCCGGCGAGATCCTGCTCCTTTCGGCGATCTATTACTTCATGCCGGCGGGCAGGCTGTCGGCGCATCACGCGCTGATTGGCGGCGCCACGGCCGGCCTGCTGTGGGAAATCATCCGCCATGCGCTGAGCTGGTATCTGGGCACGCTGTCGCAAGTGAGCGTGGTATACGGCTCGCTGACCACGGCCATCATCGTGCTGCTCAGCATGGAGGTGGCCGCGACACTGCTGTTGCTGGGGGCGCAGGTGATCGCGGAATACGAGCGCATCGGGATCGGCGCGCCTTCGAACGAGCCGGTTCCGCCGCGCCAGCGTTGAATCTCCAAACTGCACGTCTCATCGGTGGCTAAAGCCGCTAAAAACAATTTGAAACAAATGCTTAGGACAAGGCGGCTGCGTGCGCCCGGCGCAGGCGTATAATGCAGGCACTGGAGCAGGGGAGTTGAGTCCCCAGGCGATTGAGAAGAGATGGAAAATTGACCACGATTAGTTTTGCAGATTTAAAGCTGGCCCCGGAAATCCTCAAGGCGCTGGCCGAGTCCGGTTACATCACTCCCACCCCGATTCAAGCTCAGGCCATCCCGCTGGTGCTGGAAGGCAGCGATCTGATGGCGGGTGCGCAGACCGGCACCGGCAAGACCGCCGCGTTCGCGCTGCCGATGCTGCAGAAGCTGTTGCCGGATGCCAATCCCAGCGCTTCGCCCGCGCGCCATCCGGTGCGCGCGCTAATCCTGGTGCCGACGCGCGAGCTGGCGATCCAGGTGGAAGAGAACATCAAGGCGTATGCGAAACATACCAAACTGCGTTCGCTGGTGGTGTTCGGCGGCGTGGATATCAAGACGCAGACGCCGACCCTGAAGCGCGGCGTGGAGATCCTGGTCGCCACGCCGGGCCGCTTGCTGGACCACATCGAGATGAAGTCGGTGCAGCTGAACCAGGTGCAGATGCTGGTGCTGGACGAGGCGGACCGCATGCTGGACATGGGCTTCATGCCCGACCTGAAGCGCATCCTCGCGTTGTTGCCGAGAAAACGGCAGACGCTGATGTTCTCGGCCACGTTCTCGACCGAGATCAAGAAATTATCCGCGGAGTTCCTGACCAAGCCCAAACTGATCGAGGTCGCGCGCAGCAATGCCGCCGCGGAGAAGGTCGAGCAGAAGGTGTTCCTGGTCGAGCAGGCCGACAAGCATGCGGTGCTGGCGGATCTGTTGCGCGGCAGCGATGCATCGCAAGTACTGGTATTCACCAAGACCAAGATCACCGCCGCGCGCCTTGCCAGGCAATTGCAGAAAGAGGGCGTTGCCGCCGATGCGATCCATGGAGACAAGACCCAGCTGGAGCGCATCAAGGCGCTGGATGCATTCAAGAATGGGACCGTAACCGTGCTGATCGGGACGGACGTTGCCGCGCGCGGCCTGGATATCGACCAGTTGCCGATGGTGATCAACTACGAGATCCCGCACGCGCCGGAAGATTACGTGCACCGCATCGGCCGCACCGGACGCGCGGGAGCATCCGGCAAGGCGATCTCGCTGGTGTCGCCGGAAGAAGAAAAATACCTGAAGGAGATCGAGAAGCTGATCAAGGTCCAGATCCCGAAAGAAACCGCGGATGTGCCGCATGCGGCACATAGTCCCCGGGCTGGCAGACCGCGGCGCGATGATCACGAGCGCGGCCATACAACGCGCAGCGAACATCATGAACGCAGCCGGGCGACTCGCGGTGCGCACGGCGAGCGCAGTCACTCGCGTCCTGCCGCGCCGAAAAAACCCGGCCATGATCCCTGGTTCGACAAACCCTACGAACCGAGCGGCAGTGCGACTCCGCAGGAAAGCCAGCCTGAGCACCCCCCCAACAAGCCGAAGAAACCGGTCGCGGCGATATTCCAGCGCCGGCAAAGCTAGGACGAACGAATCGCTTCGGGTTGCCGCGCCCGACCAGCAGCAAAATTCATATCGGTGTGGTAGATTGATCGGGCAATTTGATCTGGCTTAAGACTGTGGTTCTGGCAGTCGGGTTTGAGGATTCTATCCCGGACCCGAAACACTTATTGAGGAGCGACAAATGAAGATCTGTTCTGAAGAAACTTGCAAGTTCTGGACACCGCGTATTCTTGGGATATTGCGCATCGTCACCGCCTTCCTGTTCTTGCAGCATGGCACGGCAAAACTGCTGGGCATTCCCCATGTCGCGATGTTCGACAACCTTCAACTGTTTTCCTTGATCGGCCTGGCCGGAATGTTGGAACTGGGGGGCGGTGTGTTGATCCTGCTCGGGCTGTTTACAAGGCCGGCGGCCTTCATACTGTCGGGCGAGATGGCGGTGGCGTATTTCATGGCCCATGCTCCGCACGGCTTGCTGCCCATCCTGAACCAGGGCGAACTGGCGGTGATGTATTGCTTCGTGTTCCTCTATCTTTCGGTGGCGGGGGCCGGGGAATTCAGTTTGGATGCGCTGCGCCGCAAAGGCAAGGGTTGACGCAACGCCCCGCGAAGGAGGCGCTGCGAATAATCTGTTGCAACGTTGAAGATCAGACGCAGCCGGTCGGTTTCGGCAGTCCGCCGTATTTGGTGATCGGTTTCATCGGGCCAGTCATCCACAGGTCGAACAGTTCCTTCTGGTCCTGCTCGATGTATTTGGCGAATTTGCGGATCGGCGGCACGGTGCCGAATTCTTCGTAGAATTCGCGCGCCTTCAGAATGTGCGCCCATTTCTCGTCGTTCAATTCGTAGTTGTCTGCCTCGGCCATGGCTTTCGCGATCTCCGGCGTCCAATCGTCCATGCTTTCGAGATAGCCGTCGCCATCGCGTGTCGGTATTTCCATTTATCGCTCCTGATTGATTTAACAACGAATGGCACAATGATAATAAACCCGAGTTTATTGGTCAAGTAATGATTCCGTGTGATCGTGCGGTTACAATGGCACCGGATACAGAGAGTGAAATTAACCGGGAACCTTTTGGAAGATGGCGAAGAAATGGTTGTGGACAAGCTTGCTGATGCTGACGGGATGTTCCGGGGTTCCGGATGGACTGCATCCCGTGACCGGTTTCGATGCGGACAAATATCTGGGACGCTGGTATGAGATCTCGCGGCTCGATCACAGCTTCGAGCGCGGCCTCAGCGAGGTGACCGCGGATTACCGCAAGCTCTCGGACGGCCGCATCGAGGTGATCAATCGCGGCTACGATGCAAAGAAGAACAAGTGGAAAGAAGCGAAAGGCGTGGCGCGGTTCCAGGGTAAACCCGATGTCGGAAGCTTGGAAGTGTCGTTCTTCCGGCCGTTCTACGGCGCATACAACGTGCTGGTGCTCGATCCGCAATACCGTTATGCGATGGTGGCAGGGCCGAATCGCAATTACCTATGGATACTTGCGCGCGACCGGCAACTCGATGCGGCGACGCTGGCTGCCTTGGTCGCGCAGGCCAAGTCATTTGGATTTGAGACCGATGAGCTGATCTATCCTGAGCATAGGAACCCGCCCGTCAGGGTCGATTGAGTCGATGAAGAAAGTTTCTGTGGTGTTTGTCTGCATGGGCAATATCTGCCGCTCTCCGACGGCGGAGGCGGTGTTCCGCCACTATGTCGAAAGCGCAGGCCTGGCCGGGCAGATATCGGTCGAATCGGCCGGGACCCATGATTATCACATCGGCGACAAGCCGGATTCGCGGGCGCAACGCGCGGCGCAACAGCGCGGTTACGACATGAGCCAACTGCGCGGCCGCCAGGTGGAACCGGAAGACTTCCGCCGTTTCGATTATGTGCTGGCGATGGATACGGCCAACCTCGAGATCCTGCAGCGCATCGCGCCGCAGGGGAGCGGCAGCCGGCTGGGCCTGTTTCTGGAATACGCGCGCCATCACGCCGAGCGCGAAGTGCCGGATCCTTATTACGGCGGTGCGGACGGTTTCGAGCGCGTGCTGGATATGGTGGAGGACGCGGCACAGGGGTTGCTGGAGGAGATACGCCAACAGCATTTCACGGTGTAGCCCGTATGCTGCAAAGGTCGATGAAATGAAAAAGCCGCACGACTTTGATCGTGCGGCTTTGTTCTTTGCCGACAGCAATTACCCTTGCGGAGGATGCTGGTGCGTCTCGATTTGCACCAGCGGTTCATTCTCCACATAAACTTCATGCTGGCGTTCGCGGCGACGGCGCGGTGCATGCCGTTCCGCCGCGCTTGCGGTGAACTGTGCAACGTTGTCCAGCTTGATCGGGTCGGTTTCGATCTGGATCAGATCGCTGCGCGTTGTCTTCGCCACCGGTGGCGCTGCCGCAACTTCAGGAACAACCGGGGTTGCCACAGCAACATGGGTTGGCTCCATGACTGCCGGCAGAGTCGGTATGATTATAGCGGGCAGGTCGTTTTCGATTACCGCAGGCAGGGCGGGTTCGGCCACCGAGGGCAGGCTTTGCCTTGAGATCTCCGGCATCGCGATGTATTCGCTGGGATGAGGGTATCCATCCGGATAAGCGATATATTCCGTCGGTACTGTGCGTGCTTCCGCGGTACCCATCTGTTCGAAGGATTGTTGCACCGCCTCTCCGTTCGCGGCCAAAGCGGCGGCGTTTTGCGTCGCCTGCTCGCGATGTTCGCGCTCCTTGCGGCCACCGCGCCGTCCGCGGCGGCGTCCGCCTTCACGCGGAGGATTGGCCGCTTCGGC
>DATKAK010000019.1:0-12508 GCA_035498295.1 Gallionella sp. | reverse complement strand
AAACGATTGGTGCAGATGGTGCCGTTCCCCTCAGCCTGGGACGAGCAGCGTGCACTACTTGGCATGAGCAGCTAATTCCACCAATTTGATGCAATACTTCCAGGCCCGCAATCGCGGGTCTGGATCATTCCTGTCAGCACTTATCCCAGAAATATCGCTGCCTACAGGCATAGAACATCAGTTTTTGGCATGATGCAGGGCAAACTCGTACCACCGAAATCGGCAACAGAGAAAGTATGTGCGGGAAGAGGTTAAAAGGCCGGAATTAGCTCAGTGATGCTCGACTAGAGAATGCCGGGGTCGCCCCACAGCCCGCGTGGTGCGGGCATTCACCAAAAACCAAGCCCTTCACATGGAAGGGCTCAGACTTGCTGGCGGAGAAGGAGGGATTCGAACCCTCGATACAAGTTTAAGCTCGTATGCGCCCTTAGCAGGGGCGTGCCTTCGACCTCTCGGCCACCTCTCCGAAGGCCGCGCATAGTAAAGGAACCCACCCGAAAGGTCAAACGATTAAGGCGTTCCTTATGCGTCTTCCTGATCGAGATCGAACGCTTTGTGCAACACGCGCACCGCCAGTTCAAGGTATTTTTCGTCGATGACGACGGAAATCTTGATTTCCGAAGTTGAGATCATCTGGATGTTGATCCCCTCTTCCGCCAGCGTGCGGAACATCTTGCTGGCGATGCCGACATGCGAGCGCATGCCGACCCCGACCACGGATACCTTGGCCGCCTTGTCGTCGCCGATCACTTCGCGCGCGCCGATGTGCGGTTGCACCTTGCTCTTCAGGATATCCATCGCCTTGGCGAATTCATTTCGATGCACGGTGAAGGAAAAATCGGTCATGCCATCCTCGCCGACGTTCTGGATGATGATGTCCACGTCGATGTTGGCGTCAGAGACCGGCCCCAGGATCTGGTAGGCGATACCGGGCCGGTCGGGCACGCCCATCACGGTGATTTTTGCCTCATCGCGGTTGAACGCGATTCCGGAAATAATGGCTTGTTCCATTTTGTCGTTATCCTCAAAAGTAATCAGTGTGCCTTCGCCTTCTTCTTCAAAGCTCGACAGGACGCGCAGCTTGACCTTGTACTTTCCGGCAAATTCCACCGAGCGGATCTGCAGCACCTTGGAGCCCAAGCTGGCCATCTCCAGCATTTCCTCGAACGTGATGCTTTTCAGCCGGCGTGCGTCCGGAACCAGACGCGGGTCGGTGGTGTATACACCGTCCACATCGGTATAGATCTGGCACTCGTCCGCGCGCATTGCGGCGGCGATCGCCACCCCGGTGGTATCCGATCCGCCGCGCCCCAGCGTGGTGATGTTACCGTCTTCATCCACGCCCTGAAATCCTGCAACCACCACCACATAGCCGTTGGCCAGGTCGGCACGGATGGCCTGTTCGTCGATGCTGACGATGCGCGCCTTGGTAAATGCGCTGTCCGTGAGTATTTTGACCTGCCCACCGGTATAACTTTTGGCTTTAAGCCCCTGCGCCTTGAGCGCCATTGCAAGCAAACCGATGGTGACCTGTTCGCCGGTGGAAATGACCACATCCAGTTCGCGCGGATCGGGATGTTTCTGTATCTCGTGCGCGAGGGCGATCAGCCGGTTGGTCTCGCCGCTCATCGCGGAAACCACCACCACAACCTGATGACCTTTTTCCTTGAATTTGGCGACGCGATGCGCAACGTTCCTGATGCGTTCCGGGCTGCCGACCGATGTCCCGCCGTACTTCTGGACTATGAGTGCCACAATTTTTCCATGCCTGACTTGAAAAGTGGGCGCGATTCTAGCTCAACTGGCCGAAAAAAACGAGGCGCGATCCCGGATTGATTTGCTAAACTCGAATCAATCGATAGCACATCGCTGAAGCGCCATGATAGAAATCTCTGTACGCAACTTTCCCTTGGAAGCCGTGCAATACTTGCGGGATAAAGGCCATTCGCATGCCCTGGCCAGGGTATTTGCGGCGCGCGGCATCACCGACACCAGGCAACTGGATACTACGTTTGCGCAATTGCTGCCGTTCGACGCGCTGGCAAATGCCCGCGAGATGGCACGACTGCTTGCCGATGCGATCGCGTCAAACAGGAAACTCGTGGTCATCGCCGACTATGACGCGGACGGGGCAACCGCCTGTGCGGTGGCGGTGCGCGGCCTGCGCGCCTTCGGTGCGCAGATCGACTTCATCGTGCCGAATCGTTTTGAATACGGTTACGGCTTGACGCCGGAGATCGTGCAACTCGCGGCGAAATTGCCGCTTCGATACGGCTACGGAGAATCAATCTTAGGGAAAGAAGCGGCGAAGCAGTTGCTCCCGCAACCGGCTGGCTACGCCATAACCAGCGACTTGGCGAGTGTAGTTGGCTCGTCTAGTCGAATGGCTAGTAGTTTTACCAGTGACGAGTCGCAACTGCCTCCCGATATCCTGATCACCGTGGACAACGGCATCGCCAGTGTCGAAGGCGTGGCCGAAGCCAACCGGCTCGGCATGCAGGTCCTGATCACCGACCACCACCTGCCCGGAGACACGCTGCCCCAGGCAGCCTGTATCGTCAATCCCAATCTGCCAGACTGCGCATTTCCCAGCAAGAACCTCGCGGGCGTGGGTGTGATGTTCTATGTGCTGCTGGCGTTGCGCGCAGAGCTGCGCGCACGCGGCGCCTTCTCCCTCTCCCCCAGCCCCTCTCCCGCCAACGGGAGAGGGGAGCCGAATCTCGCCTCCCTGCTCGATCTGGTCGCATTGGGGACGATTGCCGATGTGGTCAAACTCGACCAGAACAATCGCATCCTGGTGCAACAGGGCCTGCAGCGCATCCGCTCCGGACGTGCTTGCGCCGGGATCAACGCACTTCTGCAAGTAGCGAAAAAAGATCCGGCGCGGGTCTCCAGCCAGGACTTGGGATTTACCGTGGGGCCGCGCCTGAACGCGGCAGGCAGACTGGACGACATGACCATGGGCATCCATTGTTTGCTGACCGATGATGCAGGGACCGCGATGCGGATCGCCACCAAGCTGGACGCGCTCAACCGCGAGCGGCGCAGCATCGAGATCGATATGCAGGAAAACGCGATCGCAGCGCTGGAACAAATCGACCCGAAAGACAACTTCAGCCTCGTATTGTTCGACGAAACGTGGCATCAAGGCGTGATTGGCATCCTTGCCTCGCGTCTCAAGGACAAGTTCCATCGCCCGACCTTCGCCTTCGCACGCGCGAATGATAATGAAATCAAAGGCTCGGGGCGTTCCATCTCAGGTTTGCATCTGCGCGACGCGCTGGACCTGGTCAGCAAGCGATATCCATCACTGATCAGAAAATTCGGCGGGCATGCGGCCGCTGCGGGACTGACCATCGCCGAAGCCGATTTCGAAACATTCGTCGCCGCTTTTGAACAGATTTGCAGAGAATTGCTCGGCGCAAACGACCTCGCGCAGCGCATCGAAACCGACGGCGCGCTGGAACCCACCGACATGAATCTGGACGTGGCGCGCCTGTTGGACGCACAAGTGTGGGGACAAGGCTTCCCTGCCCCGCAATTCAGCGACACTTTCATGGTGCAGAATCAGCGCGTGGTCGGGGAAAAACATTTGAAGCTGCGTCTAGGCGCAAAAGGAAAAAGCATTGATGCGATCCTGTTCGGCCACAACGAGATGCTGCCCGAACGAATCCATGCCGTATACAGCCTGAGCGTCAATGATTACAATGGCAGCGTCAGCTTGCAGCTCGTCATCCGTCACTGGCAACCTGCTGAAGAGTGAAGCCATGAAAAATACAAACAGTAATATAATATTCAATCCGAATCGTACTTCAGTGGGATTCAATACCCGCGGGCTGGCCGCAAGCCTGTTTATGGGGCTTGTAAGCTTCTTGCTGTTCCCTCCATCGGCGTCCGCCATCCCCGTGTTTGCAAGGCAATACGGCATCAGCTGTTCCACCTGTCACGCTGCCTTCCCCAGGCTGAACAGTTTCGGCAAGAGTTTTATCGACAACAATTACCGTCTGGACAACTGGAAGGAAAACACGCTGCAAACCGGCGACGACATGCTGCAATTGCCCAAAACCGTGCCGCTCGCGTTGCGAGCGCAGGCCTATGTGCAAACCCACCAGGCCAATGACATGGATCCTGTCACGGGTACCGTCAACAACCAGTCATCATGGGATTTCCAATCGCCCTACCTGATCAAGCTGCTGTCCTCTGCCCCGCTGTCGGACCACATCAGCTATTACTTTTACGGCATTTTGGCGGAACAGGGCGCTAATGGGAATGCTTTTGTCGAAGACGCATGGATCAGCCATGATGATTTGTTTGGCAGCGGAATCGGCATGCAACTCGGGCAGTTCCAGGTGAGCGACCTGATGTTCCCGCGCGAGACGCGCCTGACCACACAGGATTTCATGGCCTACCGGCTGGCCGGGATCACCTATGAACGGGGCGTGATCTTCAGCCGCGGCTTCGGCCCGGCAAACCTGGCGCTGGGTGTCGCGAACGGCAACGGCATCGACAACAGCTACCCGGCCAACAGCGCGGGCTATAGCCGCCCGGAGACGCTATTCGACAACAACAATTCCAAATCGGTGTTCGGCCGTATCGGCACCGACATCGGTCCGGTCAGGACGGGTTTGTTCGGGTATGCCGGCAAACAGCCCAGCGGCGGCACAGCGCCGGGCACAACGACAGGAACACGTGAGACAAACAAACAAGTGGTGGGGCTGGACGCTTCCGGGGATAACGGCCAGTTGTACTGGTTCGGCCAACTGCTGTGGAACCGCTGGGATAATTTTCTGGATGACAGCCCGGACGTGAATCGCAGCTGGAACGGCGGCTTTGCCGGCGCGGATTATGTCTACAGCGAACGCTGGACTTATTCGCTGCTCTACAACCGCGCCATGGCGAAAGACTTCCATGGCACGAACACGATCTATGAGGGCATCGAGCTCAATACCCTCACCGCGACCGCCAGCTACTATTTCATGCGCAACGTGAAGGGCATCATCGAGGCAAACCTCGACATGCAGCCTGTGAACCATGATCCCAACCATGTCGGGCACAAGACCAAGGAGGGTTATCTGCTGGTGGGCTTCGACGTCGCCTTCTAAAAACGTATTGAGCCGCTGCTGAACATATCATGGGCCACTTGAAACCCGGCATATGGCACCCCGCCTGGTTGATGGTTATGGCGAGCCACATGCGGAAATAAGAGGTGAAATGATGGAAACGGGTTTTCTGCAAGGCAGCGTCATTGAAGCCTTGCCGCAGTTCCTCACCAGCCTCGCCATCGGTTTGCTGATCGGGTTGGAGCGCGAGCGCACTCCATCAGCCAAGGCGGGGTTGCGCACCTTTGCGCTGGTCGCCGTCTTCGGCACCCTGTCCGCGCTGCTCTCCGCAAAACTCGATTTTCCCTGGCTGCTGGTCGCCGGACTGCTGGCGGTGGCCGGCATGATCATCGCCGCCTACCACACCCGACCCGGCGAGGAAAATGATCCCGGCACCACCACCGTCATCGCGTTGCTGATGTGCTACGGGCTGGGCGCGATGATCTGGTACGGTCTTGCCGAATTGGCCATCATGCTGGCCATCGCGGTCACTGCCCTGCTCTATTTCAAACCCGAGCTGCGCGGCATATCCCAGCGCCTGACGCGCCGCGATCTGGTTGCCGTTCTGCAATTTTCCGTGCTGACCTTCATCGTGCTTCCGATACTGCCGGACCAGAATTACGGCCCCTACAGCGCGTTCAACCCGCATCAGGCCTGGTTGATGGTGGTGCTGGTTTCGGGCGTGAGTCTGGCGGGCTATACCGCGTTGCACGTGGTCGGGACCCGCTACGGGGCTCCGTTACTGGGGTTTTTCGGCGGCCTCGTTTCCAGCACCGCGACCACATTGATCTATGCGAAGAACAGCAAGGGTAGCCAAGCTATGGCCAACCTGGCCGCATCGGTCATCGTGATCGCCGGCATGGTGGTCTTGTTGCGCCTGTTCGTCGTCAGCGGGATCGTCGCCTATGGAACCCTGCCGGGCTTGTTCCCGGTACTCGCGGGCGGCTTTATTTTCGGCATGATCGTCGCGCTATACAACTGGCGCAAGATGCGCAGGACGACCGAACTCTTCATACCGCAAACCTCCAACCCTGCCGAGCTGCATACCGCCATCACGTTTGGGCTGTTATATGTGGCCATATTGATGGGATCCGCATGGATGCAGGATGTTGCGGGCAACCGCGGCTTGTATGCCGTCGCTTTGATATCGGGCTTGACCGATGTAGACGCGATCACGCTTTCAAGTCTGCGCCTGTTCAATCTCGGCCAGTTGAACGAACATCAGACCGTCACCGCGATCGCGCTTGCCTTCATTTCCAACCTCGCGTTCAAGTACGGCATAGTGGTATTCCTCGGCGGGTGGAAGCTCGCCAGGCTGGTTGCCGCCGGCTTCGGCGCGATGGTCTGCGGGGTCCTGCTCGGCCTGTTTGCGCTATAATCGCTGACTTCAATTAAAGTACGGTCTGCCTTTAGAAATTCGTTTTGCGGGATGAAGCGCAAGAAGCCGCACAGCGAATGACGAGACATACCGTGATGGTAGGCGAGGAATGAGCGCGCACGCGACGTCGCGATTCGCCTGCAAAATGGATTTATAAAGGTAGACCATGGAAGCCGAACAACTCAATGCCCTCGCCAACCATCTGCAAGATTTGACGTTACGCAGCGCGGAATTGCGGAGGTATCTTTGACTTCAATACCAAACAGGAACGCCTGACCGAAGTCTCCGAACTTTCCGAAGACCCCGCCATCTGGCAGGACGCAAAGCGTGCACAGGAACTGGGGCGCGAGCGCAAGATGCTCGAAGGTGTGGTGCTCGGCCTCACGAAGATCCAGCAAGACCTCAACGATGCGCGCGAACTGTTCGAAATGGCGCAGGCGGAAAACGACGACGCAAGCCTGAACAGCACCGCCGCCGATATCCGGGACATCGAGAAACGCGTCGCCGCGCTGGAATTCCGCCGCATGTTCTCCCACCCGATGGACCCGAACAATTGTTTCGTCGACATCCAGGCCGGATCCGGCGGGACCGAGGCGCAGGACTGGGCCGCGATGCTGCTGCGCATGTATCTGCGCTATTGCGAACGCAAGGGCTTCCAGGTCGAGGTGCTGGAACAATCCGACGGCGATGTCGCCGGCATCAAGGGCGTCTCGCTCAAGGTTTCCGGCGAGTATGCCTACGGACACTTGCGCACCGAGACCGGCGTGCACCGTCTGGTGCGCAAATCCCCGTTCGATTCCGGAAACCGCCGCCACACTTCGTTTGCCAGCGTGTTCGTCTATCCCGAAGTGGACGATTCCATCGACGTCGAGATCAATCCCGCCGACCTGCGCATCGACACCTATCGCGCATCCGGCGCGGGCGGCCAGCACATCAACAAGACCGACTCTGCGGTGCGCATCACCCACCTCCCGACGAACATCGTCGTGCAATGCCAGAATGACCGCTCGCAGCACCGCAACCGCGCCGAAGCGATGGCGATGCTAAAATCGCGCCTGTACGAGGAGGAACTGCGCAAACGCAATGCGGAAAAACAGGCGATGGAAGACGGCAAGACCGACATCGGCTGGGGGCACCAGATCCGCTCCTATGTGCTGGACCAATCGCGCATCAAGGATCTGCGCACCAATTACGAGGTCGGCAATACGCAGGCGGTGCTGGACGGCGACCTGGAGGATTTCATCAGTGCAAGTTTGAAGCAAGGAGTTTAACGAATGAGCACCGAAAAAGAATCACCAGAAAAGATCACACAGCTGAATTCCATGGAAAAACAGACTCTGCGCGAAGATATCGAACGGGCGCATGAAGAGAACCAGATCATCGCGGAACGACGCAGCAAGCTCGGCGCGATCCGCAAGGCTGGCGTGGCTTTCCCGAACGACTTCGAGCGCAAACATCTTGCCGGCGATTTGCATGCCGAATTCGGCGCCAAGTCCCATGATGAACTGGAAGCATCGAAGGTCAACGTGGCGGTCGCCGGCCGCATGATGCTGAAACGGGTGATGGGCAAGGCCAGTTTTGCCACCATTCAGGACATGAGCGGCAAGATCCAGCTGTTCGTCAGCAACAACGACACCGGCGAAGAGGCGCACAACGCATTCAAGCATTACGATCTCGGCGACATCCTGGGCGCCACGGGTGTGCTGTTCAAGACCAAGACCGGGGAGCTTTCCGTGCGCGTGACGCAAGTACGCCTGCTGTCCAAGGCGCTACGCCCCCTGCCGGAAAAATTCCACGGCCTGTCCGACCAGGAACAGAAGTACCGCCAGCGCTATCTCGACCTGATCACCAACGAGGATGCGCGCAAGGTGTTCATCCTGCGCACCCGGATCATCCAGGCGGTTCGCGAGTTCTTCATCGGCCACGGCTATCTGGAAGTCGAAACGCCGATGATGCATTCCATCCCCGGCGGCGCCGCGGCCAAACCGTTCGAGACACACCACAACGCGCTGGACATGAAGATGTATCTGCGCATCGCGCCGGAACTGTACCTGAAACGGCTGGTCGTGGGCGGCTTCGAGAAGGTGTTCGAGATCAACCGCAATTTCCGCAACGAGGGGCTGTCCACCCGGCACAATCCCGAATTCACCATGCTGGAATTCTACGAGGCGTACCGCGATTATCGCTACCTGATGGACTTCAGCGAAAGGCTGCTGCGCGAAGTGGCGCAGAAGACCCTGGGCAAGACGCTGATCCGCTACCAGGGCAAGGAGATGGACCTGGGCAAACCGTTCCATCGCTTGACCATGGTACAGGCGATTCAGAAATACCACCCGCAGTTCACCGCCGCGCAACTGAATGACCGCGACTTTGTGGTCGCAGAACTGAAAGACCTGAAAGCCAAATACAAACCGGAAGACGGGATCGGCGGACTGCAGCTGTCGCTGTTCGAGGAATTGGCCGAGGCGCATTTGTTCGAGCCGACTTTTATCATCGATTACCCCATCGAGGTCTCGCCGCTGGCACGCAGCAGCGACAAGAACCCGGAGATCACCGAGCGCTTCGAACTGTTCATCGCCGGGCGCGAGATCGCCAACGGCTTCTCGGAATTGAACGATGCCGAAGACCAGGCCGCGCGTTTCGATATCCAGGTCGCGGCAAAAGAAGCCGGTGACGAAGAGGCGATGTTCAAGGACAGCGACTATGTGCGCGCGCTGGAATACGGCCTGCCGCCCACCGCCGGGGAAGGCATCGGCATCGACCGGCTGGTGATGCTGCTGACCGACAGCGCCAGCATACGCGATGTCATCCTGTTCCCGCACATGCGCCCGGAATGACCGTGACTAGCCTGCTGCGTGACCAATCTGATGGAACTACTGGCCAATCCACTAGGTCGCCAAAAAACGGCAGCCAAGCGGCTGGTTATGCTGTGTTGCGTGCTCGCTTGCTCCTCGCCTACCCATTTAGGTATGTCTCGTCGCGCGCTGCGCGGCGCCTTGCAGCTTGGCACACTCGCGACGGCCATTCGCGGTCACTCATCGCTAATTATGTTGTCTCCCGAAATTAAAGACCGCTTGTTGCAGCAATACCCGATGCTGCGCGAGTTGCCGGCCGCGGACCAGTCAGAGTTGCAGGCAACGGCAAGCGTGATGCATCTCCCGGCAGGCACGGTGGTTTTCGACGAGAACCAGTCCTGCCAGGGATTTCCGTTGCTGTTATCCGGCTGTATCCACGTCATCAAGGCCGCGCCGAGCGGGCGCGAATTGCAGCTGTATAGTGTCGACCCCGGCGAAAGCTGCATCCTCACCAGCAGCTGTTTGCTTGGAAATGCCAAATACAAGGCGCGCGGGGTGGCGCAACCGGACACTGATCTGGTCGTGCTCCCGCCACCGACATTCAGAAAATTGGTATCCATTCACGAGCCGTTTCGCAATTATATCTTCAGCCTTTTCTCGGAACGACTTACCGACCTGATGCAACTGGTCTCCGCCGTGGCTTTTCAAAAGCTTGACCGGCGCCTGGCAAATCTCCTCGTCAGCAAGCCCAGTCCCATCCGCACCACTCACCAGGCATTGGCCGACGAACTGGGCAGCGCCCGCGAGATCGTCAGCCGCTTGTTAAAGGGATTTGCCGAGCAAGGCTGGGTCAAACTGGGACGCGAACAGGTCGATATCATCGACGAGACCGCGCTCAAAAGATTCGCCGAGCTCTAGCGATGCGGACTCAGGGGCTGCCCAGGCGGTTTTGCTGTGTGATTATTGTCACAGACAGGCCCATATGAATCCGCTATCCTGCAAACTCGTTCAACCCATTCAAGGAGATCAAAATGAAAGTCAACGAACATGCGATGGATCGTGCATTGCGCGTAATTGCCGGTCTGGTGTTGATCGGGCTGGCGTACACCGGAACAGTCGGCGTGTGGGGCTGGATCGGCGTGCTTCCGCTGGTGACCGGCATCGCGGGATTTTGCCCGGCTTATGCCATCTTCGGCATCAGCACTTGTACCATGAAGAAAACATAAATTTCATCTCCTGACGTGCCCGACAGAATGAAATCCATCGGGCATTTTTTCGCCCGGATCCTGACTCTTCGCAGTTTAAAGCCGAATGATATTCGCAGGATTGCTCTTTACATCCTGCGGTCCCATGCCCTAAATTAGCGGCATGAAATACATTTTGCCGTTTTTCATATTGCTATTCAGCGCGTGCTCCTCGGTAAATAACGAGGTGCGGGCGCCGTTCAACAGCTCGCAGGCAAAAAGCATCTCGTCCTACGCCAGGAGCCTTCTAGGCACGCCCTATAAATACGGGGGAAACTCCCCGGAAACAGGATTTGATTGCAGCGGATTTGTCGACCATGTGTTTCGTCACACGGTGGGCATCAGCTTGCCGCGCAGCACCTACCAAATCAGCCGGTTCGGCCAGGCGGTCAGCAAAAGCGATCTGCACACGGGCGACCTGGTATTTTTCAACACATTGCACCGCAAATTTTCACATGTCGGTATCTATCTGGGAAGCGACCGCTTCATTCATTCCCCCAGCAGCGGGGGCGAAGTACGCACGGAAGATATGCGCGAAGCCTACTGGGAATCCCATTACGACGGCGCGCGGCGCGTTGCTTTGCGCAGCTGATCCTTGCGCGCTTCCTTCAATGCCTCGGCCAGCTGGAACACCGTCATCGCGTAGTAGTCGCTGTTGTTGTAGCGCGTGATCACTTCAAAGTTGTTGAATACCAGCCAGAACTCCTTGCCTTCACCCACGGTGAAATCGATCAGGCGCGCAGCCAGGTCGCTGTGCAATTTCTCGTCGGGGACAATTCCGGCAGCCGACCATGCCGCAAGTGTGCGCGGGGTGGTGATATCCCCGGCGCAGACCTGGTCGCTGACCTGCGCCCGCACCGCGATCGGCGGTATTCCTCCGCCTTCCCTGTGCGGGGGATCTCCCGCGTCCGAAGCATGCAAAGCCCCGGTTGTTTCGCTGATCCAACCGAACACTTTCAGGAAGTTGGCCACGCTGCCGATCGCATCCTTGTCTTCGCGCAACAGGTTTATCTTGCGGTTGCCGTTGAAATCCACCGCATAAACGCGATAACTGCTCGGCATGAATTGCGGGATGCCCAGCGCGCCGGCGTATGAACCGCGTATGGAAAGCAGATCGAATTGCTGTTCTCTCGCCAGCAGCAGGAAATTTTCCAGTTCACTGCGAAAGAAATCCGCTCTCTGGGGATATTCGAAAGCCAAGGTGGTCAGTGCATCGAGGGTGCGGAAATTGCCCGCATCCTGGCCGTAGATGGTCTCAACCCCGATTACTGCAACGATGATGTCCTGCGGCACGCCGTATTTCAGCTCGGCCCTTCGCAAGGTGCCATGATATTTATGCCAGAATTCCAAACCCTGCTTGATGCGTTGCGGGTTGACGAAACTGTCGCGATATTCCGGCCAGGGTTTGCTGGAAGGGGGTTTGGATATGGCATCGATCACTGCCGGGACCTCCTGAGCGACATCGAACGCTTTTTCCAGCTCCGCGCGCTTGAATTTGTGTTTGGCCACCATCTCATCGATGAATTCGGGGATGCCCGGCAACGTCACCGCGTGCGCCGAAGTCACTGCCAGATTGATCGCGAACAAAAGCGGGATATTGAAATATTTCATGGAATATGGATTCTAACCGATGAATGCCGGGCAGACAGCCGCGATTCCGGACAATTGCCGACGAACTTGCGCGGATCGGCATCGGGAGCAAGCGACACCAGGCGCACACAAGTATTGAATTCAGCGCTCCGGCACCCATATTCCGGATACGGCAATGGCGCGCTGCTCGCTACGACTTGTGCCGCCATGTATACTTGCATATTTCAAATTTTCACCAGGCAGAAAGATTCGAATCATGGACAAATCCGTGCAACATCACCGCCTGATCATTCTGGGATCCGGTCCGGCAGGCTATACCGCAGCCATCTATGCTGCACGCGCCAACCTCAAGCCAGCGCTGATCACCGGCCTGGCCCAGGGCGGCCAGATGATGACCACCAC
>DATKAK010000018.1:0-3771 GCA_035498295.1 Gallionella sp. | reverse complement strand
ATCCGAACCTCCCCGTTGTGCGGTGGTACCGGCATTGAATGTTTCGCATAACAAACTACTGCGCCAGGTTGCCCGGGCAATCAACCAAATCGTCCGGTGATGTAATCTTCAGTTTCCTTGCGTTTCGGATTGGTGAACACTGAACTGGTCTCGCCGAGTTCGATCAGGTCGCCCAGGTACATGTACGCGGTGTAGTCGGAAATGCGCGCGGCCTGCTGCATGTTGTGCGTGACGATCACGATGGTGAAATCTTCCTTCAGCTCGTCGACCAATTTTTCGATGTGCGCTGTCGAAATCGGATCGAGCGCGGAAGTCGGCTCGTCCAGCAGCAGCACCTGCGGCTTGACCGCGATGGCGCGGGCGATGCACAAACGCTGTTGCTGCCCGCCGGAAAGTCCAGTACCGCTTTGCTTAAGTATGTCTTTCACCTCGTTCCATAGCGCAGCCTTGCGCAAAGCCCATTCCACCCTGGCTTCCATGTCATGGGTGCTGAGCTTCTCGTACAGCTTCACGCCAAAGGCGATGTTGTCAAAGATGGTCATCGGGAATGGCGTGGGTTTCTGGAACACCATGCCGACCTTGGCGCGCAACATGTTCATGTCCTGCTTGCTGTCGAGGATGTTCACCCCATCCAGTATGATTTCTCCGGTTGCTCTTTGTTTGGGGTAGAGCTGGTACATGCGGTTGAATGTGCGCAGCAGAGTGGACTTGCCGCAGCCGGACGGGCCGATGAACGCGGTCACCATCTTTTCCGCAATGCTCAGGTTGATGTCTTTGAGCGCGCGGAAATTCCCGTAATAGAAATTAAGGTTCCTGATCACGATCTTCGGGTTGGCGACAGTTTCGATGTCCATTTTCATGCCTTGTTGTTTATCGGATTGATGGCCGGGATCAATGCGTCGTGGCGCTTTGCCGGAACAGCACGCGCGCCATGATGTTGAGTGTCAATACGCTGATGGTGATCAGCAACGCTCCCGCCCAGGCAAGTTTCTGCCAGTCCCCGTAGGGGCTCATCGCGAACTGGAAGATCACCACCGGCAAATTGGCCATTGGCTGGCCCATGTTGCTGCTCCAGAACTGGTTGTTGAGCGCGGTGAACAACAACGGCGCGGTCTCGCCGCTGATGCGTGCCACGGCCAGCAGGACTCCGGTGATGATGCCGGCGCGCGCGGCGCGCAGGGTGACGAAGTTGACCACTTTCCATTGCGGAGCGCCGAGTGCCGCGGCGGCCTCGCGCAGTGTGGTAGGAACCAAGCGCAACATGTTTTCGGTGGTGCGAATGACGATCGGAATCACCAGTATGGCCAATGCAAATGCGCCGGCCCAGCCGGAAAAATGCCTTACTCTGACCACATACACTTCATAGACGAACAGACCGATCACGATCGACGGGGCGGACAATAACACATCGTTGATGAACCGTGTGACCGGTGCCATCCACCCGCGCTGACCAAATTCGGCCAGATAGGTACCGGCCAATATCCCGATCGGGGTACCGATCAGAGTGCCGATAAGCGTCATCACCAGGCTGCCTGCGATGGCGTTTAGCAGCCCGCCTGCGTTGCCCGGCGGCGGGGTCATTTGGGTGAACACGGCTGGAGTGAGGGAGAGCAACCCTTGATCCAGCAAGGTAATCAATATCCAGAACAGCCAGAACAGCCCGAACAGCATGGCCAGCATCGAGACGGTGAGTCCCGCTATATTGATCATTCGCCGGCGTGTGTATAGGTTGACCATGATATTTATGCAACCTGGCCTTCGCGCAAGCCGAGCTCGTAGAGCATGATACGGGCGATGGACAGGACGACGAAGGTGATGAAGAACAGGATCAGACCGAGCTCGATCAGCGAAGAAGTGTACAGTTCGCCGACCGCCTCGGTGAATTCATTGGCCAATGCCGATGAAATGCTGTTGCCTGCCTTTAACAGTGACTTGCTAAGTTCGTGTGCATTGCCGATCACGAATGTGACCGCCATGGTTTCGCCAAGCGCGCGTCCGAGCCCCAGCATGATACCGCCTGCAACACCCACCTTGGTGTAAGGCAAGACCACCCCCCACATCACTTCCCAGGTGGTTGCGCCGACTGCATATGCGGACTCCTTGAGCATAGGAGGCACAACGTCAAACACGTCGCGCATCACCGAAGCGATAAACGGGATGACCATGATGGAGAGTATGATGCCGGCGGTCAGCAGGCCGATACCCATGGGTGGACCGGAGAAGAACGGGCCGATGTAGGGCAGCGTGCCGATATGCCGGTTGAACCACGGCTCGATATAGTCGGCAAACAGCGGGGCAAATACAAAAAGTCCCCACATGCCGTAGATGATGCTGGGAATGCCCGCGAGCAATTCGATGGCGATGCCGAGCGGACGGCGCAAGACGCGCGGCGAGAGCTCGGTCAGAAAAACGGCGATTCCAAAACTCACAGGAATTGCGATGAGCAGCGCGATACCCGAGGTGACCAGTGTCCCGACTATTGGTATTAGCGCGCCAAATCGATCGTTGACCGGATCCCAGTCGGAACTGGCAAGAAATCCGAATCCAAAAGCGTGGATGGCGGGCAAACTTCCCACCACCAGTGAAGCAATGATTGCAGCCAATAACGACAGCACAGCAAACGCGCAGATGCGCGTAACGCTGCGGAACAGCAGGTCGAATACTGCTTGTTGTTTAAGCTGAACCTTTTGTGAAGTCATCAGAACGGCTGTGCTAAATTGGTTGAAAAATAACGGGGGCAACTGCCCCCGTGATTATAGCTGATGGTCATGCAGTGTCAGCCACACTTTCCGTGAGCTTATTTCCAGACTGCTTTACCGGACTTATCCTTGATCTTTTGTTCCCATGCGCTATGGATCAAGTTGACCAGGCTGTCCGGCAGCGGGACGTAGTCCAGTTCGGATGCCATCGAGTCGCCGTTGGCGTAGGCCCAATCGAAGAATTTCAGCACTTCCTTGGCGGTTTCGGGCTTGTCTTGCACCGTATGCATCAGGATGAAGGTCGCGCCGGCGATCGGCCAGCTTTTTGCGCCGGGAGAATCCGTCAGCAGCAGATATAAGCCGGGAGCCTTGGACCATTCTGCGCCAGCCGCTGCGGCCTGAAAAGCACTGCTTTCCGGTTGGACGAAACTGCCGTCATGGTTCTTCATTTGCACGTGGTTCATCTTGTTTTGCAGCGCGTAAGCATATTCCACATAACCGATCGAACCCTTGATGCGTTGCACGTAAGAAGCTACGCCCTCGTTGCCTTTGCCACCGGTACCGGCTTTCCAGGAAACTGCTGTGCCTTCACCGACACTTGATTTCCATTCCGGGCTGACCTGGGACAGATAGTGGGTGAAAATGAAGCTGGTCCCGGATCCGTCAGAACGGTGTACCACGGTGATATCGTCAGCAGGCAGCTTGAGATCCTTGTTCAACGCGACGATTGCAGGATCATTCCACTTGGTGATCTTGCCCAGATAGATGTCGGCCAATGTGGCACCATCCAATTTCAACGCGCCGGAGTCGATTCCATTCACATTGATTACCGGAACCACGCCACCGACCACTGTAGGGAACTGCATCAAGCCATTTGCTTCCAGGTCTTCCGGCTTCAGGGGCATATCGGATGCGCCAAAGTCCACGGTATTTGCTTCTATCTGTTTGATGCCGCCACCGGAGCCGATGGATTGATAATTCAGGCCGATGCCGGTTTTTGTCTTGTAGGCATCAGCCCATTTGGCATAAATGGGGTAAGGGAAAGTTGCACCTGCACCCGTGATGTCGGATG
>DATKAK010000017.1:0-25201 GCA_035498295.1 Gallionella sp. | reverse complement strand
TGCAGCTTGTCCCGGGCGTCCATCATTTGTCCCATCAAAGGCCATTGCTTGGCCCGCATTTCCTGGCGGATCTGCGTGATCTTGGAATTTTGATCCGCGCTAAGATCCAGGTCCCGGTAATTTCCCCAACCCATCATGCCGCCATATCCGGGACCATAACCTCCCATCATTCCGGGCCCATACCATATCCCGGTCCGTATCCGCCCATCATTCCGGGCCCCATATTGCCCGGCCAGCCCGAAGATGATTCGTCGGCATAAAGGTTTGCGGCAACTCCGAAAAGTGAGGCAGCAAGGATTGCACTGGAAATTCTTGTATAGTTTTTCATCATAGACCTCCGTGGCAATTGGTATAAGAAATGAATCTCCGACAACTCATGCTACGACAGCATACTTAAGTTTCAGTTCAGATCAAGCGGCCACAGAATAATATAGAAACCATAATATCATTTTAAAGAAGGCTCTTCGGGCTGTTTGACCATCTTCTTGCCGCTCAGCACTTCTATGATTTCCGGTATGACTCCCGGATCATCGATGGTCGAGGGCACCATGTATTGCTTGCCGTTGACAATATTGGCGAGCGTCTTGCGCAGCGTCTTTCCGGAACGGGTCTTGGGCAGTCTAGCCAAGATCACCGTGTCCTTGTAGCAGGTGATCGCGCCGATGGTTTCGCGTATACGGGCGATCAATTGTTGCTGCAAATCAGGTTCCGCTATATTCGCGCCGGACTTTAGCACTACCATGCCCATCGGCACCTGCCCTTTGAGGTCGTCGTCGCGCGCAATGACCGCACATTCCGCAACCGCTGGATGCGTAGCGATCACTTCCTCGATCTCGCCGGTTGACAGCCTGTGCCCGGCAACGTTGATCACATCGTCCACGCGACCCATCACGAACACATATCCGTCCTCGTCAATATAGCCGCCATCGCCGCTGGTGTAGTAACCGGGCAGGAAGGTCAAATAACTTTCGCGGAACTTGTTTTCGTCGCCCCACACATGGTTCAGGCAAGAGGGCGGCAACGGCAGTTTGAGCGCGATGTAGCCCTGTGTGCCCCGCGCGACCTGATGCCCGTTCTCATCCAGTATCTGCAGGTTGTAGCCGGGCACCGGCACGGTCGACGAGCCGGGCTTGATCGGCATCGGCTCGACACCCTGAAGATTTGCGGTGATCGCCCAACCGGTCTCGGTCTGCCACCAGTGATCCACCACCGGCTTGCCGCTGTTTTCGGCGAGCCAGGCTTCGGTGGGCGGATCGAGACGTTCCCCGGCCGAGTAGATCACCTGCAGTTTGCTCAGGTCATATTTCTTCATCAGGGCAGCTTGCGGGTCTTCTTTCTTCACCGCGCGGAATGCGGTGGGCGCGGTGAACAGCGCCTTGACTCCATATTCGGCGCAAACACGCCATAGTGCCCCCGCATCCGGCGTCATGATCGGTTTGCCTTCATAGACGATGGTGGTGCAGCCATGCAACAGAGGCCCGTACACGATATAGGAATGACCGACCACCCAACCCACGTCCGACGAGGCCCAGTACACATCGCCCGGTGCCACATTGTAGATCGCCGTCATGCTGTACTTGAGGGCGACCGCATGGCCGCCGTTCTCGCGCAACACGCCCTTGGGTTTTCCGGTGGTACCGGAGGTATAGAGGATGTAGAGCGGATCGCAGCCCTTGACCGGCGTGCAACCCACTGCCTTTGCTTTTGCCAATAACGCTTTCCAGTCATGGTCCCGTCCTGTGACCAGCGATGCGGTCGCTTGCGGCCGTTGATAGACTACACAACATTGCGGCTTGTGCTTGGCAAGTTCGATCGCACGGTCGACCAGGGGTTTGTATTCCACCACGCGCTTGACCTCGATTCCGCATGATGCGGTAAGGATGACCTTGGGTTTGGCATCGTCGATGCGCACCGACAGCTCCGGCGGCGCGAAGCCGCCGAACACGACGGAGTGGATCGCTCCCAGTCTTGCCACCGCCAGCATCGCGATGACCGCTTCAGGGATCATCGGCATATAGATGATGACGCGGTCGCCTTTCACCACGCCCAGATTTGCCAGCATCCCGGCGGTGCGCGCCACGACGTCGGTCAGCTCGGCATAGGTATAGCGGAACATGGTATCGGTGACCGGGGAATCGTAGATCAGCGCGAGCTGATTGCCGCGCCCGGTCTTCACGTGATAGTCCAGCGCCATGTAAGCAGTGTTCATCTCTCCGTCGGCGAACCAGTAGCCGAGGCCGTCCTTGTCGAGCGACAGTATCTGCCGCGGGAATGTGTACCATTCCAGCGCCTCGGCCTGCTCGCGCCAGAAACCTTCCGGGTCTTTCATCGAACGGTCGTACTCGCTCTGGTAACTCATATCCTTCCCCTCCTATGCCAATGCTGTAAGTTAGCGCTCAGTTGATGATGAACATCTCCATGAATTCATTGACCGGTGTTGCTTCCAGCTTCTTCTTGTCCATGCACAACGCCATGATCTGCTGGCATCGATGTTCGGGAAAGCGCGTACGCAGATTGTTCAGGAATTTTTGTTGCAGTACCGGGATGCCTTCGGCGCGGCGGCGGCGGTGGCCGATCGGATATTCCACCTCGATCTTTTCGGTGCTGCTGCCGTCCTTGAAGAACACCTGGATCGCATTGGCGATGGAGCGTTTGTCCGGCTCCAGATATTCGCGGCTGTAACGAGGCTCTTCAACGATCTCCATCTTATCGCGCAACTGGTCGATGATCGGATGGGCAGCGTGGAAGCTGTCTTCATAGTTTTCCGCCACCAGGTCGCCGAAAACGAGCGGCACCGCGACGATGTACTGGATGCAGTGGTCGCGGTCTGCCGGATTCACCAGCGGGCCAACCTTGGAAATGATGCGTATCGCGGACTCGTGGGTGTGGATCACGATCTTGCTGATTTCATTCAACCGCTCCTTCACCTGAGGATGCAGACGTACCGCCGCTTCGCAGGCGGTCTGCGAATGGAATTCGGCGGGAAAGGAAATTTTGAAGAGAATATTCTCCATCACATAGCTGGCATACGGTTGCTTGCGGCTGAATCGGCGCTGCTCCGGCGGCTTGATCTGATGATCCTTGTTGCCCTTGCTGAACAGCACATCGTAGAAGCCCCACTGCGGGGCAGTCAGCACGCCGGGGATGCCCATCTCGCCAGCCATCGTGATCATCGCCAGGCGCACCGCGCGCGACGTGGCATCGCCTGCCGCCCAGGATTTGCGGGAACCGGCATTCGGTGAATGGCGGTAGGTGCGCAGCGACTGCCCGTCGACGAACGCCTGCGACAATGCGTCGATCACTTGTGCCTCTGAGCCTCCCAGCATGCGTGTCACCACGGCAACGCTAGCCACCTTCACCAGCGCCACGTGGTCGAGTCCGACGCGGTTGAAACTGTTTTCCAGCGCCAGTACGCCCTGTATCTCGTGCGCCTTGATCATTGCATTCAGCACGTCATGTATCGTCAGCGGTGCTTTGCCTCCGGACACGCGGCAGCGGCTCAGATAATCAGCCACGGCAAGTATCCCTCCGAGGTTATCGGAAGGATGGCCCCATTCGGCCGCCAGCCAGGTATCGTTGTAATCCAGCCAGCGGATCATCGCGCCGATGTCCCACGCGGCTTTCACCGGATCGAGTTCATGCGAAGTACCTGGCACGCGCGCGCCGTTGCGCACCGTGGTGCCGGGCACCAGTGCGCCGAGAAGTTTGGCGCACTCGGGAAAGCGCAGCGCCAGCAGGCCGCAGCCCAGCGTATCCATCAGACAGTACCGCGCGGTATCGAAGGCCTCCGCGGATGTCACCCCGTTATGGCATACGTAATGTGCAATATCCGCCAGCTCCTGATCGGGTGCCGGGCGTGCATTCACTTCTACATTGGCGCTCATCATTTTTTCCTCAGCGTTTTTCGATCGGCACCCACGCCAGATTTTCCGGACCTACATAATTCGCGCTGGGGCGGATGATCTTGCCGTCGGCCCGTTGCTCCATCACATGCGCGCCCCAGCCGGTGACGCGCGAGATCACGAACAACGGAGTGAACATATTGGTCGGCACGCCCATCATGTGATACGACACTGCGGAGAACCAGTCGAGGTTGGGAAACATCTTTTTCAAATCCCACATCACGTTTTCCAGCCGCGCAGCGATGTCGAACAGCCGCATCTCTCCCTTTTCCCCGGCCAGATTTTTTGCGACGCGCTTGATCACCTCATTGCGCGGATCGGAGATGGTGTAAACCGGGTGGCCGAATCCGATGACGATTTCCTTGCGCGACACGCGCGCGCGGATGTCGGCTTCGGCCTCGTCCGGATTTTTATAGCGGCTCTGGATGCGGAATGCTTCCTCGTTGGCTCCGCCGTGCTTGGGACCGCGCAGCGCGCCGATCGCTCCGGTGATACAAGAATAGATGTCGGAATTGGTGCCGGCGATGACGCGCGCGGCAAATGTGGAAGCGTTGAATTCATGCTCGGCATACAGGATCAAAGAGGTGTGCATCGCTCGTACCCAGGATGCTTTTGGCGGCGAGCCGTGCAACAGGTGCAGCAGATGTGCGCCGACTGAATCGTCATCCGTTTCCACGTCGATGCGCTTGCCGTGTGCGGAATAGTGATGCCAATACATCAATATCGAGCCGAAACAGGCCAGCATGCGGTCGATTATTTCGCATGTGGTTTCATGGCTTTGCGCATCCGGTTCCGGTTCGCAAGTTCCCAGCATCGAGCATCCGGTGCGCATCACATCCATCGGGTGCGCATCCGCGGGAATCGCTTCCAAAGTCTGCTTCACCGGTTGCGGCAGGCCGCGCAGCGATTTCAGCTTGTCTTTGTAGTCTTTCAACTGGGCGACGTTGGGCAATGTGCCATGGATCAGCAGATGAGCAATCTCCTCGAACTCCGCCTGCTCGGCGAAATCCATGATGTCATAGCCGCGGTAATGAAGATCGTTGCCGGTGCGCCCGACGGTACAGACCGCGGTGTTGCCGGCAACGGTGCCTGACAGTGCAACGGATTTTTTCGGTTTGGGTGGCATGCTTACTTCTGCCATATCGTTCTCCCTGATTTTCACTAGAATTATTAGTCAGTACTCTGCGCGGCAAACAGGCGGTCAAGCTGTTGCTCGTAAGCGTGATAGCCGAGGAAGTCATAAAGTTCCATACGCGTCTGCATTTCGGCGACGACCTTCTGTTGCGAGCCGTCTGCAAGAATGTGACGGTAAACGTTCAGCGCCGCCTTGCTCATCGCGCGAAATGCCGACAGCGGGTACAGCACCAGCTTGATCCCGACACCGGCAAGTTGTGCCGTGGTAAACAACGGCGTCTCGCCGAATTCGGTGATGTTCGCCAGCACCGGCACTTTTACAGCGCGTGTGAATTCCGAGTATTGCTTCAGCGTGGTCATCGCCTCGGGGAAGATCATGTCGGCTCCGGCTTCGACACAGGCCTGTGCTCTCTCGATCGCCGACTGCATGCCTTCCACCGCAAGTGCATCGGTGCGCGCCATGATGACGAAACTTTCATCGCTGCGCGCATCCACCGCCGCCTTGATGCGATCCGTCATTTCACTCTGGTTCACGATGGCCTTGTTGGGACGATGCCCGCAGCGTTTTTGCATCACCTGATCTTCGATGTGAAAACCCGCTGCACCGGCCTGAGCGATTTCGCGCGTCGCGCGCGCGATGTTGAAGGCGCCGCCCCAACCGGTGTCGATGTCCACCAGCAATGGGAGGTCGCTGGCTGCGGTGATACGTCGCGCGTCCTCGCATACGTCATGCAAGGTCGTGATGCCGAGATCGGGAATGCCGAGCGATGAAGCTGCCACACCCCCGCCGGAAAGGTACAACGCCTTGTGACCGCTCTTTTGCGCAAGGATGGCACAATAGGCGGTGACCGCGCCTACGACCTGTAAGGGATGATGCTCATCGACAGCACGGCGCAACTTGTGGCCGGGAGTATTGTTCATGCGGCCTCCTCATTGTCATGACAATGATTTTTGTGTTCAGTGTTTCGGAGGCTGGGCGGCATTTGCGGACGCTCACGTCTCCACAAGTGGGGCCCCGAAGCGCGGGACGAGGGCCCCGCGAAGCGGGATCGGCCAGAGTAGGGGATGTCGGCGACAGTGAACGGGGCGCAGCATCCCGCTCCAGAGTCGCATCCCCACCGCCCCTGCTCTGTCCTACGCGGTCGCCCTGCTCGCTGCTCATGCGCTTCCTCCATCTAATAACTTGGATTCCAGCAAATGGTGTGTCGGAAGCCGGCAGCACTCGCGGACGCTCACATCCCCACAAGTGGGGCCCCTGCTCGCTGCTCATGCTGCCGCCTCCTCTTCTTTGGAGATCATTTCATCGATGCTTTGCCATGCGCCCTGTATATGGCGGCGCATCAGCATCTCGGCAAGTTCTCCATCGCGCTGCGCCAATGCTTCGACGATCTGGCGATGTTGCTGCAGAGCAGGTCCCGTGCGTTGCGCGTTGCGGCTGGTGCGGTGACGACACATGCGCAACAACTGGTATTGTTCGCTGCCCAGCATGTCCATCAGCATCTGGTTGCGGCTGCCGCGCACGATCTGAAAATGGAAGTCCAGATCGCCCTCGCTTTGCGCATACACCTTGCCGCCTTGCTTTTTGATCTGGACTTCATGATGATCGAGCAGTTTGCGCAATTGCTCGATCTCGCCGTCGCTCATTTGTGTTGCCGCGATACGGCACGCCATGCCTTCCAGCGCTTCACGGACAGCATAAAGATCGGAGAGGGTCTTGCGATCCAGCACCACTACGCGCGCGCCTGCGTTGGGAATGCGCTTGACCAGACGCATCCCTTCCAGATGACGCAAAGCTTCACGCAACGGACCGCGCCCCATGCCGAAGCGTTCGGCCAACTCGGCCTCGTTCAGTTTCTGTCCTTGCGCCAATTCACCGGTCACAATGCTTTGCGCCAAACGGTGCGATGCAATATCAGCAAGGGTGCCTTGTTCAGGGGTGTGAGATAGCATGGGAAAACTCATATTGTCGACAATATGTAAAAATAATAGCATAAATTACCCATAAAAATGCAAATTAATTTAATTATGTCGACAAAATTACATTTTGTTCGGGGCAACCCCGAAGGACAGAATCTGAAATTGAATCATTTCAATCGGTTAAGGTAGGCTGGGGAAGTCTGCCGGCAACAGGGCCGGATAGACCCGACTTTTAATCTGTCGCGGCTCAAAGAGTTACGCCAGAAACATATATAGAGCACACTTCCGTGGCCCGTTTCAAAGAACCTTTCCAATCATGCGGGCCAAATGTACCGTAACCGTATATCAGGAAATTCGACCTTTCATCACGCATGGATTGACCATGCTGATGCCAATCAATAACCTTTAGCTACTTGGCAAACTTGCCGAAAGGCAAGGTCGCAAAATTACCGGCCTAAGGGTGACTATGGCAGCGGGACTGCAGCACGAATGTTCATTCGTGTTCATTGACTGCAACCCTTAAGGTATTTGAATACGTTGAAAGGGAAGCATATGTCCAACCTCATCCCCGGTTCTTATAATATTCAAGATACCATGCAGATCTGTGTATGGATATTTTTTATAATATTGGCGGTTATGGCACAAACAGCACATTCCGAGGAAGGTGCAATTGCAAACGGGAAGTTTGCTTTGACACCCAAACTGATAAACCCGGGTATTAACCAGCAGTCCCCTTATCGTTTTAATACAAATCTTGCGTTTAATCACCCGAACGAAGCCGTCAACTCAGAACCAGCATTCAACAGGTCACCGAGGTCGCTCAACTTCACAGAACCGAACAAAGAGGATGACTGGTCGATAAACATACAAAAGCAAGCCCCTTCCAGCAGCGACTGTTCTGCCACTTCAACCCTCCCATGTTTCGATTCAAAAGACGATCAACTCAAAGACGCCAAACCCCAGCAAGAATCCTATTGGTTGGTGTTGCGCAAAGTGTTCCATTTTTGGTAGGAATTTCACACTGTTATCCCACCAATAAAATGGCCTTCAGGAAATATTCCTGAAGGCCATTTTATTGGTGGGTCGTGCTGGACTCGAACCAGCGACCAAAGGATTATGAGTCCTCTGCTCTAACCAACTGAGCTAACGACCCGTAAATGAATAGTGATCGCCAGCTTATTTTTCGCTGTCCAGGAAGCTCTTCAGCTTTTCGGAACGCGAAGGATGACGAAGCTTGCGCAATGCCTTGGCTTCTATCTGACGGATGCGTTCGCGAGTAACGTCAAATTGTTTGCCCACTTCTTCCAGGGTGTGGTCCGTGTTCATCTCGATGCCGAAGCGCATCCGCAACACCTTGGCTTCGCGCTGAGTCAGGCTGTCAAGGATATCCGATGTCGCACCGCGCAGACTTTCGTAAATCGCGGCATCGATAGGTACCGCGGTATGCGAATCCTCGATGAAATCGCCCAAATGCGAATCGTCGTCATCGCCCACCGGCGTCTCCATGGAAATCGGTTCTTTGGCGATCTTGAAGATCTTGCGAATCTTGTCTTCCGGCATTTCCATCTTCTGGACCAGTGTTGCAACATCCGGCTCCTGACCGGTCTCTTGCATAATCTGCCGCGAGATGCGGTTCATCTTGTTGATGGTTTCGATCATATGCACCGGGATGCGGATAGTGCGCGCCTGATCGGCAATCGAGCGTGTGATCGCCTGCCGTATCCACCATGTCGCATAGGTTGAAAATTTATAACCGCGCCGATATTCGAATTTGTCCACTGCTTTCATCAGGCCGATATTCCCTTCCTGGATCAGGTCGAGGAATTGCAGGCCGCGGTTGGTGTATTTCTTGGCGATCGATATCACCAAGCGCAGGTTGGCCTCGATCATGTCGCGCTTTGCGCGGCGTGCCTTGGCTTCGCCGTTGGTCATCTGGCGGTTGATTTCCTTCAGGTCGCGAATCGGGATGCCGACGCGCTGCTGAAGATCCAGCAGCTTCTTTTGCTGTTCGATGATGGCATGCTTGTAGCGTTCAAGCGTATCACTGTACGGCTTTTTAGTCCTCAGTTCCTGCGTCACCCAATGCAAATTGTCTTCATTGCCCGGAAAGGTCTTGATGAAATGCGCGCGCGGCATCTTGCCCTTGGTTACGCACATTTCCTGGATGCTGCGCTCGCTGCGTCGCACTTCCTCAACCAGGCCGCGCATGGTGTCGCACAATGCATCCACCTGCTTCGCGGAGAAGCGGAACTTCATCAGTTCATCAGAGATGCCGTTCTGCAATTTGTCATACTGCTTGCTGCGATAACCGTATTTGTCGTACGCCTTGCCCAGCTTGATGAACAAGTCGGTGATCACCGCAAAACGTTCCATGGCGTCCGCCTTCAACTGCGCCAGATTTGCGGCTGCGGCCGCGGCGGCAGCCTCCTCGTCCTCCTCTTCGTCAGTGTCGGCAGCGCTGATGTCTTCGATTTCTTCATCGCCGTTCGCGGCAATTACCGCTTCATCCGCCGCATCAACAAAGCCGTCGATCAATTCATCGATGCGCATCTGATCGTTTTCGATTTTTGAGGATAACGCAAGGATTTCAGCTATCGTCGCCGGACACGCAGAAATCGCCTGGATCATATGTTTCAGGCCTTCCTCGATACGCTTGGCGATCTCGATTTCCTTTTCACGGGTGAGCAATCCGACCGTTCCCATTTCGCGCATGTACATACGCACCGGATCGGTGGTGCGGCCGAATTCCGAGTCGACAGTGGAAAGAGCGGCTTCAGCTTCTTCCACCGCGTCTTCGTCCGCGACTGCAGGCGCGACATCGGTCATGATGAGCGTTTCGGTATCCGGCGCGACGTCGCAAACCGAGACACCCATCTCATTGATCATGCTGACGATGCCCTCGATTTGCTCGACTTCAAGCATATCCGGCAAGTGGTCGTTGATTTCCGCATAAGTCAGATAGCCGCGTTCCTTGCCAAGCACGATCAAGGCCTTGAGGCGCGTGCGACGCGCTTCAATATCCTGCAACTGGTCGATGACCGGTTGTTCGACGGTGTCCGCCTGTTTCTTGATAGGCTTTTTCTTGTCTTTAAGTTTTACCATGTTCATATTCCTAATTGCATAAGGCCGAATATTGCGTAGAGGCCGCAGAAAAGCGGCGGATTATACCCGATTGCTTCAATTTTTCCTAACCGGCCTAGATGCTTAGCCTCGCTGTTGCAAAAGCCGGTATTGTTCTCGCTCCGGGCCGGTCAGGTTGGCAAAGCCTTTGGCTTCCAACACCTGGCGCTGCCGACGGCGCTGGACTTCGTTGAACTTGCTGATCAGCCCGGAAAATTCGGCAGCCACATCGAAGTTTTCACCCCAACCCAGCATATCCGCCTGTGCCGCTGCAAGCGTTTTTTCATGTATTGTTCCCTGAAAATGCTGCGTAATCGTAGGACTGTTCAGCATGAAATCAGTTTCACGCAAAACCATCAGAACGGCCAGAACCGCATCGGCATCCGCGCCCTGATCCTGCCACTCCGACGGCATCTGCTTCGCCAAATCCGGCTGCGCAATCAGGCATTGCAGTAGCAAGCGATGCGCCGAAGGCGGGGTGCGCCCTGCTTTCTGGAAAGAGACCTTCGAGCCGCGCGCAACTGGCTTGATCTCGTACAACGCCTCAAGCTCTGCCTGGCTGACGCCCGCAAGCGCGGCAACATCCTTGCGCAACAGCAACGACGTAGCCGGTGCGACGATCGCGGTCAACAGCGGTTTGGCGCGTTGCAATAACTGGTTGCGCCCTTCCTGGGTGTGCAAATCCAGTCCCGCACTGATTTCACGCAACAGGTAAGCCGACAACGGCATGGCTCCCTGGATACGCTGCTCGAAGGCATCCTTGCCGTATTCGCGTATGAAACTGTCCGGGTCATGATCGGCCGGCAAGAACAGGAAGCTGATGCGCTTGCCGTCCTGCAGGTATGGCAACGCGTTTTCCAGCGCACGCCATGCGGCGCGCTGCCCGGCTGCGTCGCCATCAAAACAGAACACGATGTGCCCGGTCAAACGCAACAATTTCTGCACGTGGTAGGGGGTGGTCGCCGTGCCCAGTGTCGCAACTGCATATTCCACGCCGTGTTGCGCGAGCGCCACCACATCCATGTAACCTTCCACCACCAGCGCCTTTTGCTCGGCGCGGATGGATTTTTGCGCCTGGAACAAGCCATACAGTTCGCGGCCTTTTTCGAACAGCGGTGTTTCCGGCGAGTTCAGGTATTTGGGCTCACCCTTATCCAGCACCCTTCCGCCGAAGCCGATTACCTGGCCGCGCACATTGATGATCGGGAACATGATGCGGTCGCGGAACCGGTCGTAACGCTTGGCCTCGTCACCGGCGATGACGAGGCCGGTTTCATTCAGCATATCATCCTGATAGTCCGGAAATGCGGCGGCGAGATTCTGCCATCCGTCGGGCGCATAGCCGATGCCGAATTTTGCCGCGATCTCCCCGCTCAGCCCGCGCTGCCTGAGATAATCGATCGCGCGTGGGCAGAGCTTGAGCTGCTCGCGGTAATAGCGCGTGGCGGTCTGCATCACCTCATACAGATCCGGCGCGACCTTTATGTGCGCCGTTCCCGCGGTGGGACGTTCATGCGGGACTTCCAAACCGACGCTGCGCGCCAGTTCTTCGATCGCATCGACATAACCGAGTCCGGCATGTTCCATCACAAAACCGATCGCCGTGCCATGCGCGCCGCAGCCGAAGCAATGGTAGAACTGCTTGGTCTGGCTGACGGTGAACGAGGGGGATTTTTCGTTGTGGAACGGACAGCAAGCAACGAAATTCGCGCCTGCCTTTTTGAGCGGCACATAGCGCTCGACCACTTCCACGATATCGAGACGGTTAAGCAGATCCTGAATGAAGTTTTTTGGAATCACGCCAGTACCGCCTTTTCACACATTTTGCAAAAAGTATAAGGAATGGCCCGGGTGCTGCCCGGATGGATACTGCCGATTATTTCGCCAATTGCGTTTTTATCAAAGCGGAAACTTTGCCCATATCGGCGCGTCCGGCCAGTTTGGGTTTGAGCATGCCCATCACTTTGCCCATGTCCTGCTGGCCGGTTGCGCCGGTTGCCGCGATCGCCTCGGCAACCGCGGCGCCGATTTCGGCCTCGCTCAATTGCTGCGGCATATAGGTAGCCAAAACGCGCATTTCGAACTTTTCCGCATCCGCCAGATCCTGGCGTCCCGCCGCTTCATATTGGCTGATCGAGTCGCGGCGCTGCTTGTTCATCTTTTCAATGATGGCGATCACGTCCGCATCCGACAATTCGATGCGTTCATCCACTTCGCGCTGCTTCATCGCTGCCAGCAACAGACGGATTGCACCGAGGCGCGCCGTATCCTTGGCGCGCATTGCGGTTTTCATGTCTTCGGTAATCTGCTGCTTGAGACTCATGTTGATACCAACTTTTGCGCCGGGAGCAGGCGCGGCTAGTCCAACATCAATAGAGCTTGGGAGGGAGAACTTGGCTCATCAGGCGTTTGTAATGGCGCTTCACAGCGGCAGCCAGCTTGCGTTTACGTTCCGCGGTGGGTTTTTCATAAAATTCGCGGGCACGCAGATCGGTCAGCAGACCGGTCTTCTCCACGGAACGCTTGAAACGGCGCATCGCTACCTCAAACGGCTCATTCTCTTTTACACGTACTGTTGTCATAAACAAAATACCTTCTGCAATAAATCGAGGACGTGAATTCTAACAAAACGGCCCGGCGCCCACAACCCTGATTTACCGGACTGTGATTCGGGCAAATTTACGCTTTCCGATCTGCGCTACGACAACCGTGCCGGACTTGATGACGGCTGCCTTGTCATTGATGCGCTCTCCGTCCAGCTTGACCGCTCCTTGCTGGATCATACGCATCGCCTCGGATGTCCCGTCAACCAACCCGGCTTGCTTGAGCAGTTGCGGCACTACGATGTTGCCTCCGGGAGCCGCCACGTCGATTTCCGGCATGTCATCCGGCAACACGCCTTGGCGGAAGCGCGCTTCGAACTCGGCCAAGGCCGCCTCGGCGGCTTGGCGGCTGTGGAAGCGCTCGACGATCTCCTGCGCGAGCAGCACCTTGATGTCACGAGGATTGCGTCCGGCATCCACTTCCGCCTTCCAGCCGGAAATCTCATCCAGGCTGCGGAACGACAGCAACTCCAGATAACGCCACATCAGCTCATCGGAAATCGACATCAGCTTGCCGAACATGTCCTGGGGAGTATCGGTTACGCCGATGTAGTTTCCCAGCGACTTGGACATTTTGTTGACGCCGTCTGTGCCCTCCAGCAACGGCATCGTAAGCACGCATTGCGCCGGCTGGCCGTAATGTTTCTGCAACTCGCGGCCCATCAGCAGATTGAATCTCTGGTCCGCGCCGCCCAACTCGATGTCGGCCTTGAGGGCCACAGAATCGTAGCCCTGCACCAGCGGATAAATGAATTCGTGAATCGCGATCGGTTGGTTGCTCTTGTAGCGCTTGGAAAAATCATCGCGTTCCAGCATGCGCGCAACCGTGTGGGTGGCCACCAGCTTGATCAGGTCCGCCGCGTCGAATTCGTCCATCCAGGTGGAATTGAACACGATCTCGGTTCTTTCCGGATCCAGCACTTTGAATACCTGCTCCCGGTAAGACTGGGCATTTTCGACTACCTGCTCGCGCGACAAAGGAGGTCGCGTGGTATTTTTTCCGCTCGGATCGCCGATCATCCCGGTGAAATCGCCGATCAAGAATAGGGCATGATGGCCGAGATCCTGAAACTGGCGCATCTTGTTGAGCAGCACGGTATGTCCGAGGTGCAAATCCGGCGCGGTCGGATCGAAACCCGCCTTGACACGCAACGGCCTGCCCGACTCGAGCTTCTGTTTCAATTCTTCTTCAAGCAGCAGCTCATGGGCGCCGCGTTCGATTTGCGCAAGCGCGTGTTTCACGTCTGATTGCTTAATTTTTGGACTTGTCATTTATTGTATTCACCATCAATTCAAGCGTGAAATCGGCGCTGAATCCGCCTCCTCACCCCCAAAACCATTCATCGGCCTGGTTTTGCCACCTATCAGCTCAGTTTTGAAGCGTTGCCTCTTTCTGTTAAAGTCATTTCCGCTGGACAACGCGGCTCGTTGCCAGAGCGGCATAAAACATCGCAAGGAAGCGTGAATGTTACCCCAAAACTCGTTCGACCAAGGACGCAATTTGCCTCAAGGCAAAAAAAAACTGCGCTGGTTTGTGGCATTGTCCACACTGCCATTGCTTGGCGTAGTCACCGCATTCGGCTTGGTGCCGCAAAGTGATTTCGACTTCACATCGACCACGGTTGATATCGAAGAAATCGCTTTGTCCAAAGCCGCCATTGAACAGCCCCCCGTTGCCAGCTATTGGCGCGACGAGCGTGTGCAGCGCGGCGATACCGTCGATGAACTGCTGCGCCGCCTGAGCATAGAAGATCAGTCCGCCGGCGAATATCTGCGCAAATCTGCCGACGCTGAATCCTTCCGCAAATTGCCGGCTGGCACTGAAATACAAGCCGAAACTACCGACACCGGCGGCCTGATCTCATTGAGCTACCTGAGCAACGACAGCACACAGATCATGATTCAAAGGCAAGGGGGAGTTTTCCACGCCAAAATGCTTCCGGCACAATTGGAAAATCGTTTGTTCGTGCGTTCCGGCGAGATCAAGACCAACCTTTACGCCGCCACCGATGAAGCCGGCTTGCCGGACGCTGCCGCCAATCAATTGAACGAACTTTTCAGCGGCGACATCGATTTTCATCATGATTTGCGCAAAGGTGACAGGTTCACCGTGATTTATGAAATGACCTACAGCAACGGCGTGTTGCTGCATATGGGCCGCATCCAGGCCGCCGAATTCATCAATCAGGGTCATGTTTACCGTGCACTGTATTTTCAGAAAGACGCCCAGCACGGTGATTACTACACCCCGGAAGGCAAGAGCGTACACAAGGCCTTTCTGCGCTCTCCCATCGCCTATTCGCGCGTAAGCTCGAGTTTTTCTCTGTCGCGTTTTCACCCGATACTCAACAAATGGCGTTCGCACAAGGGCACCGATTTTGCAGCCGCCATGGGCACCCCGGTCAAAGTGACCGCGGACGGAGTGGTTTCCGTGGTCGGCAAGCAGGGCGGCTACGGTAATGTCATCATGGTGACCCATCAGGGACGCTACACCACGGTATATGGCCACTTGTCGCGTTTTGTACCTGGTCTGCACAAGGGCCAGCATGTTTCCCAAGGCGAAGTGATCGGCTACGTCGGCATGACTGGATTGGCGACCGGCCCGCATTTGCACTATGAATTCAGGGTAAACGGGCGGCAGCAAGATCCGTTGCGTGTTGCCTTGCCCGATGCCAAACCCATCGACAGCTCATATCTTGCAGCGTTTCAACCCGTGGCAAGCGGTTTGGTTGCCAGACTGAATTTGTTGCGCAACACCAACCTCGCTCAACTCGACTGATCGTACAGTGTCACCTGAGTTATATATCGGGTTGATGTCAGGAACCAGCCTGGACGGTATCGATGCTGTCCTTGTCGATTTAAGCCGACCCAAACCCCAGCAAATCGCCAAACATTATCTGCCGTTCGACGACGCACTGAAAGGTAATTTGCTGGCTTTGCATCTCCCCATCCATAACGAATTGCATCAGGCGCAGGTCATCGGCAACCAACTCGCGCATCTGTATGCTGCAGCAGTTGCGCCATTGCTGGCCCGTGCCAAAATATCAAACAACGACGTCAGAGCGGTCGGTTGCCACGGCCAAACCATACGCCACCGTCCGGAGCACGGCTATTCCCTGCAAATTGGCAATGCCGCGCTGCTCGCTGAATTGACCGGCATCACCGTGGTCAGCGACTTCCGCAGCCGCGACATCGCCGCAGGCGGGCATGGCGCCCCGCTGGTTCCCGCTTTTCACGATCATGTGCTGCGGCATCCCGACATCCACCGCGTTATCGTCAATATCGGCGGCATCAGCAATCTGACCTGCCTGCCGTCCGGCGCCCCCGCTTCTGGCTTCGACTGCGGCCCGGGCAACCTGCTGATGGATGCCTGGTGTATGCAACATCGGGGAGAGCCCCATGACGACAATGGCGCATGGGCGGCATCCGGCAAAGTTCTGCCGGATTTGCTGGAGAAAATGCTGGCAGAACCGTATTTCGCATTGCCTCCGCCCAAAAGCAGCGGGCGCGATCTGTTCAATATTTCCTGGCTGCAGAACAAACTGCTTGGCGATGAAGCTGCAGCGAACGTGCAGGCTACCCTGTTGGAGCTGACCTGCCGCAGCATCATGCTGGCTATCCAGAAACATTGTCACGGGGCAGAAGAGATTTATTTATGCGGCGGCGGCGCCCACAACCAGACCCTGCGCGAACGTCTGGCGGCATCTTTGCCTGCCTGCAGTGTGAAAACAACCGATGCGCTTGGGGTCGATGGCGATTATCTTGAAGCGATAGCCTTTGCTTGGCTGGCGCAGCAAGCTCTGCACGGTAAGACTGCCAACCTGCCGCAGGTCACCGGCGCAAAACATCCGTGCATACTTGGCGCCGTTTACCGCAATCATTAGGCCAATTTAATGATGCAGTGAAGATAAAAATCGCAACTAAGCCCGGAACAGCGATTCTATAGCGCCTTGCTGACTTTAATGATGCTCTTGTCTTCATCGCTGGTCTTGGTTGCAAATCCAAGGCGTGTCATAAGCTTGAGCATGTTGTGGTTGTTGCTTAATACTTCCCCCTCAATGGTATTCAATCCTTTGTCGCGGGCTGCCTCCATCAGAGCAGCCATGAGCTTTTGCCCCAGACCTTTGCCTTGCATGTTGTCCGCGATCACCAGTGCGAACTCGCATGAATCCCCATCCGGGTTGATGGCATAGCGCGCGACGCCCAGCTCGATTTCGCGTCCCTGCTCCTCGACAACCGCGATCAGCGCCATCTCGCGGCTGTAATCGAGCTGGGTGAACCGCACCAACATGGTTTCGGTAAGCTCCTGCATGCTGTTCATGAAGCGAAAGTATTTGGATTCGTCCGACAGGTCGTGCACGAATTTTCTCTCGATATCGGCGTCCTCAGGGCGGATAGGCCGGATCGTGATATCGGTGCCGTCGGCGAGTTGCCACCGGCTGACCAGTTGCGAAGGGTAGGGATAGATGGCCATGTGCGCATAGCGATCGGCGCTCGGCTGGCGATACGCCACCACCACACGCGCGTCGGCCGCCAATGCGCCATTCTCGTCGAGGATCATCGGATTGATGTCCATTTCGTCGATCGGAGGGAGTTCACAGACCATTTCTGAAACGCGCAGCAGCACGTCGGCCAGTGCCTCCATGTTCGCCGGTGCCATGTTGCGAAATGGACCCAACATTCTCGCAATACGTGTTTCCTGAATCAATTCCCTGACCAGGAAGTTATTCAGCGGCGGCAACGCAACCGCACGATCTCCCATGATTTCGACGGCAGTGCCACCGGCACCGAATGTGATCACCGGCCCGAATACCGGATCGGTGGTCACCCCTATCATCAACTCACGGCCATTTGGCTTGATGATCATCGGCTCGATGGAGACGCCGTCCATGCGGGCGCCGGGGCGATTTAGCTGGACATTGTCGACAATGTGCTGGTAAGCGGCGCGAACTTCATGCGCGTTGTTCAAATTCAGCATAACGCCGCCCGCGTCGCTTTTATGGGTGATATCCTGTGAATTGACTTTCATCGCCACCGGAAAGCCCAATTGCTGTGCAATCAGCAATGCTTCGTTGGGCGAATGCGCGACCATGGTTTTCGCTACGGGAATATGGAATGCCGATAAAACAGCTTTCGATTCCATCTCCGACAGTACCTTGCGATGTTCCTGGATCGCTCCTTCGATGATCAGCCGCGCGCTCTCCACATCCGGTTCGATGTGGTGCGACAACGGACCGGGTACCTGCATCAGCAATTTCTGGTTGCGGTAGTATGCGGATAGATGGGAGAACACCTCCACCGCCGGTTCCGGCGTGCGGAAGTGCGGCTTGTGCGCCTTTGCGAAAGCGTCGCGCGCGTCGGCGACCTGCGTCTCCCCCATCCAGCAGGTCAATAGCGGTTTGCTGTGCGCGTCGGAAAGTTCGATCATGGCTTGCGCAGACTCGAGCGGTTTGGTCATGGCCTGCGGCGTAAGTATTGCCAGCACTCCATCGACGTTTTCATCTTCCAAACAGGCTTTGACCGCATGGTGGTAGCGATCCGCCTGGGCATCGCCGATGATATCCACCGGATTGTCGTGCGGCCAGTTCGGTGGCAGATGCAGATTGAGATATCCGATCGTGGTATCCGACAATGTGGCCATTGTCAGCCCCAGATCGGATGCCCGGTCTGTGGCCATCACCCCCGGCCCTCCGCCGTTGGTAACGATGGCGAGGCGGTTGCCGACCGGGCGGAATCCGCACGACAGGGCCTTGGCGGCAGTAAACAGTTGCGTGATGGTCTGAACCCGCACCACGCCTGCACGACTGACCGCCGCGTCGAATACATCGTCCGCTCCGACAAGCGAAGCAGTGTGCGACATCGCAGCCCGGGAACCTGACGAATGGCGGCCGACTTTGACCAGGATCACCGGCTTGATGCGCGCGGCTGCGCGCAGCGCGCTCATGAATCTGCGCGCGTTGCGGATGCCCTCAATGTACATCAGGATGCTGTGGGTATTCGGATCGGACACCAGATAATCCAGTATCTCGCCGAAATCCACATCAGTCGACGATCCCAGAGACACTACACTGGAAAAACCCACTTCATTGCTTTCCGCCCAATCCAGGATCGCGGTGCATAACGCGCCGGATTGCGAGACGAATGCGATATTTCCGATGTTCGCACCGCCCTTGTTGAAGGTCGCATTAAGGCCGATGGACGGGCGCATGATACCCAGGCAGTTCGGTCCGATCAGGCGGATGCCATAGCGACGCGCGGTGTCCAGCAATTCCTTCTCCAGTGCCTCACCTTCATCGCCTGCCTCCCCGAACCCGGCGGTGATGATGACCGCCGCCTTTACACCGTGGATGCCGCAACTCTCGATGATGCCGGGCACCGTTTGCGGCGGTGTCGCGATAACCACAAGCTCGACCGTTTCTCCGATGTCTGCAAGAGAGGCGAAAGCCGGCCTGCCTTGCACCTCCGAATGGTGCGAATTGATCGGATAAAGCATGCCCTTGAAGCCGCTTTCCAGCATATTCCGGAATACAATCTGACCGACCGAATCGACTCTGTCACTGGCCCCGAATACCGCTACGGACTTGGGAGCAAACAGGGTGCTGAGATAGTGCTTGCCCATGTTTTCGCCTTCATTCAAATGATCATTAGGTATGATAGCATCGTGCCTACGCACTTCCCTTGACATGCAAACTGCCTATATCAGCCATCCGCTCTGTCTCAAACACGACATGGGCGCTTACCATCCAGAATCTCCGGCACGCATCCATGCCATCGAGGATATGCTGATCGCATCCGGATTGTTAAGTTATCTGCAGCGCCATGATGCACCGGCGGCAACCCGCGCGCAATTGATGCGCGTGCATGACCCGGACTACGTCGATTCAATCGAGTCCAGTTCGCCTCAAAAAGGCCTCATACATCTCGATCCCGACACCGCAATGAATCCCTACAGCTACCAGGCTGCGTTGCGCGCGGCGGGAGCTGTGGTGCAGGGAGTCGACCTTGTCATGGCTAAAGAAGTCGAGAACGCCTTTTGCAACATCCGTCCACCCGGCCACCACGCCGAACGCTCTCGGGCGATGGGGTTCTGCTTTTTCAATAATATTGCCGTAGGCGCAGCGCATGCGATGGCGCAGCATGGTTTGCAGCGCGTGGCCATCGCAGACTTCGATGTGCATCACGGCAATGGTACCGAGGAAATCTTCCATGATGATCCTCGTGTGATGCTGTGTTCCACTTTCCAGCATCCGTTTTATCCGTATGCCGGAGCAGATAGCGGCAACGAACATATCATCAATGTGCCGCTTTCTGCGGGGACCGGAGGAGAGCAGTTCCGTGATGCTGTCACGCAATATTGGCTGCCAGCTCTGGAGCGCTTCGAACCTGAGTTGCTGTTGATCTCGGCCGGATTCGATGCCCACCGAGACGATGAATTGGCCATGTTGAACCTGATCGAACCGGATTATGCGTGGATAACGGGCGTTTTAAAAAGTATTGCGGAGAAATATGCGCATGGACGCATCGTTTCTGCGCTGGAAGGCGGCTATGAACTACATGCGCTGGCACGCAGCGCTCTGGCGCATATCAAAGTGCTCAGCGGACTTTGAAGTTCGTCAATCCATTTTAGGCGCCGCAAAAAACTGCGGGGCGCTAAGCGCCCCGAAGCCTAATCCAACCGAATTGCTGTCTGTTGTTCAGGCAGAGAAAGAGGAACCGCATCCACAGGTGGTCGTGGCGTTCGGGTTCTTGATCACGAACTGCGCGCCTTCCAGGTTTTCCTGATAGTCGATTTCCGCGCCAACCAGATACTGGAAACTCATCGGATCGATCAGCAATTGCACGCCGTTTTTGCTCATCACAGTGTCGTCTTCGTTGGCTACTTCGTCAAATGTAAAACCGTACTGGAATCCCGAGCAACCGCCGCCGCTGACAAAAACCCGCAGCTTCAGATCGGCATTCCCTTCTTCCTCGATCAATTGTTTTACCTTGTTGGCCGCATTGTCGGTGAACAACAGAGGATCTTCCATCTCGGTCATCGCATTCATATCCCGCTCCTTCAAAAATTATTCTCCGGTACTCGACTTGAATTCACCGGTACTTGATTTAAAAGCAACCACCTTGTCCTGTGCCGCCGCACTGGTATGTATCAGGCGTCCGTCGACGATTGCGCCCAGCTGGATTTCCAGTGTTGTGTAATGTACATCCCCATTGACCTTGGCTTTGCTCTGGAGTTCCATATATTCGCTGACGTATACCGGGCCGCTGATCGAGCCATTGATCACCAAATGGGTGACGTTCACTTCCCCGTTCACCTGGGCATGCTCGCTAAGCACCAGGGTGCTCGGTTTGTCGGGCACAGCGACGACATTACCGTTCACCTGACCGTCAATGCGCATCCCGCCGCTGAAATTCAAATTGCCATCTACAGTGGTTCCAGCACCGATCAGCGTATCGATCTGGGTTTGTGGCTTGCTGTGTTTTTTATTGAACATCGTTTCTCCTTGACTTATGAGAGACTCACGCTTTGCCGAACCTTCGGTTCGGCCGCACCTTGTTCGAATATGCGAACCTGCACGCTCTCCAATTGTGCATCGGGCGGCAACTGGATGCTTTGTTCGATACGCCGATAATACCTGAAACTGAGCTTGAATAGTGGGTTCTCTGCTTCATTTCGCGGAAATACATGGGTGGAAGTCTGCCCATTTTCCACTACTGTGGCAACCAACTGATAGTATCCGTTGAATATTTTGGCGCGCTGTCCGCTCTGCACCAGCAGCATGCGCAGGCGGAATTCGCCGGGAATGATGTCACGTTCCAAAGTCAACCGGTGCACACCCAGTTCGCCCTCTTTCCCTGCTGCCGCGGTAAGGTTCTGGAAGAAGACCAGATCTTCCTGAAGATGGACATTTTCATCAGCCATGCTTTTTAGCTGCTCGGCCGTTGCCTGGTTGCTGGCTTGCTCGATCTGGATCTCCCGCTCGAATTGGGTGACTTTGTCGCTGAGTTGCGCATTCGCCTCGATCAATTTGGCAACTTGTTCATGCAATTTGGACAATTCCTGTTCGGCTTGATTGCGATGAAAACCCGCAAGTTCCAAACCGCTGTCATATGCCCACCATGCCAGCGCGATTGCCGCCAATACGAATGGTACCAGCATGCCCCAGCGCAAATACCAGGCGATATGCGGCCGCACCGACATCTGCGGTGCTGAAATGCTGAATCTGCGTTTAACTCTCCGTTCGACTCCGCGCCACATAATCAGGGTAAACCACGTTTCATGTCAGGGTAACAAAGCAGCGTTATTCAAAGCGGTGGCTTCGGGCAATCCGAACATGATGTTCAGATTCTGCACTGCCTGGCCGGCCGCACCTTTGACCAGGTTATCGATCACTGACAGCACTACAACCGTATCATCGCCCTGCGGCTTGTGCACGGCAACGCGGCAATGATTCGCGCCTCGCACTGAACGTGTCTCGGGCAAACTGTTCGCGGGCATCACATCCACAAAGGGTTCCTTAGCATAACGCCGTTCGAACAGCGCCTGCAAATCGACTTCCGCATTTAGCTTGCCATACAACGTGGCATGGATACCGCGTATCATCGGCGCGAGGTGCGGAACGAAGGTCAAACCAACCGCCTTGCCGGCTGCCCGCGCAAGGCCCTGTTTTATTTCCGGCAAGTGGCGATGTCCCGCGACTCCATAGGCCTTGAAATTGTCCGCCGCTTCCGAGAACAAGTACGGGATCTCCGCCTTGCGCCCCGCGCCGGAAACCCCCGACTTGGCATCGGCAATCAAGCTGTCCAGCTCGACCACCCCCGCTTCCAACAGAGGGATAAAACCCAATTGCACCGCCGTGGGATAACAGCCGGGGTTGGCAACCAGCCGGGCCGATTTGATCTGCGCGCGGTTTGCTTCAGGCAAGCCGTATACCGCCTCCATTAACAGATCCGGGCAAGCGTGCGGCATGCCATACCATTTTTCCCATTCGGCGACATTCTGCAAACGAAAATCCGCAGCCAGGTCGATCACCCTGACGCCGGCATCCAGCAAAACACGCACTTGCTGCATCGCGATGCCATTCGGGGTGGCGAAGAACACTGCATCACATTTTTCGAGATGCGCCTGATCGGGATGGACAAACGGCAGATCCACATGACCGCGCAGACTGGGAAACATCTGGCTGACCGGCATACCGGCATCAGCGCGCGAAGTGATCACTCGCAACTCCACCTGCGGGTGCATCACCAACAGACGCAGCAATTCGACGCCGGTGTAGCCTGTTCCGCCTACTATGCCAACTTTGATCATCTCGACTTCCATAAAAAGCGCTTTGTATTCTACAACAAAATGAAAAGCCGCCCGAAGGCGGCTTTTGCAGTACATCCAAACGGCTTAGCGTTTGGAGAATTGTTTCCTGCGGCGCGCCTTGCGCAGACCGACCTTCTTGCGTTCCACTTCACGCGCATCCCGGGTTACCAGGCCGGCCTGCTTCAGCACCGTCTTGAATGTCGCGTCGTAGTCGATCAATGCACGTGTGATTCCGTGACGCACCGCACCTGCCTGGCCGGATTCTCCGCCTCCGGTGACGTTCACCATAATGTCGAACTTGCCCAGCGTATCGGTCAAAGTCAGCGGCTGGCGCACAACCATGCGGCCCGTCTCGCGCGAGAAGAATACATCCACAGGCTTGTCGTTGACCACGATGTTGCCTTTGCCAGCCTTGATAAACACTCGCGCCACCGCACTCTTGCGGCGACCGGTACCATAGTTATATGTAATGCTCATAATCAGGCCTTCAACAGATTGACCGGTTTGGGTTGCTGCGCCGAATGTGGGTGCGCCGCGCCGGCATATACCTTCATCTTGCGCAGCATCGCGTAGCCCAGCGGGCCTTTTGGCAACATGCCCTTGACGGCCTTTTCCAACGCGCGGCCGGGATGGCGCTCTTGCATCTTGGCAAAATTGGTAGTGTACAAACCGCCCGGATAGGTCGTGTGGCGATGATACAGCTTGGCTTCAGCCTTGTTGCCGGTCACACGCAGCTTGTCGGCATTGACCACGACGACGAAATCGCCGGTATCTACGTGCGGTGTGTATATTGCCTTGTGCTTGCCGCGCAGACGCGCCGCGATCTGCGCGGCCAGACGGCCCAGCACCTGATCGGCTGCGTCAACCAGAAGCCAGTCATGCTGGACTTCCTCGGCTTTAGCGGAAAATGTTTTCATAACCACAATCCCTGATAATTCAATAATGTAAAACTTCGAAGGGCGCGCATTCTATTGCAGCCAACCTACCCTGTCAAACGCTATTTGACCCAGCAATGTGCTCGCGAAACCAGCATTGGCGCGCGTATTTCAGGAACCAAGGTTAAAACAAGTAAGATAGGCACATTTGGATATTCCGTGTCTCGTCATGGCCTGGTTCATCACCAACCTCATTGCATCCTTCCTTTTGCCACCGTTCAGCCTGCTACTGCTGCTCGCGCTGGGTATCTATTTTCTCTATCGTCGCCACAAGTTCGCCAGAATGCTGATCATCGCCTCATTCGGCCTGCTGTGGATCGCGTCTACTCCTTATGTTGCCGAAGGCGCGCTGCATAGGCTGGAGGCTCAAACCGCTCCCGTTGATATCAGTCTTCAGGATGCCGATGCGATCGTGATCCTTGGAGGTGGGACCTATTTCCACGCACCAGAATACGGTGGTCAAGACACGATCGGTGATGACACGCTGGTACGTTTGCGTTACGGGGCGAAACTCCAGCGGGAAACCAGAAAGCCAATACTTGTGACCGGCGGCAAGCCCCTGGGCAACAGTAATTCCGAAGCGCAACAGATGCGTGTTGCACTGGAACAGGATTTCCATGTGCCGGTACGCTGGACGGAAGACGAATCGGACAACACTCTCGAGAATGCACGCGATTCTTTCCGCATTCTGCAACAGGCGGGCATCCATAAAATCTATCTGGTCACACACGCGTGGCACATGCCGCGCGCTGCGGAGATATTCCGTCGTGCCGGATTTGAAGTCATCGAGGCGCCAACCGCGTTTACCACGCGTTATCGGACCGACCTGCTCACCTTTCTACCGCGCTCCGAATCCCTTGAGGACAGCAAGATTTTCATGCACGAGATTATCGGATTGCTCTGGTATCGGTTAAAGTTAGCAATCTCGGACAGTTAGAAAATAAAGGAAAGCCATGAAAGCTCGCGTTAAATGGGTGGAACAGGTCTCATTTCTGGGCGAGACCGAAAGCAATCACGCGGTATTGATGGACGGCGCGCCAACCGCGGGCGGACGCAATCTTGGGCCGCGTCCGATGGAGTTGTTGCTGATCGGCACGGGCGGCTGCACCAGCTTCGATGTGATCAGCATATTGAAGAAAAGCCGCCAGGCGGTTTCAGACTGCCATGTTGAACTGAACGCGGAACGCGCCGAAACTGATCCCAAGGTGTTCACCAAGATACACATGCACTTTGTCGTCAAGGGCAAGGGCATCAAGCCCGAGGTCGTCGAAAAGGCCATCA
>DATKAK010000016.1:0-10707 GCA_035498295.1 Gallionella sp. | reverse complement strand
TTGGCTTCCCCGCCGAACTTCTTGGCCAGCACGGTCGTGATCGCCGCCGTCAGCGTGGTCTTGCCGTGGTCCACGTGCCCGATCGTGCCTACGTTCACGTGCGGTTTCGTGCGTTCAAATTTGCTCTTTGCCATGATGATTCCTTATCAATGTCAACCGTTAATAATAAAAATAATACTCAAATATCCAATCAAACAAGCTGCGCTAAATTCTTTGGTGCCCATGGCGAGAATCGGACTCGCGACCTCTCCCTTACCAAGGGAGTGCTCTACCACTGAGCCACATGGGCAGAGATGCAAACTGGAGCGGGTGAAGGGAATCGAACCCTCGTCGTAAGTTTGGAAAACTTCTGCTCTACCATTGAGCTACACCCGCAGGCTTTCCCCCAACGCAACGACCAGTCAGCCGTCGCCACAACACCCTACCAAACTACCCATCTAAACCAACCAAAACCGATTCACGTTTGGTGGAGGGGGAAGGATTCGAACCTTCGAAGGCAGAACCGTCAGATTTACAGTCTGATCCCTTTGACCGCTCGGGAACCCCTCCAAACAGAACCCGCGATTATGCCAACCGGCAATATGGATGTCAAACTGAATCCGTATTCGAACCCTCCCGGACACCTGCTTCCTTCAACAAGACTCACAAAAGGGGACCTCCCTCGGGCCGATCGTGGCGCTGGCGTCCGGAATAACCGGAAAATCGCCAGCGGCGTTTTGAGGCGGGAAGAGAAATTTCCAGATCGAAGTTACAGCATTCAACCACCGGAAAGGACGAAAAGCGGATAATTCAACCGGAAAACGATGCCGTCTGTTTATCCCAGCAGAGGTCACATGGAAATAACCTGCTACCGTGACACCGAATTGCTGCGCGAGAAATGCCTTCTGCCCGCCGCAGTCTACAACACCGCACATTTGCTGCTGGAACACAGCAAGGACGGCGTGGTGTTTGTGCCGATCCGCAGCATGCAATATCTGGCGGTGATCGATTTCGAAGAGATCATTTTCCTGGATAGCGAAAACAAAAGCTGGGTTGCGCTTGCCTGGCAAAACTTCCGGCCCCAGCAGCGCAACGCCCTGAGCGAGCCTGTCCCTTACGAGTCCGTCTATTACAACCCGGATTGCAAGGCGACCATGAAGCGCCTTCAGGTCGAATTTCCCGCGGCGCTCAAGGCACTCGCCGCGAAGGATACTCCATCGACTCCTGCTCGCATCATCAAGCTTGACCAGCGTCGTTAATCGTCATCGCCCAGTTCGGGATCCCATCCTTTCGCCTTCGCTCGGGCAATCGCTTCCTGGTGGATGCGCATATAACGTTGCAGCAAGTGTTCCGGCAAACGGCTGGGCAAGTGACCGTACTTCTCCCACTCGGCGTAGATCTTTTCATACAGGACCTGCATTTGCCCGGCATTCCAGCCCTTGCAGTCTTCGTCATCGGGAATCAGCCCGAACACCCAGCCATCCTTGACGATCTGCCCCAGGTTGGTCATACCGCCATTCTCGTCTTCATTCAAGCCCGCGTATCGTTGTTCCATATTCATTTACCGCGCAAGTCCAGCGTGCAACAAAGGCAACCATTGATTTAGGCCGCGGTTTCACGGTATATCTGTACAAGAACCCCAGCCTGCGCCAAAAGCTGCTGACCGTCATGACCGCGTCAAACCGGCATATAGCAGCGGGAGCTTTTCCGGCAGCCGCGCCACCTGATCCACCACCATGTAATTCCTCGCTCCGAAGATGCGCGACACATATTGATCGGCGCGCGGATCCAGACTCATGCAATAGGTCAGCACCCCAATTCGTCCCGCTTCTTCGACTGCTTTCCTGGCGTCATAGCGCAAATACTGAGGATCGCGCACGTCCACGTCCGCGGGCTCGCCGTCGGTGATCACCAGCAGCAATTTTTTCGCCGAGCGCTGGCGTTTCAAATAATGGGTGGAGTGGCGAATCGCCGCCCCCATGCGGGTGGACAATTGCCCGGTCATGCCCGCCAGCCGCGCCCTGGGCACTTCATTATAAGGCTGATCGAAATCCTTGAAGCGATGATATTCCACATCATGCCTGCCATCGGAACAAAAACCGTGGATCGCGAACGGGTCGCCCACTTTGCTGATCGCATCGGCCAGCAGCACGGTCGCCTGGCGGGTCAGATCGAGCACCGTGTGCTCCTGGCCCGCGACCATCTCGTTGGTGGACTCGGACAGATCAAGCAGCACCAGCACCGAGATGTCGCGGATCTTGCGCACGCTGCGCATCATGATGCGCGGATCCGGCTGCATGCCCATACGCATGTCTATGCTGCTTGCGATCACCGCGTTGATATCCAGTTCATCGCCATCTTCCAGTTTGCGGATGCGCGTCACACCCTGCGGCTGCATCGCATCCAGCAGGAATTTCATCTGCGCGATGATGCGTTTATGCTGCGCCGCGATCTCATCGATGACCTGCAGATCGCCCTGCTTGGGGCGCTTTTCCAGCACCGTGGTCCAGCTCGGTCTTTCCAGCTGGATCTGATAATCCCACTCGGAATAATGGAAGGGATCGGAGACCGGCTCTTTGCCTTCCATTTCGTTATACGACTTGCCCATGTCCTCATAGGGGCGCAATTCGGTCGCCAATACCCAGATCTCTTGCGCATCGTCGCCCGCCAGCTCGCAATCGATCTCGTTGACCATTTCCATCACATTCACGTATTTGCGCACCTGTTGCACGGTCTCATAACCCGCAGCGGCTGCCTGATCGAAATCGAATTCCTCGAATTCCCAGAAATAGCGGTTGTCGTCACGATAGGGCGCTGCCAATAGATCTGCGCGCGGATTGAAGGGAATCGCTTTTTCCTTGAGCCTGTGCGCAAGTTGCACCCCGATATCCCACGAGACCTGGTTGTCATGCAGACGCTCCCCGGCCGCGGCAAACAGAGCGCGCCCCTCGGCTATCCATGGGTCCGCGTCCGCATAGTCCTGGTCCAGCAGCGCGCGCGCCAGTCGGTTCAGATAATCACCGACGGATACGGCCTGTGAAGACGGTATGGTGTGAAACTTCGCCCACAGTTGGCGCAGCCCAGGAAACCGGCGGATCGCCAGGGTTTCCACCCGCGCGTCCTCGATAACGGCGATCACCGCCATCTGCAGCGGATTGAGCGACTCGGCCGAAATCGGCGTCCTGGTTTCGACCAGATGCGCCGCGCTGTGCGCGGCCGCTGCGCGATAAAGCTCCACGCCGGAGATGCCTTCGAAATCATCATAGGCATCCGGCAGGTGCAACAGATATCCCTCGATAAAAGGTTTGTAGCCTTCGCGCGTCTCGAAATCCCCCGAAGTGGGCCGCAGGAAAAAATCGCGTCCCCATAAGGCGCGCAGATACATGTTGATACGCCGCTGCACATCCACGAACAGCGTGCCTTTGCGTTCCTTCATCAGGATCGCCTGCGACTCTTTCGAATTCAGGCTGAAGTAGTTGACCTGCTCTTCGTAATTGGTGCGATGCGCATGCGCGCCCCACATTGCCCAGCGTCGCAGCCCTCCCAGTGTCAGCTGGGCCAGCAGCACATCCAGTTCATCCAGCATCGGCCGCACTCCCCGTGGCGCGCGGGAAATCAGCGTATCGATGAATTGCAGATAATTCAGGAACAGCTGTGCATCACCCAGACGGCGCGCGGCGGTCGTCGAGGTGGCCAGGATCAACTCGATGACCGAACCGGAAGTCTTGGAGGTCAGGTTCATCGCCGTCTGCGCCAGGTCGACGATGACCTCTTCGCCGATTTCCTTGCCCACATGCGGCGCTTCTTCCAGCCAGGCGATCACCAGACCCGCACCGCGTCCCAGCTGGTTGATCGCCGAAGCCGCCTTCAGGTAGTTATCCAGGCCGCGCGCCGTGAACGCCTTAGTCGCTTCCAGCCAGGATGAATGAAGAACCTGCACGGCCTCCGGCGGCAGGCCGTCCAACAACTCCTGATAATCGTCCAGCTTGAGCGACATGAAGATGTATTATTTGTCGCTGAAAAAGGTCGTTACGGCGGCATCCAGAGCATCGCGCATGTCCGGGTCGTCGGTGATCGGCCGCACCAGCGCCACGCGACAGGCGGGCAAGGGTTTCACGCCCTTGGCGATCAGCGATCCCGCGTAAACCAGCATGCGCGTGGAGATGCCTTCATCCAACCCATGACCTTTAAGATTGCGTGCACGCTCGGCGATGCTCACCAGTTTTCCGGCAATATCCGCCGATACCCCGGTTTCATGCGCCACGATCTCGGTCTCGGTCTTGTGTTCGGGATAGTTGAAATCCAGCCCGCCAAAGCGCTGTTTGGTGGACTGCTTCAAATCTTTCATCAGGCTCTGGTAACCCGGGTTGTAGGAGATCACCAGATGAAAATCAGGATGCGCATGCAGCAATTCCCCTTTCTTTTCCAACGGCAATACGCGTCGATTGTCGGTGAGCGGATGGATGACCACGGTGGTGTCCTGTCTCGCTTCCACCACTTCATCCAGGTAGCAGATCGCTCCGTACCGCGCGGCGATCGCCAGCGGCCCGTCCTGCCAGCGCGTGCCGGTGGCATCGAGCAAAAAACGGCCCACCAGATCGGAGGCGGTCATGTCTTCATTGCACGCCACGGTGATCAGCGGCCTGTTCAGCTTATGTGCCATGAATTCGACAAAGCGCGTCTTGCCGCAGCCGGTCGGACCCTTAAGCATCATCGGCATGCGCACCGAATACGCCGCCTCAAACAACTCCACCTCGTCGCCTACGGTACGATAGTAGGGTTGTTTGGTAATCCGGTACTGCTCGATCACTTCGCTCATGTTTTACTCCATATCGAATTATTCAGACGCAATGCCAGAAGCCGGCTTCTGGCATTGCGTTCAGGGTGAACTTAAACAAAAAACCCCCGCCGTCTTGGCGACAACGAGGGTTTCATGTTCAATTTAAAACCGGTTAAACCGTCTTGCCGCGAAAGATCACCATGGCCGCGCCCTGGCTTTGTTTGAAGTTGTCATAACCGACCAGGCGAACGTGATTGTTCGGATTGGCTTTATGGCAGGCTTCCGCCTCGGCAACCACTTTATTGACGTCCGTTTCGCCAAACATCGGCAGCTTCCACATGTACCAGTAGTTATCCATCAGGTGCTCGGGTTCGGTGTGTTCGATCGCCGGGTTCCAGCCTTTTTTCACCAGGTATTCGACCTGCTTCTTGATGCTGTCTGCGCTCATCGCCGGCAGATAGGAGAAAGTCTCGAACTTGCGGCTGGCCGGGTCGGACAGGCGTGATCTGTAATCTTGCATTTCACTCATTTTGGTTCCCTTTATTGTAGGTCGGGTTAGGCCAAGCCGTAACCCAACATGATCATTTCAATTGTCGGGTTACGGCCATCGGCCTAACCCGACCTGCCTCATTACTTGTGCGCTACGTCCAGCTTGTCGACGGTGTCGAATTCGAACTTGATCTCCTTCCATGTTTCCATGGCGATCTTGAGTTCGGGGCTGCTCTTCGCTGCATTGGTCAGAATATCCTTGCCTTCCTTCTCGATCTGGCGCCCCTCGTTGCGCGCTTCCACGCACGCTTCCAGCGCAACCCGGTTGGCCGCGGCGCCTGCAGCGTTGCCCCAGGGATGACCCAGGGTGCCGCCGCCGAACTGCAGCACGGAATCATCGCCGAAGATGTTGACCAGTGCAGGCATGTGCCACACGTGGATACCGCCGGATGCTACCGGGATCACGCCGGGCATGGAGCCCCAGTCCTGGTCGAAGAACAGGCCGCGCGAACGGTCTTCCTTGATGAATTCGTCGCGCATCGTGTCGATCCAGCCCAATGTGGATGCACGGTCGCCTTCCAGTTTGCCCACCACGGTGCCGGAGTGCAGGTGGTCGCCGCCGGACAGACGCAGCACCTTGGTCAGCACACGGAAGTGAATGCCATGGTGGGGATTACGGTCGAGCACGGCGTGCATCGCGCGGTGGATATGAAGCAGCATGCCGTTGTTGCGGCACCAGTTGGCCAGCCCCGTGTTGGCAGTCAGACCGCCTGTCAGGTAGTCGTGCATGATGATCGGCGAACCGATTTCTTTCGCATACTCGGCACGCTTATACATTTCTTCCGGTGTCGGTGCAGTCACGTTCAGGTAGTGGCCCTTGCGCTCGCCGGTTTCGCGTTCCGCCTTTTCGATCGCTTCCTGCACGAAGTCGAAACGTGCGCGCCAACGCATGAACGGCTGGCTGTTGACGTTCTCGTCGTCCTTGGTGAAATCCAAACCGCCGCGCAGGCATTCGTAAACAGCCCGGCCGTAGTTCTTCGCCGACAGACCCAGCTTGGGCTTGATGGTGCAACCCAGCAACGGACGGCCGTATTTGTTCATGATGTCGCGTTCGGCCTGGATACCTTGCGGCGGACCGCCGCAGGTCATGATATAGGCGATCGGGAAGCGGATATCTTCCAGGCGCAGGGCGCGCAAGGCCTTGAAGCCGAACACGTTGCCAACCAGCGAGGTCAGCACGTTGACCATCGAGCCTTCCTCGAACAGGTCGATCGGGTAGGCCACAAACGCATAGAAACAGGTGTCGTCGCCGGGCACGTCTTCGATGCGATAGGCGCGGCCCTTGTAGTAATCCAGGTCGGTCAGCAAGTCGGTCCATACCGTGGTCCAGGTTCCCGTGGAGGATTCCGCCGCCACCGCGGCCGCGATCTCTTCACGATCCACGCCAGCCTGCGGGGTGATCTTGAAGCACGCCAGGATATCGGTATCCTTAGGCGTGTATTCGGGCATCCAGTAAGTTTGCCGGTATTCTTTTACACCGGCGCTATATTTTTTCACTGCCATGATTAAACTCCCTATAAAAATGCGGCGCGATGCGTCGCGGTTGGAACACCTACTTCACGGAAAGCATCGTAGCCTCTGCGATACATAAGTACAATTCAATTGTTTTGATAGTTATGATAAGCTTGAAATTATACGTTATTTGCAGGGCGGATTTAGATGCTACACCTAACTTTAAGACAATTACAGGTATTTGAATCCGCCGCGGCCAAGCTCAACTTCTCGCAGGCGGCCAAACAGCTTTACCTGTCGCAACCCGCTGTGTCGATGCAGATCAAACAACTGGAAGAAAGCATCGGCCTGCCCTTGTTCGAACAGATGGGCAAGAAGATCTATCTCACCGAGGCAGGCCGGGAGCTGTTCCATTACTGCCGCAACATCACACAACAGCTTGCCGAGATGGAATCGGTATTCGAAGCGATGAAAGGGTTGGGGCACGGCAAGCTGACGATCTCGGTGGTCAATACGGCCAATTACTTCACCCCGAAATTGCTGGCCAGATTTTGCCGCCGCTATCCCGATATCAATGTGATCCTGCAGGTCGCCAACCGCGATGCCGTCCTCAAGCAACTCGCCGACAACAGTACCGACGTCGCCATCCTCGGGTTGCCTCCGGATGGGCTGGACATCAGCGCCGAGCCATTTCTGGACAACCCGCTGGTCGTGATCGCCGCGCCGGACAATCCACTGGCAAAACAGAAACGCATCAAGTTCTCAAAACTTGCCGAAGAGAACTTTCTGTCACGAGAGCCGGGCTCCGGCACCCGCAGCGCGATGGAAAGGGTCTTCGCCCAGCACAAGGTCCAGCCGCATATCATCATGGAAGTGGAAACCAACGAGGCGATCAAGCAAGCAGTCCAAGCCGGGATGGGGCTGGGAATCTTGTCGCTGCACAGCATCGAGCTTGAACTGGAGACAAAACGGCTCGCGATGCTCAATGTCGAGGACTTCCCGCTGATGCGCAGCTGGTACGTCGCGCATCGCAGCAATAAACGCCTATCCGGGGCTGCGTTGGCATTCAGGGATTTTTTGCTGACCGAGGCCAGGAAGATAATCGCCGCTCATTAGACAAAAGTCGCATACGCGCAAGCTGGCATTCCTCCAACCGATTATTCGAGATGGCACGTCTGGCACAACGCGCTTCGCGAATTGTCCACGCGCAAATAAGCTTTGCGCGGGGAATAACCCGCCTCCAACGGGCCTTCATGCGGCCTGTGGCAAGATGAACATTCAACGGTCGCCCTGACACTCGTGCCGTACAGTTGGATCTCGTCTGCATCCGGCCGCCCGTCGCCGTTCCGGTCGAAGAACGTGATTTCCCCGGCTTGCCCGTCCGGCACCCTGAATTTCGGATAGGCATTGGAACCGAGGGGATAGTTGACACCGACCGGATGATGGGATTTAGGGTCGGTATAAATCGGGCTGAAATCCCTGGCGCCCGGTATTCCGCCGGACGAGTGGCAGGTGCGGCAATCGACATTCTGGTCGGCGACCTTATTCACTATTTGATTTTGCGCGCATCCTGCAACGGATACGTCAAGCAGCGCGATTGCAAATAACGCCAGCAGCAATCTGTTTGGACTTGGTTTCAGTTTTGGCATCATCATCTCTCCCCCTGAATTGAGAGTTTTCAGCAATCGATAACGCTTGCACTATACCCCTATAAGATTTTCGCCGCCTCTGCAAAAGAAAGACGCGGATTGCGCGGAAACAATTTGGGATGGTCACCGTAGCCGAGGTTGACCAGAAAATTGGATTTGACCTTGCCGTCCGGAAAAAACTCCCTGTCCACTTTTGCATTGTCGAAGCCGGACATCGGGCCGGCATCAAGTCCAAGCGCGCGCGCCGCAAGGATCAGATAACCGCCCTGCAGCGTGCCGTTGCGGAACGCCGTGGTATCGATCAGCGGCTGGTTGCCGGCGAACCATGATCGCGCATCGGCTTGCGGAAAAAGTTTCGGCAGTTTTTCATAAAACTCGGTGTCGTACGCGACGATGGCCGTTACCGGCGCGGCGCGGGTCTTTTCAAGATTGCCCGGAGATACCGCCGGCAGCAGGCGCTGCTTTGCCTGCTCGCTGCGCACGAACACAAAACGCGCTGGGCTCGAATTGGCGCTGGTCGGCCCCCATTTCATCAAGTCGTAGATCTGCTGCAGCAGCGCATCGCTGACCGGCTTGTCCAGCCATTCGTTGTGGGTGCGCGCGTTACGGAAAATGATATCCAGGCTGCGGTCGTCGAGTTGCATGGTATTTCTCCTGATTTGAATTAAACTAGTTTACTCCACTCATATGCAATTGCATCAATACCTGACCAATGGAAATGACCCAAAAAACAAACGTAAAGACGAGCCCATTAGTCGTCGCGGCACTATACAAGTTCGTGAAGCTGCCCGATTGCGCGTCGCTGCGCGAGCCGCTGCTGGCGCAGTGCGATGCGCTGGGCATCACCGGCACCCTGCTGCTCGCGCAAGAAGGCATCAACGGCACGATCGCCGGTTCGCGTTCCGGCATTGACAAGATTTTGGCTTACCTGCGCAGTGATCGGCGCTTGTCTGACTTGGAGCACAAGGAATCCAGCGCCGACCATCCGCCGTTCTACCGGATGAAGGTCAAGCTGAAAAAAGAGATCGTCACGATGGGCGTGCCGGGCATCGACCCGACCGATCAGGTCGGGCATTACGTCAAGCCGGAAGACTGGAACGAACTGATCAGCGATCCGGATGTGCTGCTGGTCGACACGCGCAACGATTATGAAGTGGATGTCGGCACCTTCAAGGGCGCAATCGATCCACGCATCACCACCTTCCGCGAATTTCCCGACTACGTAAAAAAACATTTCGATCCTGAGAAACAGCCGCGCGTCGCGATGTTCTGCACCGGCGGCATACGCTGCGAAAAAGCCTCGGCCTATATGCTGCAGCAGGGCTTTCCCGAGGTCTATCACCTGCAAGGCGGGATACTGAAATATCTGGAGAACATCCCGGCCGAGGAAAGCTTGTGGCAGGGCGAATGCTTCGTGTTCGACCAGCGCGTTGCCGTCGGGCAAGGTCTCGCGCCGGGGCATTACGAACTGTGCTACGGCTGCTCGCGCCCGATCACCGCGGAAGAAAAAGCCTCTCCCAAATATCAGGCCGGCGTGTCCTGCCCGAAGTGTTTTGATGCTTTGACTCCCGAAAAACGCGCGGCCGCGCTGGAGCGGCAGAAGCAGGTCGAACTGGCCAGACAGCGCGGGGAAGCGCATATAGGCAAACGGGGAAAGAAAGCAACGAAGGTTGCTTAGACTTTTGCTTCTCCAAAATCAAAGTCGCGGGGTACGGCCCCGCACGCCGATTACTTTCTTTGTGCGGCCAAAGACGACTTCGTCGGGGGTAGCCCGACAGCTAGTCACTTTTTCTTGGGTCGCCAAGAAAAAGTAACCCAAAAGAAGGCGACCCAGGTTTACCGCCCCTGCGGGGTACCCTCGACCAGCCGCAAGCAAGCGGGGCTGCGCAACTCGACCTGGCGGGGCGCACACCCCGCGCCCCACTGCGGGACTCGAACAATGCTCGCCTAAACCTCCGCCTGCTTGCAACTGATCTTCGGCGGTGCACATGGGATAAAAACAACAAAACGGGTGAGCTTTGCTCACTATGTCGGGCAAAGCCCAACATTAATAATTGCCACAAAACTCGTGCGCGTAGCGCACACAAAACCGCTTTTCAATTCCCCTGTGCGCCGCCGAGTAGCGCAGGCTGGTCAGGGGTAGTCGGCGAGGACTGTCTGAGGACGTGGCCGCGTAGCGGATCGTGCGAGTTCCGCAGCCGCCTGACCAGTCGAGCAACGCAGGAAACCGCGAAGCGGCGGCAAACCGGGGTCGCCTTTTCTTCGGTTACCTTCTTTTGGCGACGCAAAAGAAAGTAA
>DATKAK010000015.1:0-46930 GCA_035498295.1 Gallionella sp. | reverse complement strand
GTTTGGTAATAACAATACGAAGCGGCGGCATAAACCACTGGGGTTCCACCCCAATGCCATCCTCAGAAGGCAATCGGCCCGATGTTTCAGGGATCGAAGCCAAGGAATTGGCTGATTGGATACTTGAACAACACTGAGAGAAGGTGATTGTAAACTTTAATATCGGGTATACGTGTCACCCCTATCCGCATCCTTGCGATATTAATTATCTTGATTTCAAAGTTCCAAGGGCGGTTTTCCGATAAGCCAGTATTAAGACCGGAAGACCGCTCTGTGCCAAAACCGGACACTGTGCTAACCCCTGACAAAATAATATTTGTCATTCAAACCTGACCATGCGCAGCCAATGAGACGCCAAAAAGCAGCCGCCCATCACCCGGAAAGTCTGGGTATTACTTCCCCGCCCCGCAACAACTTTTATACTTTTTGCCGCTCCCACAGGTGCAAGGATCGTTAGGGGCAACTTTCTTCTTTGGTTTTGTGCTGCCTGCTTTTTTGGGCGTTGAAGCTGTTATTTCTGTCCGGTTCATGATGGTTCCTTTCTTGGCTATTATCAAAAGAAGTGAAGCATGGACACTATATACCAAAATGATCCGACATTAACAGTCTTGCAACTGCGAAATGATGCATACTGTTTTTGCGTGCAATGGTGAGAGGATATTACGCCGGGGTAGCGTAGAATTGAACTTGGATCTGGGTGGTTGAAGGGCAGCTACGTGAGTGGATTATTTGCACTTATTGGATAGCGCAGCAAACGCAATAGATTGAGTTGCTCACCTCCCATGTTAAAGAAGGAATCATTATGAGCAGCTCTCGGCGTTACATACTTACCATCTCCTGCCCGGATCGAGCGGGCATCATCGCAGCGGTGAGCGGATTCATCGCACAGTACGGCGGATTCATCGTCGAAGCGAGTTATCACACCGAGCAGGAGGCGCAACTCTTTTTCATGCGGCAGGAGATACGCGCCGATTCCTTGCCCTTCGATGCCGAGGAGTTCCGCGGTCGTTTTGCCGATTTAGCGCAGGAATTCGGCATGAACTGGCAGTTGTCCGACTCGGCTCGGAAGAAGCGGTTGGTGATCCTGGTAAGCAAACAAGATCATTGTCTGAACGATTTACTGCATCGCTGGCGCAGTGGAGAGTTGCTAGTGGAGATACCCTGCGTGATCTCCAACCATGGGGACTTGCGCAGCTTCGTCGAGTGGCATGGCATACCATTCGCCCAGGTTGATATGCAAAATGATAAGCAAGCTGCGTTTGAGCAGGTCGATGCCCTATTCGAGAAGCACCGCGCCGATTGCATCGTATTGGCACGCTTCATGCAGATACTGCCCTCATCGCTGTGCGAGCGATATCCCGGGCGAATTATCAACATCCACCACAGTTTCCTGCCCTCCTTCGTTGGCGCGAGGCCTTATCACCAGGCTTATTTTCGCGGCGTCAAATTGATTGGTGCGACCTGCCATTACGTGACCGACGAACTCGATGCGGGACCGATCATTGAACAGGATACGGTTCGAATCGATCACGGCGACACGGTCAATGATCTGATTCGCTATGGGCGTGACATTGAGAAAACCGTCCTGTCTCGTGGCCTGCGCTACCACGCCGAAGATCGTGTATTGGTCTGCGGCAACAAGGCCATCGTATTCAGATAGAAAATCCTGCCGCGGGTGCATCAACGCGGTGTGCAATAAGATTGTGAAGTGGAAGGCGCCTAGCATTGAGTTGAACTTCAGCTTTCTGGAAAATCAAAGTTCCGCTTTGTGTCGTAAGCCGCTCTTGGCAAGTGTCTGCTTCGGGAAACTTGAATCTACCAAGCCACAGAATTTCAATGGCGCGATACTTTGCCGCCAAGGACAGATTAACGCATCAATTCCGTACCCGCTCATTGGCACAAGGGTAGAGTCGGAGTATCGTATATCTTGAAAAGCGCAACCGAGGCCCGACTGCCATTTCCGGAGCGTCGAATTTGGTGCGCACGACGTGGTGGCCGAAGGAGCATTCAAATGGCATCTAGACGAAGTATTGCGAAGGAATTGCTTGTGTTTTTGGGCTGCTTCTTCTTGGGGATCGTTATCATCCCTTCAATCATTATTTTTTTCGATGCCGATACAACATACAAAGACGTTTTGGATTCGTTTTTTGTAACTCCCCAAATCGGAGCCTGGGTTATCGCCGTATCCCCTTATATCTTTTATCTCCTCATGAAATCGATTGTTTCGGCGGGCAAGTGAAGTGACGCTGGCCGTGATTAACAATGACCACTCGCATCCCCCTCCCCAAAGCCCAATGCGCGATCATGCGGGATTGAGTCAGAGGTTCCGTAGTCCGCATACCCCCATCAAAATTAAATAAGGGCACCCCTGCGGGTGCCCTTTTGAACTTGGCGGAGAGGGTGGGATTCGAACCCACGGTAGCGTAGACGCTACGCCTGATTTCGAGTCAGGTACATTCGACCACTCTGCCACCTCTCCGGATGATTCGACAACAGGGCGCGCATTCTACCAGCAACCTCCGATTTGGTGCAGAATGTTCACATGCGGAACCCGAACCGATGTGCGCAATTCTTGCTGGCCAGCTTATGCGTGTTGCTGGCCTCCTGCGATCAACAAGTTCCATCCTGGAAATCGGGAAAACTGGTGGTGGCGGTCCCGGAAGACGAACTATGGCCGGAGTCGGAGATTCAGCGCGAATTGGCTAGATTGTTCGCCGAGCAACTGCATGACACGCTCGAACTGGTGCCGTTGCCGCTGGATGAAATGCCCGACGCCTTGCGCAATCATCGGACGCATCTCGCCGCCGCACCGCTGCGCAGGGAGGCCCATCCCGCCGCGCTGCAATTCGGTCCGGGCTACCAAAGCGTGCGCGAGCTGGTGGTATGCAATAACGACACGCCGCGCATGCAAGATCTCGCCGGCCTGAAAGGCAGGAGATTGATGGTGGCCGCAGGGTCGGCCCATGAGACGGCGTTGCGCGAGGCGCAGAGGAATTTTCCCGCGTTGAAATGGCAGGCGGACCACGATCTCACCACGCAAGACCTGCTGGCGGAAGTCGGCGACGGCAATATGGATTGCGTGGCTGCCAACGAACTCCAATATGCCGATGCGCGCCATTATCATCCCAATCTGGTCGCCGAATTCGATATCGTGCAGCCGTCGCAGCTCGCATGGGCATTTCCCGGCAACGTCGATTCCGATCTGCTCAGACAGGCGGAAATGTTTTTCGCGAACATACAACAGGACGGCACGCTGCACCGCCTGCTGGACCGCTATTACGGTCACAGCGACCGTCTGGACAAGATGGATGCAGCCGGCTTTATCTCCAGGACCAATGCCGTGCTGCCGCACTATCGCCGCCTGTTCGAAGAGGCCGGCACCCTGACCGAACTGGATTGGCGCCTGCTTGCGGCGCTTTCCTATCAGGAATCGCAGTGGGATCCGCTCGCGACTTCCCAGACCAATGTGCGCGGCATGATGATGCTGACCGGAGATACCGCCGATCGACTGGGCGTCAGCAACCGCCTGGATGCGCGCGAAAGCATCATCGCCGGCGCAAAGTATCTGCGAATGCTCAAGGATAAATTGCCGCGGCGCATCAAGGATCCCGATCGCACCTGGCTGGCGCTGGCTGCCTACAATCAGGGTTCGAGTCATCTGGAAGATGCGCGCATCCTGACCAAGCGCCACCGGATGAACCCGGACAGCTGGACGGACGTGAAAAAATGGATGCCGCTGCTGAACCGGCCGAAATACTACAAGACGCTGAAGCACGGTTATGCGCGCGGCGGAGAGGCAGTGATCCTGGTGGAAAGCGTTCGCAGCTACTATGACATGCTCAAGCGGCTCGAGCCCGGTCAGATCGAAGCGGCCCCGTCCGGGGAGACTTCATACCGACTGGTGCCTACACTCCCGTTGCAGCACTTGCTGCCCTAGGGCGTGAGTCTTTCCATCCCGCCCATGTAAGGACGCAAAACTTCGGGGATCACTATGCTGCCATCGGCTTGTTGATAGTTCTCCAAAACCGCAACAAGGGTGCGGCCAACCGCAAGCCCGGAACCGTTCAAGGTATGCAGCAATTCCGGTTTGCCCTGCGCATTGCGAAAGCGCGCCTGCATGCGCCGCGCCTGGAATGCCTCGAAGTTGCTGCACGAGGAAATCTCGCGGTACGTGTTCTGCGCCGGCAGCCACACCTCGATGTCATAAGTCAGCGCAGCGGAGAAGCCCATGTCTCCGGTACACAGCTTTACCACACGGTAGGGTAACTTGAGTTCTTTCAAAATCGTCTCGGCATGGCCGAGCAACTCTTCGAGGCCTTCGTAGGATTTGTCCGGATGCACGATCTGCACCAGCTCGACTTTGTCGAATTGGTGTTGGCGGATCATGCCGCGCGTGTCCTTGCCGTAGGAACCGGCTTCGCTGCGGAAGCAAGGCGTGTGCGCGACGAATTTCATCGGCAGTTTATCCAGCGGCACGATCTCGTCGCGCACGAAGTTGGTCACGGGGACTTCGGCAGTGGGGATGAGATACCAATCCTCCTCTACTTGAATTATCCCAGTTCTATAAATCTGCCCCTCTGGAACACTTAATGCACTATCCGTCGTCTCAAATTTTGATCTCGGAACCCTAAACAAATCCGCTTTAAATTTCGGCAACTGCCCGGTGCCGCGCATCGAGTCCGCGTTCACCATGTACGGTACATAGGTCTCGGTGTAACCGTGCTGATCGGTATGTGTGTCCAGCATGAACTGCGCGAGCCCGCGATGCAGCCGCGCCAGCGGGCCTTTCAGCAGCGAGAAACGCGCCCCGGCAATCTTTGTCGCCGTTTCAAAATCCAGACCGCCCAAGCCTTCGCCGATGCTGACATGATCCTTCACCTCGAAATCGAATTTTGGAATCTCGCCGACCTTGCGCACTTCTTTGTTGTCGGCTTCGGATTTCCCCACCGGCACACTGCTGTGCGGCATGTTGGGGATCACTTCCAGCATTTGCTGCAATGCGATTTGCACGTCGCCCAGTTGCGCTTCCGCCTGCTTGAGTTCGTCGCCGAGATCCGCCACCTCCGCCATGATCGCCGACACGTCTACGCCTTTGGCCTTTGCCGCGCCGATCTGCTTGGACGTTGCGTTGCGCTTGGCTTGCAATTCCTGGGTGTGGGTCTGAATAGATTTGCGCTCGGCTTCGAGCTGCGCGAATCTTTGCGCATCCAGCGCAAAACCGCGCGTCGCCAGTCTCTGTGCAACTTCGTTCAGGTTGCTCCGCAGAGCCTGTATGTCCAGCATGCTGCTATTCCTTTTCCTTCTTGTATTTTCCATCCAGTTCGCGCAAATGCGCCAGCTTCTCGGCGATCTTCGCTTCCAATCCGTGATCGGTGGGCTGATAGAAACTCACTTCCGGCATGTCATCCGGGAAATAGGTCTCGCCCGCCGCATAGCCTTCTTCCTCGTTGTGCGCATAACGGTATCCCTTGCCGTAGTCGAGTTGCTTCATCAGCTTGGTCGGCGCGTTGCGCAGATGCAGCGGCACTTCGCGCGAACCGTCCTCCGCCACCCAGGCGCGCGCGGCATTATACGCGACATACCCTGCATTCGACTTGGGCGCGCACGCCAGATACAGGATCGCCTGCGCCAGCGCGAGCTCTCCTTCCGGCGAACCGAGACGTTCATAGGTTTGCGCCGCATCCTGTGTGATCTGGAATGCGCGCGGATCGGCCAGGCCGATGTCTTCCCACGCCATGCGCACGATGCGCCGCGCCAGATAGAGCGGGTCGGCGCCGCCGTCCAGCATGCGCACCAGCCAGTAGAGTGCCGCATCCGGATTGGAGCCGCGCACCGATTTGTGCAGCGCGGAGATCTGGTCGTAGAACGCCTCGCCGCCCTTGTCGAAACGCCGCAGGTTCTGCGCCAGCGTATTGTCCACGAACGCGCTGTCTATCTTTTTTATGTCCTTGGTCTGCGCCGCGACCTGCAATTGCTCCAGCGCGTTGAGCAATCTGCGCGCATCGCCGTCGGCGTAGCCGATGATGCGCTCTTTCGCCGCTTCGTCGAATTCCAATTCCGGCATTGCAAGCTTGCGAGCGCGCTCGAACAGTTGTTCCAGTTCCTCGGCCGACAACGCATGCAGCACATACACCTGCGCGCGCGACAACAGCGCGTTGTTCACTTCGAACGAAGGATTCTCGGTGGTCGCGCCGATGAAGGTCACCAGACCCTGTTCGACAAATGGCAGAAAGGCGTCCTGTTGCGATTTGTTGAAGCGATGCACTTCATCCACGAACAGGATGGTGTGGCGTCCATACTGCTGCAATGCGAGTTGCGCCTGTGTGATCGCGTCGCGGATGTCCTTCACACCGGACAGCACCGCGGACAGCGGCACGAATTCGGCATCGAAGGCCGAGGCCATCAAACGCGCCAGCGTGGTCTTGCCGACGCCGGGCGGTCCCCACAGGATCATCGAATGCAGCTTGCCGGATTGGAACGCCATGCGCAGCGGCCTGCCCTCGCCCAGCAAATGGGATTGCCCGATCACTTCGTCGATGTGCTTGGGGCGCAGGCGTTCCGCCAGCGGCGCGGCAGCGGCTTTTTCGGCGAACAGATCGCGTGTATCGGCCGTCATGCCCTGACCTTCTTTCGGGCCGCAATGGCCTCTTCGGCAATCGCCTCGATTCTGTCCACGATATCTTCCTGCTGCCGGTTCTGGTCGAAATCACCGTATCTTTTCGCGAATTGCCGTGCTTGTTCACGATAGCCCGGCGCATCCAGCAGCATGCGTACCAAGGCCGTGTAATCCGGCGGCGGCGCGTCGGGATTCACCGCGATGCCCGCGCCCATGGCCGCGACGCGCATCGCCAGCAGGAAGCGTTCAAGCTGGGTGGGCAACAGCAATAGCGGCACACCCGCCATCAGCATGGTTGCCGTCATCCCGTGCCCCGCATAACCGATGAACAGGTCGCATGCCGCCAGAAGTTTGTCCAGCCGGTACGGGCTGGCCGAAACGACGGTGCGCGGATTTTCGTATTTCCGCCGCATGTCATCCGAAATCCCCGGCGCGCAAATGATGGCGCGCATGCCAAGAGCGGTGACCGCTTCCATTACGCCGCTGAAATCGCGCTGATGCGGCTCCAGATAGATGAACGCCCGCTTGCCTTCGCCTTCCGGCCACGAGACCTCCCGTCCGGAAGTGATATTCCAGCTTGCGCCCCAATATTTGACTGGTTCGCGCTGCGCGTAATGGTCCAGTTCGGCAAAAGTACAGATGAAGTTTTCTTCGGTCGCGAACAATTCGCTGACGCTCGCCAGCAGTTTGGCCTTGTAACCGGCAAGCACCGAATTCATGGCAGCCAGCACCCGCGCGTCGGAATTCTCCAGCCGCTGCTGCGGCACATCCAGCCAAGCGCGCATGTTGGGCATCGGGTTCCGCTGCGGCGGGCAATAGAATCCGGAACCCAGCGTCGTTGCCGCCAGACCCATGCTGCGTGCGGCAAGCAGGGCCGTGGGCGAGTGATCCGCGACGATCGCGTCGCTGCCGTGAAGCGCAAACAAGGATCGCCATGCGCCGACCAAACCCGCCAGTCCATCCGCGTTGAAATATCCGTAGCGCATCAGGATCTCCGAATAGTTCAGCGGCGGATCCGGCAATCCGGTCATCTGCGGCAGCCAGACCGGCGCCTGGAACAGCGGGATCTTTTCCGCGAGGATGCTGCCGGCGTAGTGAAGCTCGCGCAACGCAAGCATCACTTCATGCCCGCGCTGCCTGAGTTTCAATGCAAACGGCAGCAATGCGGAAAGGTGTCCGTATGAAGTGCCGAGTTCCCACACCAATGCGATACGGCTCATTCTGAATTTCCCGGCAGACGAAGATATACCGTTATCTTACAGGGTGTTGAAAAACGTCGCGAGTATGCGAGGTATCACAGCGAAGCTGCGATCGGCTGGATGCACTCTGGCCGGCGCATCGTCGAACACAGAAATACTCAGCGAGCCGTCACTCGCTCAGCACATCCGCGCCCTTGGGCGGCGTGAAGCGGAATTGCTGTTCCGGTATCTTGGGGTTGCGCTTCAGATGGGTAAACCGCAGTACCGTCTTGTGCCCGAACAGGTCGTTCAATTCCATCGTGACCAACTCGGATTGCGGGTTGAATGCCATGAGGATCTTCTCGAAGCTGCTGTCCTTTCCCTTCGGAGTGGCTTGCAGCCATTCCAGCCCGTCCCGGTCGCCATTTTCGGCCAGTTCGAATCCGCGCTCGATCTCGTTGCTGCCCGACAACAAGGCGGCGGGACTGCTGCCCAAAGCCGCATCCAGTTTCCTGACCGTCACCTGGTTCAGATCCACGTCGTACAGCCAGAATTTGCTTCCGTCTCCGACGATCAGCTGCTCGTAGGGCTTCTGGTAAGTCCAGCGGAATTTTCCGGGGCGCTGGAATTGCATGATGCCGGACGCGCCCTGAATGCGCTTGCCGTTCTGGTCCAGGACATCCTGGGTGAAATCCGCCTGCGCGGAATGTGTCGCGGCGATGAAGGACTTGAGTTTTTCTATGGCTCCGGCGTGGGCAGTGTATGGCAGAACGGACAGCATCAAAACGGCAAAGATATATCTCATCATCCTCCTTAAGGGGCCGGAAACCGGACGTGAACCAGGCAGGGGGATCGCCCGATCGGAATTACCCGGCCGCTGAAACCCGATGCTCAGCGCTGCCTCGCGGGCGCTATGATTTCGCGATTTCCGTTGCTTTGCATCGGCGTGACGATGCCTGCGGCTTCCATCTGTTCGACCAGTCTCGCGGCGCGGTTGTAGCCGATGCGCAAATGCCGCTGCACCAGGGAAATGGATGCGCGGCGATTCTTCAGGACGATCTCGACGGCCTGGTCGTACAGCGGATCGGCTTCCGCATCCAGACTCGCGCCTGCATCACCGCCCTCTTCGGAAGAGTCCTCCAAAGTATCCAGGTCGATAATGTACTGCGGCCCGCCTTGCGCCTTGAGATATTCCGCAACACGATGCACTTCCTGGTCGGAGACGAACGCGCCATGCACGCGTTGCGGATAACCGCTGCCCGGCGGCAGATACAGCATGTCGCCCTGACCCAGCAATGCTTCAGCCCCCATCTGGTCGAGGATGGTGCGCGAATCGACCCTGCTCGACACCTGGAATGCGATGCGTGTCGGCACATTGGCCTTGATCAGCCCGGTGATCACATCCACTGACGGGCGCTGTGTCGCCAGCACCAGGTGGATGCCCGAGGCGCGCGCCTTCTGCGCCAGACGCGCGATCAGCTCCTCGACCTTCTTGCCCACCACCATCATCAGGTCGGCGAGTTCGTCGATGAATACCACGATCAGCGGTAATTCTTCGAGTTCTTCCGGATTTTCCGGAGTAAGCGTGAACGGGTTGGTCAGCGGCTCGCGCGCCTTGGCGGCTTCATGTACTTTCTGGTTGTAACCGGCGATATTGCGCACGCCGAGCGTGGACATCAGGCGGTAACGCCTGTCCATTTCCTGCACGCACCAGTTCAGGGCCGAGGCTGCCTGGCGCATGTCGGTCACCACCGGCGCAAGCAGGTGCGGGATGCCTTCATACATCGACAACTCGAGCATCTTCGGGTCGATCAGCAGCAGGCGCACATGCTGCGGCGTCACCTTGTACAGCAAGCTCAGGATCATTGCGTTGATCGCCACCGACTTGCCCGAACCGGTGGTGCCCGCCACCAGCACGTGCGGCATCTTGGCCAGATCGGCGACCACCGGTTTGCCCGAGATATCCTTGCCCATCGCGATGGTCAGCGCCGAACCCATATCGGCATACACCTGCGAACTGAGTATCTCGGACAGATGCACCACCTGCCGCCTCGGGTTGGGCAGCTCCAACGCCATGTAGGCCTTGCCGGGGATCGTTTCGACGAGGCGTATGCTCACGACCGACAGTGCGCGCGCCAGATCCTTGACGAGATTGGTGATCTGGCTGCCTTTCACGCCGACGGCCGGTTCGATCTCGTAACGCGTGATCACCGGGCCGGGATAGGCGGCTACCACCCTTACATCCACGCCAAAATCGTTCAATTTGCGCTCGATCAGGCGCGAAGTGTATTCCAGCGTGTCGGCGGAGACGACCTCGACCTGTTGCGTGGGCTGGTCCAGCAAATGCAGCGGAGGCAACGGCGAATCGCGCATGTCCGAAAACAGCGAAACCTGCTTCTCTTTCACGGCCCGCGCCGATTTGGCCACTTCGATCAGCGGCATTTCGATGTGCAATGGCTGGTGGTCCTCGAAGCGCTTCATCTCTTCCACGACCGCGACCCGTTCATTGGTCGCCAGCATGCCGATGCGCCTGTCCTGGCGGGTCTGCCATGCCAGACGGATCCCGAGGACAGTGGATTCGATCAGTTCGCCCAGCCGGTCCACGAAACGCAGCCAGGACAATCCGCTGAACACGCTGAAGGCGGCGGCGATCAGGGTCAGCAGCAATAGCGTCGCGCCGGTAAAACCGAACACGCGTGCCAGCGATTCACCCAGCACCGCGCCGAGCATCCCTCCCGGCGCAAATGGCAGCGGGACCTTGAGCGTGTACAGGCGGATCGATTCGAGCGCGCTGCTGGCTAGCAGCAATGCCGCAAAACCGGCGATCGAGACCAGCCAGGTGCGCTTGCTGAAGATGCTGTTGACGCGCAGATTATGGTAGCCCGCCCACACGCGCTGCAACATGAACAGCACACACCACCAGGCGGAGAAACCGAACAGGTAGAACAGAATATCGGCAAGGTACGCGCCCAACACGCCTCCCGGGTTGGTGGTCGGCAAGGCTTTGACACTGTGCGACCAGGCCGGGTCGGCGGGATTATAGCCATACAAGACAATGGTCAAATAGATCGCGCAGCCCACCAGCAGGATCCAGCGCGATTCGCGCAACACCAAGAGCAGCCTGCTGGACAGGAAATCGCCGCTTGCTTCAGCCATGTATTGCGAAGATCGAGGCCGTCTGTCCGAAACCATTCATACTCCCGACAATCTGTTTATGGTGCGACTTCTTGCAGAACCGGCAATACTCACCCGCCGATAGATTGATCATGACATCGTTCCACTGCATTGATCGTGATTTAACCTGCCAATGATACCCCAGCAGGTCATTGCGCGCTTGCCAACAAACCGCGGATATCCTCCGCAAGCCAGTCGGCCGGCTCCCGGTCGCCGGCCATCAGGCGCAGCTTGCCCTGGGGATCGACCAGATAGGTGAAGGTCGAATGATCCATATAATAACCGTGCTTGCCCGGAACCTTCTGATAGATGACCCTGAAGCTCTTGGCCGCAGCCGCGGTTTCCTGCGCATCGCCGGACAAACCCAGGAACGCTGGATTGAAGGCCGGCACGAATTGCGCCAATATTTTGCGAGTATCCCGTTCCGGATCGACCGTGACGAACAATACCTGCACCCGGTCCGCATCCTTGCCCAACAGACGCAGGGTTTGCGACATCTTCGCCAGGGTGGTGGGGCAGACATCCGGACAATGGGTGTAGCCGAAGAAGATCGCCACGACCTTGCCCTTGAAATCTTCCAGGCTGCGCGGCTTGCCGTTGTGGTCGGTCAAATGAAAATCGGCCTGCGGGTATTTTCCGGTCACATCGCCCGCATGGAAGTGGACGGGCGGGGTTCTATGACAGTTGGCCAACGCAAGCAGGAATACAAGAAACGACAGACGCAGTGTCATGTACAGATACTTCAATTGTCCATTCTCCTGAAATCGATCTGCTCGGCGGCGAACCGCACATGCGGGACCGCCATGTAGGGAACCACACCCACCAATGGTGCAGAAATGCACGCTCGCAAAGCATCGATGTTCGACCGCAAGGCGGGCATGGCGCCATCCAGTACGTTCGCTATCCAGCCGGCGCATTGTACCCCGTAATCGTCGACGGCTTTCATGGTTAGCAGAGCATGGTTGAGGCAACCCAATCGCATGCCTACTACGATGATCACCGGCAGGCCGAGTTCCCTGGCCAGATCCGCGACGGACTGCTTGCCATTCAATGGCACGAGAAAGCCGCCCGCGCCTTCGACGATCACCACATCCGCTTTTGCGGCCAGTTCGCGGTACGCCGCGATGATGCGCGGCAACTCGATGCGTATATTTTCATGTGATGCCGCAATGTGCGGCGCGATCGCCTCGTGCAGACAGTACGGATTCACCTGCCCATAACTCAATGGAATGTTGCTTGTGGCGAGTAGAGCTTTTGCATCGTCGTTCATCCCATCCGCATCGACGCCGGCTGCGACCGGCTTGAATCCTGCCACGCGCCTACCACTCGCGGCAAAGCCCTGCAGCAGCGCACAACCGATCAGCGTCTTGCCGACGCCGGTGTCGGTGCCGGTGATGAAGTAGCTCATAAAGAAAAAACAAGGGGTGCAGCGCCCGCCATCAAAACGTACTCAATTACTGTTGCCATTATTTTCCCACCTGAGAAAATTACTTGTAATTAGTTGGAATTATTTTTTGCACCATAATTCGTCTTGAGCCAATCTGTTGCCAAAGGCCACCAGTTGTAGTAAAGCACCTGCCCATTTACTATAGGTGCAACAGGTTTTCCACTAAACGTTGTTGGAATTGAACACCCATTCCCATTAGCCAACGGCTCCCTCAGTATGGTGTGGTACTCGGGTTGGGAAAGACTGCTGTTAAAGTCCTTTACTCCTTCCGCAGACACGTAACCCAATTTGGCCGACGCCCATTCGATATCTTTTGTACGCCCATTGTTGACGATCAGGTTGATCGACTTGAATTCCGCGGGCAATTCTGACAAGGGGATGCGTTGCCATTCCTTGCCATAATTCCTGAAGATGACATAGGGCGGGTTGGGGCGTCCCCATTTGTTGTAGGACAGGCAAAGATTAGGTTCAGTGACCAGATAAGCGGTACCGTTGAGAATGTGCAACGCCAACAAATTGAAATTGGTGCGCCCAAGATCTTCGCCATACTCGCTGATCCAACTGAGCCTTTTGCCAGAACCGGGTAGACTAAAAGTAATCGTATGTTCACTGACCGGAACGGATTGCCCGATCTCATTCCGTCCACCATAACCTTGCGAACGCCTGACGATGATCTTGCTGCCGTCGTCCAACAAAACCTGCTCCTTCCAGCTCGTGCCGCCCAGCCCCGCGCATGCGCTCAGGCTCGTCACAAACATCAAAAATAAAGCTGCAAGCCTAAAACTGCGGAAACACCTTTTCATCCCTGCCTCCATACGCATCACAACCTGAAATTCGTTTTGATCACTGCCCGGCCATCCGCGCTTTGTTTCGGTGGCACGCGCCATGCGTGACCATACACGATCTCGAACGTGGCGGGCAGCTTGCCGTCGCGGCGCAGCGTCTCGTAATTCTGGGCGACGCGCGCCCACCTCGCCTTGCCCATCATGCCCTGTGATCTTCCCGCGGTGGCGTTGTGCGCGCCGATGCTCTTGAGGTCCTGCATCACCGCTTTCATATCGCTGTAGGTGAGCGTGATCTTTTCCATCTCCATCACCGGGTCGGCGAAACCCGCCGCGACCAGCATGTCGCCGATGTCGTGCATGTCGGCGAAGCGGTTGAAGTGGTTGTAGCCGTCCACACCGGCGAACGCGGCGCGCAGCTCCTTCAGCGTATCCGGGCCGAAGGTGGACAACATCAACAGGCCGTCCGTCTTGATCACGCGATGCAGCCCCTTGATGGTCTCGGGCAGGTCGTTGCACCATTGCAGCGTGAGGTTGGACCACGCCATGTCGAAGCTCTGGGTTGCAAACGGCAGCGCCTCGATATCGGCGCACAGGAAGCCATTCTTGTTGCCGGAAAAAAGTTTCTGCCACCAGCCCGAGGTGCCTTTCGCCGCCTGCAGCATACCGATAGCGATGTCGAGCGCGACAATGTCCGCGTTCTTGTAGCGCTCGCCGAGTGACCGCGTACCGAAGCCGGTGCCGCTGCCCGCATCAAGGATGCGCTCAGGCTGCAGCTTGATGACATCCAGCCGATCCAGCATGCGCGTGCACACCTCGCGCTGCAACACCGCAGCAGCATCGTAATGCGCGGCCGCCCTGCTGAACGCCTGGCGCACCTGTTTCTTGTCTACGGCAAACTCATCCATGTTGTTGCTCGCTCATGAATTCCACCACATGTTTTGCAAACTCGTCGGCGTGGGAAAGGAACGGCGCATGCGCCGCACCATCGATGACCACCAACCGCGCATTCGGCAAGCCGGCTGCCAGATATCGGGAAGCTGCAACCGGCGTGAGTTTATCCCGCTCGCCGGCAACGACCAACGCGGGCGTTTTGATATCCGGCAAAACACGGCGCAAATCAGCACCGCGCAATATCTCCAAACCGCCGCGCAGGGCGTCCATGTCCGGTTCGCCGCGGCTGAACAGGCTCGCCCTCATCGCCGCCAGCAACTCGCGCTCGCCTTCACTGCCGCGCACCTGCAGCGCGAGAAAGCGCCGCAATGTCGCGGTATGATTCTTTTTCAGCTCGGCGGCAAATTGTCTTAATGCTTCCTTGGCCATCCCGTGCGGCCAGTCATCGCGTTCAGCAAAACGCGGCGTGCTCGATACCAGCACAAGTCGTTTTATTTTTTCAGGTTCGCGCTTCGCCCAGTGCATTGCGATCTGGCCGCCCAGCGACCAGCCGCATACAGCAATGGGTCGATCAAATTGCGCGGCAAGCTGATCGACCACACTGTCCAGCGTGAATGCGCCCGGCCATGCACTCGCGCCATGCCCCGGCAGATCGACGCGATGGACTTGGCATATTCCGGTCAGCCGATCCGCGACACGATCCCATATGCCGCCGTGCATGCCCCATCCATGCAGCATGACTAAAGGCGGGCCACTGCCGGCTGTTTCAACGTGCAAGCGCATGCAGCGTTTCAACCAAACGGGTCACATCTTCCACGCGATGCGCGGCTGACAGTGTGATGCGCAAACGCGCAGTGCCCTGCGGCACCGTGGGCGGCCGGATCGCCACCACCCAGATACCCTGTTCCCGCAAACGGTCGCTCAGGTCCGATGCGGCCCGACTGCTCCCCGCCAGCAGGGGATGTATCGCTGTCGCCGAGGCCATCAGGGACCACGGCAGCCCCCGCAGCCCGCTGCGCAGACGCGTGCCGAGCCGTTGCAGATGACCGCGGAGTTCTTCGCCCTCCCTGATCTGCCGCAGGCTTTCCAGCAGCGCGCTTGCCAGTGCGGGAGGCGTGGCCGTGGTGTACACGTAGCTGCGTGCATGGTTGACGAGCGTATCGATCACCACCTGTTCCGCAGCAACGAATGCGCCGAACACTCCGGCGGCCTTGCCCAGCGTCGCCATGTAAATGATGCGCGGCGAATCCAGCCCGAAATGCGCCAGCGACCCGCGTCCTTCGCCGCCCAGCACACCGAATCCGTGCGCATCGTCGATCAGCAGCCAGGCATCGTGTCGTTCGCACAGCGCAAGCAATTCCGGCAATGGCGCTAGATCGCCGTCCATGCTGAACACGGCGTCGGTGATCACAAGCTTCCGTCTGACACCTCGCCCAACCTGCTGCGCGGACGACCTGCGTTGTCGCGTGCTCGCTCGTTCCTCGCCTACCAGTGCGGTATGTCTCGTCGCTCGCTCCGCGGCTCCCTGCATCTCGCCCTGCTCGCTACGATTGGACAAGGTGCCATCTGCCTCTGCCAATAGCTTGGCCAAATGAGAAACATCACCATGCCGATAACGCTTCACGGTCGCCCGCGACAATAGCATCGCGTCGTTCAGTGACGCATGATTGAATTTGTCGGCAAACACAGCGTCGCCCTTGCCGACCAGCGCCTGCACGACCCCGAGATTCGCCATATAGCCGGTGGAAAACAGCAGTGCAGCAGGCTTCCCGACAAAGGCGGCCAGTTCATGTTCCAGCTGGTGATGCGTTGTGCCGTGACCGCTCACCAGATGCGCGGCGCCCGCCCCCACGCCATGCTGCCGCGCGCCGCGCTGCAGCGCGGCGATGAGTTCCGGATGGTTGGCCAGACCCAGATAATCGTTGCTGCAAAAAGACAGATAGGATTTCCCGTCTACCACGATGTGCGGCGCTTGCGGGCTTTGCAGCATGCGCCGCTGTCGCAGCAAACCCAGGGCGGCGCGTTCATTCAGCTCATTGTGCAATTCCGTGAAAGGCATTTATTGCCGCAGAGCACACAGAGATCGCAGAGGAAACCCGCTCTGCTCTTGACTCTCCCTGTGTACTCTGTGCTCTCTGTGGCTAATCGATTTTTTCAGAAAACGGGTACATGCCCAGTTTGTCCAGCAAGGCGCGATCCCGTTCCACCTCGGGATTACCGGTAGTCAGCAGTTGCTCGCCATAGAAGATCGAGTTGGCACCGGCGAGGAAACACAACGCCTGGATCGCATCCGACATCTGAGATCGTCCAGCAGACAACCTCACCCGTGCGGCCGGCATGGTGATGCGCGCCACCGCGATGGTGCGCACGAAATCCAGCGGATCGAGATCTTCTGTTTCTGCGAGCGGCGTGCCTTCGACTTTGACCAGGTTATTGATCGGCACACTTTCCGGATAGGGTTCAAGATTGGCCAGTTGCGCGATCAGGCCGGCACGCTGGGTCAGGTTTTCGCCCATGCCGACGATGCCGCCGCTGCATACGCGCATCCCGGCCTTGCGCACACGCTCCAAGGTATTCAGCCGGTCCTGGTAATCGCGGGTGCTGATGATGTTGCCGTAGAACTCCGGCGAGGTGTCCAGATTGTGGTTGTAGTAATCCAGACCCGCATCGCGCAATTGCTGCGTCTGTTTTTCATTCAGCATGCCCAGCGTGGCGCAGGTCTCCATGCCCAATTCGCGCACCGCCCTGACCATTTCCACCACGCCGGCCATATCCTCCTCGCTGGGCTCGCGCCAGGCGGCGCCCATGCAGAACCGGCTTGCGCCGCTTTGCCGCGCGGCACGCGCGGCGGCAACCACTTCCGCCACATCCAGCATCTTCCGATTTTCGACTCCCGTCGAATGGAATGCCGATTGCGGGCAATAGCCGCAATCCTCGGAACAGCCGCCGGTCTTGATCGACAGCAAGGTGGAAAGCTGCACCGCGTTGGGATCGAAATGCTCGCGGTGAACCTGCTGCGCGCGGAACAACAAATCGGCAAACGGCATCTTGAACAGGGTTTCGACTTCCGCGACACTCCAGCGTGGCGGCGTGGCGGATTGCTTGGCCTGATCTTTGGCAGGGGAGCGGACAAATTCGATCGTCTGTGTATTCATTTTGGGACATTCGTGTTTTGTATTAGGCTGTACGCGCTAAATCGCGGATGATCCGCAATACAGCGTGATGGCGCATCATCCCGGAAAGGGCAAGCAATTGTCAATTTTATACCGTCCATTTTTTAACATACGCTCAAATATTGAGCGCATTTTGCCGGCGCAACCTTGCGTGCTATGCGGAAGCATGAGCCGCGACGGCCTGTGGTGCAATGCCTGCGACGCGGCCCTGCCCTATCTCGAAGCGCCGCACTGCCCGGTCTGCGCCTTGCCGACCCCCGCCGGCGAAGTTTGCGGAAATTGCCTGTCCCATCCCCCGTCGTTCGACCGCACCACTGCCGTGTTCGACTATGCCTTTCCGCTCGACAAGATGATACAAGGCATGAAGTATGCCGAGCAGCTGGCATTGGCTCACGCCTTCGCGGAAAAACTGCTGCAACGTATTGATCGAGGCAACTTGCCGGATTATGTCATCGCGATGCCGCTGCATCCTTCCAAACTGCGCGAGCGCGGCTTCAATCAATCTCTGTTGATCGCCAGGACGGCCGCCCGCGGACTGGGGTTAAAACTTCTGACAGACGCTTGCCGCCGGGTTCGCGACACGCCCCCTCAATCCGCCCTGCCGTGGAAGGAACGCAAGAAGAACGTGCGCAATGCATTTTGCTTTGACCGGGATCTGACCGGCATGCGGATTGCGCTGGTGGATGACGTACTGACGACCGGAGCAAGCCTGAACGCGCTCGCCGAAGCGGCGCTAAAACGCGGAGCGCGGGATGTTGCCGCATGGGTGATCGCAAGGACATTGCCGCATCCATCGCATTGAGGAGCCGGGGAATTCGGGCAAAGTCTCCCGCATCGGGCGCTTGGTCGACTTCCTAGTCCAGGCTGGGTATCTGCCGCGTGCGCATATAGCCGCGATCCAGGCTTTCCAGCAATTGTCCCTCGGTCACGACCGCTACATCGATCCCGCTTTTCACGATCCGGGAAATTTCATCGGCTGCATCCAGGTCGGTCGGGTCTGCCATGCCGACGAGCAGCATGCCATTGCGGTCTTCCAGCACGATCGCGTGATACAGCCGTGCCTCGCTTTCCGGCAGCAACCGTACCAGCTCGGGCTTGATTTGAAAGTGCTTGAGGTTGACGTAGGGGATGTCGAGTTGTTTGGCGAGGGTCTCGGAAATGTTTTCTTCTGTGACAAAACCGTTATTCACCAGGATGCGCCCCAGTTTCAGCCTGCTGCGGATCTGCTGTTCGAGCGCGAGCTTGAGCTGATCCTGCGTAATCAGATGCTGCTGGAGCAACAAATCGCCCAAGCGAAATTTTTCCGGGTCCGCCATAATCCCTCCACCAAATAAACATTATTGCGAGTTTACACTTCCAGGCGCTGACGTTAGCCGTTTTTCCCCAATCTGACAAGGACTTGGCAATTTAATATGTTCCATGTGATCTTATTCCAACCCGAAATCCCCCCCAATACAGGCAACATCATACGCCTGTGCGCCAATACCGGTTGCCGTTTGCATCTGGTCAAACCGCTGGGCTTTGCGCTGGAAGACAAGCAGCTGTTGCGCGCCGGGCTGGATTATCATGAGTTCGCGCACTTGCGCCTGCATGACTCTTTGCCGGACTGCCTGTCGGAATTCGACAAGACGCGCATATTCGCGCTGACCACCAAGGGACCGCAAGCCTTTCATCAAGCGCATTACCGCCAAGGTGACGCGTTCCTGTTCGGCCCCGAGAGCCGCGGCTTGCCCGCCGATGTGCTGGCCGGATTCGATGCCTCGCGGCGTGTGCGGCTCCCGATGCTTCCCGAAAGCCGCAGTTTGAACCTGTCCAACACGGTGGCGGTGGCAGTGTACGAAGCATGGCGGCAGTGCGGCTTTGAAGGCGCTTTGACCAGATCACAGGAACAGGCCGCCGGGCATTCGAGATCGATGCATCATACGGATTGACTGCGCACGGTTTTCCACCAACATCTAAGGAGGACGCATCATGCGATATCAAGGAAGCTGTCACTGCGGTCACATCGCCTTCGAAGTCGAGGGGGACCTGCACAGCGTGAAAGAATGCAACTGCTCGATCTGCAGGAGGCTGGGCGCGCTGCGCTGGTTCGTGCCGCGCACGCAGGTCCGCTTCATCACGCCGGAAACCAACCTGTCCACCTACCAGTTCGGGAAGAAACGGATCAAGCATCATTTCTGTTCGGTGTGCGGCTGCGCGCCCATGGGCACCGGCTCGCACAACGGAATCGAGATGTTCAGCATCAATGCGCGCTGTCTGGAAGATGTGGATTTGTCCGCGCTTAAAATCAAGCAGGTGGACGGGCGCAGTTTTTAGCAGGCTACCGGTGCAGAAAGATCCCCAGCAGATCGTTCAAAAAGCGTTGTCCCATCCGCGTCGGCGCGATACGCCGTTGATCCCGGATGATCAGGCCGCGTTGTTCCGCCTCTGACAACTCGCGCTGTATGGAGAGCAGAGGCAGGCTGGTTCGCTCCTGGAACAGCATGCTGTCGAAGCCCTCGTTCAGGCGCAGCGCGTTCATCATGAACTCGAACCCCAGTTCATCCATGCGGACCGCATTTTCAGTCTGTATCGGCGCGCCCGCGGCGACTTGCTGCAGATATGCTTGCGGCTGCTTGTAACGCGACTGGCGGATCACTTTGCCGGGAAAACTCAGCTTGCTGTGCGCGCCCGCGCCGATGCCCAGGTAATCGCCAAACATCCAATAGTTGAGGTTGTGCCGCGATCGCATTCCGGGCTGCGCAAATGCGGAAGTTTCATAATGCTGGTAGCCGTGCCCCGCCAGCAGATCCTCGATGCGCTGCTGCATCTCGCCGCTCGCATCATCGTCCGGCAAAGGGGGCGGATCATGGTAGAACAGCGTGTTCGGCTCCAGCGTAAGGTGATAGCAGGACAGGTGCTGCGGCGCGAACGACAGCGCGGCTTGTATATCCTGCAACGCCTCATCCACGGTCTGATCGGGCAGCGCATACATCAGATCGAGGTTGATATTGCCGAAATGCCGCTGGGCGCTTTCGATCGCGCGCCTGGCCTCATCGGCTGAGTGGATGCGTCCCAGCGCCTGCAGATGCGTGTCCTTGAAGGATTGTATGCCCAGCGACAAACGATTCACCCCCGCCTCGCGATAGGCCGCGAATCGCCCCGCCTCAACCGTGCCGGGATTCGCCTCGAGCGTGACTTCCGCGCCGAGGTGCAGCGGCAACAGCATGCGCACATTGCGCAGGATTTCTTCCATGCTCTCCCCGCTCAACAGGCTGGGAGTGCCGCCGCCGAAAAACACCGTATACACCTTGCGCCCCCAGACCAGCGGCAAGGACTGCTCCAGATCCTTGATCAGCGCGGCGACATACTCCTGTTCAGGCAAAGGACCCCGAACCTCGTGCGAATTGAAATCGCAATACGGACACTTGCGCACGCACCAGGGTATGTGGATGTACAACGTCAGCGGCGGCAAGGCCCGAAAATCCATTTCCTGGGATATGAGGCCAACGGGCTGCAAGATATGAGTGGTCATGATTGTATGCGCGAGACGTTCGACTTCACCCGCAAGGCAATCGCCTTACGAAACCTTCAGTTTTTCCAGCAGTACCCTCAGCGCCTTGCCCCTATGGCTGATCGCGTGTTTTTCATCGCGCGAAAGTTCCGCGCTCATCTTGCCCAGGGACGGCAGCCAGAACAGCGGATCATAGCCAAAGCCGCCGTCCCCGCGTTCCTCGTGTGCGATCTCGCCATGCCATTCGCCTTCCGCGATCAGCGGCTGCGGATCGTCGGCATGATGCAGCAGCACCAGCACACAGTAGTAGTGCGCGCCGCGATCCTTCACGTCCCGCATTTCATGCAGCAATTTTTCGTTGTTGCGCCGATCGGATTTCGGCTCGCCGGAATAGCGCGCGGAATAGACTCCGGGCGCCCCGTTCAACGCGGTGACACAGATGCCCGAATCGTCCGCCAGCGCGGGCAAACCGCTCAAACGGCAGACATGCCGCGCTTTGGCGAGAGCGTTTTCGATGAAAGTGACGTGCGGCTCGTCGGCTTCGGCTATGCCGAGCTGCGCCTGCGTCAACACTTCGATGCCGAGCGGCTGCAGCAGGAACTGCAATTCGCGCAGCTTGCCGGGGTTGTTCGAAGCGATGACGAGTTTCTGCATGGTTGGCTTACCCTTTTCCCTTGGCACAAAAGTTCGTAGAAGGGGAAATCAGGGTGTATCTAATAATTCAAATTTCTGATAGAACAACTAGCCACCCGGCTAAGCCACCAAAATACGGCGGCCAAGTGGCTGGTTATAAGCCAGACGATGACCAATGACTTGCCAGCGTCACTTGCTGGCTTAGCCGGGTGGCTAGTTGTTCTACCAGGCGTGCGCAAAAAATCGCAGCGCCGCATATAAATGATATGCAAGCAAGATCTTTTAAGCACAACGAGGTATGGCGGCGAAACTTTGGATTTTGAGAGGCACCCTTCAGTCCGTCTCCAGAACTTTGCGTTGCAATGTGATCAGCTCCGAAATGCCCCGTTTCGCCAGTTCCAGCAATTCATCCATCTCGACGCGGGTGAACGCATGTCCCTCAGCCGTCCCCTGCACTTCGACGAAGTGCCCGCTGCCCAGCATCACCACGTTCATGTCGGTGTCGCATGCGGAGTCCTCGAGGTAATCCAGATCGAGCACCGGTACGCCCTGGTATATCCCGACCGAAATCGCGGCGATGAAATCCTTGAGCGGGGATTCCTTGATCAGACCTTTGCCGAGCAGATCCTTGACCGCATCGTAAAGCGCGACGAACGCGCCGGTGATGCTGGCGGTGCGGGTCCCCCCATCGGCCTGGATCACGTCGCAATCGATCTGGATGGTGCGTTCCCCCATCTTTTTCAGATCCACCACCGCGCGCAGGCTGCGCCCGATCAGCCGCTGGATCTCCTGAGTGCGCCCGGATTGCTTTCCCTTGGCGGCTTCCCGGCTCATGCGTTCACCCGTGGAACGCGGCAACATGCCGTATTCGGCGGTGATCCAGCCCTCGCCGCTTCCCTTCTTGTGCGGCGGCACTTTTTCTTCGATGCTGGCGGTGCAAATGACCTTGGTATCGCCGCATTCGATCAACGCAGATCCTTCGGCGTGCTTGATGTAATTGCGCGTGATGCGAATGTCGCGCAGCTGGCTGGGTGATCTATGGCTGGGACGCATAATGGTTTCTCTTTATCAATTCATCGCAAAGGTAATATCTATGAAATCTCGAGGATGTGACTGACCGGCTCTGTTGTGTCGTGGGCCGTTTCACTCCTGCCCCATCGCATAGCCAGACCGGTGACATTGTCGGAATGCCCCTCTTCACGCTCCAACGCAAGCGCGACCAGCCCATCCAGAACTTCATTGACGGGAAGCGCGAAAAATGATTCTACCAACTCCCGTTCGGTGAACGGCCCCCACAAACCATCGCTGCCGAGCAGCAAGACATCGCCGGATTTCAATGCGATCGGTTGCCCCGCTTCCATATAGAACACATCCTCGATGCCGCCCAGGCAGTTGGTGATATGGTTCCGCTGTGGATGGACACGCGCTTGTTCCTCGGAAAGTTTTCCAGATTCGACCCATTCCTGCACCACCGAGTGATCATTTGTCCTTGCGTATACCGCGCCGTCGCGCAGCAAGTAAAGCCGCGAGTCTCCCGCGTGGCCCCAATACAACCTGTCATCCTGTATCAGCGCGGCGACGCAGGTCGTCCCTGGAAAACCGCCCATGTCCCGGTCGTGCGGGAGTTTCATGATGCGCTCGTGGGCGTGCCGCATGGTTGCCAGGATGAATTTTCCGGGCTCGGCAACGCGCGGCTGCGCATGTCTTCCAAAGGATTCGACAAAGGTATCGATGGTCAGGCTGGCAGCCAGTTCGCCGTGAAGATGCCCGCCCATGCCGTCAGCAAGCACCAGTACCAGCGCATCGTTGGTGTAGGCATAAGCTACGCGGTCCTGATTGAATCTGCGATTGCCGATGTGGCTGGCCTGGTGTATTGAAAAGTTCATGAATGCGAAAAAGATTTGTTCAAGGCGAAGATTTCACAAGTTGCAATCGTAATATAATGTGCCCCTCCAGCACAGTCTTTTATTCGAAGGTCCCTAGCCATGATCCTCAGCATGACCGGTTATGCCGCTGCCAGCGCGGAACTTGACAGCGGATCGCTGTCGCTCGAGCTGCGCGCGGTCAATCACCGTTATCTGGACGTCCAGTTGCGCATGCCGGATGAATTGCGCAGTTTGGAGGGAACCCTGCGCGATGCGATCACTGCGCAATTGCAGCGCGGCAAGGTGGAGTGCCGCGTCAACTTCGCGGCGCGATCCTCGCAAAGCAGCGCCGCCCTGAATCGCGGCCTGCTGCAACAGCTTGCCGCATGGAACAGGGAAATACAGACCGTGCTGCCCGACGCGCGCAGCCTGAGCGTGGCCGAAGTGCTGCGCTGGAACGGAATGCTGGAAACCGCCGACGCCTCGGCCGACGAATTTCGCGGCGCCTTGCTCGGCTTGCTGCAAACCGTGCTTCAGGAATTTTCCGCTTCCCGCGCGCGCGAAGGCGAAAAGCTCAAGGATTTTCTGTTGCAGCGCCTGGAAAAAATCGAGGATCTCCGCCAGGGAGTGATGCCGCATGTGCCTGCGGCAATCGCCGCCTACGAGCAAAAACTTTCCGCGCGATTGCGCGACGCGATGCAGAATGGCGATGAGGAGCGCATCCGTCAGGAACTCGCGTTGTTCGCGACCAAGATAGACGTGGATGAAGAGTTGGCGAGACTTGCCGGTCATCTCTCCGAAATGCGCCGCATCCTTTCATCGGGAGGCGCGGTGGGCAAACGGCTGGACTTCCTGATGCAGGAGCTGAACCGCGAAGCCAACACGCTGGGTTCGAAATCGGTCGATGCGGAAGTGTCGCGCTGCGCGATGGAAATGAAGGTCCTCATCGAACAGATGCGCGAGCAGATACAAAACTTGGAGTAAAGGACCCAAGGTCATGTCTGGAAACCTGTTCATCATCAGCGCGCCGTCCGGTGCGGGCAAGACCAGTTTGGTGCGCGCCCTGCTTGACATCAACACGCACATCGACCTGTCGGTCTCCTATACCACGCGCGATCCGCGCTCCGGCGAGCAGGACGGCAGGGACTATCATTTCGTCAGCCGCGAGACTTTCCTGGAAATGGCGAAACGAGGGGAATTCATGGAGAGTGCGGAAGTCTACGGCAACCTGTACGGGACTTCGCAAACCTGGATCAACCGGGAAATCACCAAGGGACGGGATATCCTGCTGGAGATCGACTGGCAGGGCGCGGCCCAGGTACGGCGGCTGTTCCCCGATTGCATCAGCATCTTCATCCTTCCGCCTTCCATCGCTGCGCTGGAGCAACGGCTCAGGGGACGCGGCAAGGATAATGATGCAGTGATCGCCAAACGCATGGCGGCGGTGCGGGAGGATGTCGCGCATATCTCCGAATTCAATTATGTTATCATCAACGACAACCTGAGCGATGCGTTGCGCGAACTCAATGCAGTGGTGCTTGCCGCCCGGCTGCGATGCGCAAATCAGCTGTCCCGGCATCAGACCCTTATCAACCAGTTACAGAAACCGGAGTAGAACATGGCACGTATAACCGTTGAAGAATGTCTCCTGCAGGTCCCCAACCGCTTTGAGCTGACCCTGGTCGCCGCCTATCGCGCACGCCAGCTGGCAAACGGCGCGGCGCATCTGGTGGAGAACATCAAGGATAAACCCACTGTCGTCGCGCTGCGCGAGATCAGCGAGGGCAAGGTTGGCAAGGAAATCCTGAATCGCGGCCAGGCATAGTCAACTCGATTCAAGATTAAAATAATGCATGGCCGACACAGATCTGTTAGTAAAGGAACTCACTACCTATCTTAAACCGAAGGACGTCAAGCACGTCCGCGAGGCGATCGAGTTCAGCCGTGCGGCGCATCAAGGCCAGATGCGCTATTCCGGTGACCCGTATATTTCCCATCCGATCGCCGTCGCGCGCATCCTGACCCCGTTGCACATCGATGCGCAGGCGATTATCGCGGCGCTGTTGCACGATGTGGTCGAAGACACCGCCGTCACTTCCGAGCAGGTCGCCGAGAAATTCGGCAAGCCGGTCGCGGAACTGGTCGAAGGTCTGAGCAAACTTGACCGTCTCCGGTTCGAGACCCAGGAAGACGCGCAGGCGGAAAACTTCCGCAAGATGCTGCTGGCGATGGCGCGCGATGTGCGCGTGATCCTGATCAAACTGGCCGACCGGCTGCACAACATGCGCACGCTGGATGCCATGGCATCGGACAAGCGCGAGCGCATCGCGCGCGAGACCATGGAAATCTATGCGCCGATCGCGAACCGGCTCGGCCTGAACGACCTGCACCACGAATTGCAGGATCTCAGTTTCAAGTACCTGCATCCCAACCGCTACGCGGTGCTGGCCAAGGCCCTGCAAGTGGCGCGCGGCAACCGGCGCGAAGTGGTCGGCAAGATACTTGAAGCGATACGGCAGCGGCTCGCCGAGCATCATATCAAGGCGGATGTCACGGGCAGGGAAAAGGACATTTACAGCATTTACAAAAAGATGCAGAGCAAATCGCTGGCCTTCGCCGAGGTGCTGGATATCTACGGCTTCCGCGTATTGGTGAACGATTTTGCTTCCTGTTATGTGGCGCTGGGCGTGCTGCATGGTTTATACAAACCGATACCCGGCAAGTTCAAGGACTACATCGCGATTCCCAAGGTCAATGGCTATCAATCGCTGCATACCACGCTGTTCGGTCCGTTTGGCACGCCCATCGAGATCCAGATACGCACCCATGAGATGCACAGGATCGCCGAGGCCGGGGTCGCCTCGCACTGGCTGTACAAGAGCGGCCACGAATCGATCAACGACCTGCACAAGAAGACCCACCTGTGGCTGCAGGAATTGCTGGAAAGCCTGAGCCAGAGCAGCGACTCATCAGAATTCCTCGAACATCTCAAGGTAGACCTGTTTCCCGATGAGGTGTATGTGTTCACGCCCAAGGGCAAGATACTTTCCCTGCCACGCGGCGCGACCGGGGTGGATTTTGCCTACAGCGTGCATAGCGACATCGGCAACCGCTGCATCGCGGTCAAGGTGAACCATGAATTGGTGCCGCTGCGCACCGAACTCAGGAATGGCGACCGCGTGGAAGTGATCACCGCTCCGCATGCCAAGCCCAATCCCGCCTGGCTGGGCTATGTCGCGACCAGCAAGGCGCGCAGCCAGATCAGACATTTCCTCAAGACCATGCAGTCCGGTGAATCGGCACAACTGGGAGAGCGTCTGCTCAACCAGGCGCTGCTGGCGCTGGGGGTCAAGCCGCAGGACATGGATGAGGCGCACTGGAACAAGCTGCTCAAGGATACCGGAGTAAAGACCCGTCAGGATATGCTCGCCGACATCGGCCTGGGCCGGCGTCTCAACATGGTTGTGGCACGTCAATTGGCCAGCATCGGTGAAGCGGTGCCCAATGAAACCATTGCCAATCCGGTCATCACCATCCAGGGCACCGAAGGCATGGCAGTACAATTCGCGCAGTGCTGCCGCCCGATCCCGGGCGATCCGATCGTCGGCGTGATCAAGAGCGGGCAGGGACTGCTGGTACATACCCACGATTGTCCTACCCTGCGGCGGGGACGCAGCAGCGGCGAACAATGGCTGGATGTGGCATGGGACAAGAACATCACCCGCTCTTTTGATGTCAACATCAAATTGCTGGTTGCAGACCATCGCGGCGTGCTGGCAAAAGTTTCCGCCGCAATTGCCGAGGCGGAAGCCAACATCGAGAACATCAGCTTTACCCATGAGGGCGAATATTCCGGACTGCATTTCACGCTGGAAGTGAATAACCGGCTGCATCTTGCCAACATCATGCGCGGTTTGCGCAAGATACCGGAAGTGGTGAGGATCATCCGGGTAAAGAACGCCGGTTGACTGGATGTCGAAAAACTGCCGCGCTCGGCGTAACTGCGTTTCTCGAGGACTCAAATCGAACAACAACACCTCTGCTGTTTGCGCGCCATCCGATCCTTGCGGCACCGATACTCTGAGTATCACGCGGCCAAATAACTCCGCGCGGGAATTATCGGGCACAGACGAGGTTACCCGGCGGAACTAGCGGGATTTTGCCGGCCTTTTTTCGCTGGCGATCTTTTGCATCCATTCGCGTATCTGGGGAATCGCCGCCGACGCGCCTTCTTCTCCTGTCTTGATTATGCTCAACTTGCCGGCATTGTCCATTTCAGGCAATTTGCCGATGGCAGGGCGTATCACGATCTGCGCCGGTTTCAGTTCTTGCTCCAGGATGGATTGGCGCATGATGCGCAGACTTTGCTTGAGGATGTCGATGATGTCTTCCGGCAAAGGGTTGTCTGTCGGTTGCTGCGAAATATCCACCGCGATCACGATATCCGCACCCATGTCTTTTGCGACGCGTACCGCCACCGGGTTCTTCAGATCCCCATCCACATATTCCTCATCGCCGATCCGGACCGGATAATACACGCCGGGGATGCTGCTGGAGGCGCGCACTGCCTTCCCGGTATTGCCATGGTTGAAGTCCATTTCATCCCCTGTGCGAAGCTGGGTGGAAACCGCCACAAAGGGTTTGTCCAACTGCTCGATCGAGCGGTTATTCAGTTTTCGATCGATGAAGTCCTGCAAACGCTCGCCGCGGATGTATCCGCGCTTGGAGATGTCATAGTCATCAAGATGTTCCTGATCGAGACCGAGTGCGATTTGCTCGATTTCAGCGCCCGTATAACCACCTGCATACAGCGCGCCCACCACGCTTCCAGCGCTGGTGCCCACAATGATATCGACTGGTATGTCATTCGCCTCAAGAGCCTTGATCACCCCGATATGCGCGAAACCCCGGTTGCCCCCGCTTCCCAGAACCAAGGCGACGATGGGCTTTTCGGATCTCAGATGCTCGATCGGAACAGACTGTGGTTCAATGACATTCTTGAACTGGATCGGAGGTGATGTCGCACACGCCCCCAGCAACAATGGCAGCGCCAGCAGGATAAATTTCGAAAATCCTAATCTCACCATGGTATTCACAAAATTCAGGGGGGCAGAAAGACAATCACAAACCACCCGGTTTGCAATGAGGGCAATGATATCCACCAGCATTGCGCTGGTGAAATAAAAAGGCGCACGCACCAGTTAGTGCGCCCTAAAAACCAAGCCTACTGTGGTAAGCCCCTAATTGCCCAAACGTACTACGCAGACTTGCTGTCCAGACATCAGGGGCCGCCACCACAGTGATACCACCGACTAGTTCGGCTTGCCGATCCCTGGTGTAGGAAAAGGCCACGTAGCTGCCGGACGAACAGGTGCCGGCGCGGATGGGGCCGGTGCTGCTGGCCTTGCTGCCGCGGGGGCTGCCGTTTTTTTGGCCGCTGCTTTCTTCTTTGCTGCTGGCTTCTTTTTCGCAGCCGGTTTCTTGGCCGCCGCTTTCTTTTTCGCCGCCGGCTTCTTGGCTGCTACTTTCTTTTTCGCCGCCGGTTTCTTCTTGGCCGCTACTTTCTTTTTCGCAGCCGGTTTCTTCTTGGCCGCTACTTTCTTTTTGGCTGCAGGCTTCTTGGCAGCCGCTTTCTTCTTGGCAGCCGGTTTCTTCGCCGCTACCTTCTTTTTGGCTGCAGGTTTCTTTGCTGGTTTTTTTGCTGCTGGTTTCTTCTTTGCTACCATTTTGATTCTCCTTCAATGATGAAAGTTAATAAATACTGCATTTACGACTACTACACCTCCAGCCCGCGCTTAACTACAAGCGAGGGCCAAAGCCATTACCTGCCTGGTCAGCGATATCCGTCTCTAGTCCCAGGACAACGCGCCGCCGGTTTGATATTCGGTAACGCGGGTTTCAAAAAAATTCTTTTGGTTACGGCCGGGCTGCCAGGCAGCCCTTAACATGCTTCGCATGTTGGCCTTCTCCGAAAGAATTCTTGCTCTCAATCCCACGACAAGGCTCCGCCGGTTTGATATTCCGTTACGCGGGTCTCAAAAAAATTCTTTTCTTTCTTGAGGTCGATCATTTCGGCCATCCACGGAAACGGATTGGTCGCGCCCTGAAACAGCACATCCACACCGATTTGCTGGCAACGGCGGTTGGCAATGAAACGCAGATACTCCTTGAACATCATCGCGTTCAGACCCAGTACGCCGCGCGGCATGGTATCTTCGGCATAGGCATATTCCAGTTCCACGCCCTTTTGTATCAAACCGCGGATTTCTTCGCGGAATTCCGCTGTCCAGAGGTGCGGATTTTCCATCTTGATCTGGTTGATCACGTCGACACCGAAATTCAGGTGCATGGACTCGTCGCGCAAAATATATTGATATTGCTCCGCCGCTCCGGTCATTTTGTTCTGGCGGCCCAGGGCGAGGATCTGCACGAAACCCACATAGAAGAACAAGCCTTCCATGATGCAGGCGAACACGATCAGGCTGCGCAGCAATTGGCGATCCGCCTCTGGACTTCCGGTCTCGAAAGCCGGATTGGTCAGGGTGTCGATGAACGGCAGCAGGAATTCATCCTTGGCGCGTATGCTGGGCACCTCGTGATACATGTTGAAGATCTCGCCTTCATCCAGCCCCAGGCTTTCCACGATGTATTGATAGGCATGCGTATGGATCGCCTCCTCAAATGCCTGGCGCAACAGGTATTGGCGGCACTCCGGATTGCTGATGTGGCGGTAGGTGCCGAGCACGATATTATTCGCGGCCAGACTGTCCGCAGTGGTAAAAAAGCCGAGATTCCGTTTTACCAGCTTGCGCTCGTCCTCGCTCAACTTGTCGCTTTTCCACAGCGCGATATCCGCAGTCATGTTCACTTCCTGCGGCATCCAGTGATTGGCACAGGCAGCCAGATACTTCTCCCAAGCCCATTTGTACTTGAACGGCACCAGCTGATTCACATCCGCCTTGCAATTGATGATGCGTTTGTCTTCCACGCGAATGCGCCCGGCCGGCCTGGCTTCAACAGAATGCTCAGGAGGCGCTTCCTCCATCTGTTCTGCCAGTTTCTTCATGATCAAGGCCTCATCAAATGAGGAAATCGGGATCATGCCCAATGGCAATCCGTCGGCCTTGCTATCTTCTTCGAAGTTCAGCATCTATTCAATTTCCCTTTCATCTGGGTTGTGGCTATGGCCGCCCGCTTAGGCGAGCTTCACATTCGCCAGGCGAAAGCCTCCGCCGTAATCCTGAATGCGGGGCATGTCATTGGCGTGCCTCTCAAACAGGATTGTGGTTCCGGCATAACCTGTAGGTCAGTCTTCATCGCAACCCGGGGTGTGAACTTGACTATTGGCAAGCTTCACACTCCGGATTGTCAATCGAGCAAAACTTGGCCTCTTCCGCCGTGCCGGCGGCGGTAGGAACCGCGTTCAGCGCGCCGGCTCTTCCGGTGGATTTCTCCGCGGAAGTCGCCCCCATCGTGCGCAAGTAATAAGTGGTCTTGAGTCCGCGCAGCCACGCCAGCTTGTAGGTTTCATCCAGCTTGCGGCCCGACACGCCGGCCATGTAGATGTTCAGCGACTGCGCCTGGTCTATCCATTTCTGGCGGCGCGAGGCCGCTTCGATCAACCAGCTTGGCTCCACTTCGAACGCCGTGGCGTACAGGTTACGCAGCTCCACCGGGATGCGATCGATCTTCGCCAGGCTGCCGTCGAAATACTTCAGGTCAGCGATCATCACTTCGTCCCACAGACCGAGTTGCTTCAAATCAGCCACCAGATGTTCGTTGATGACGGTGAATTCCCCGGACAGGTTCGATTTCACGAAGATGTTCTGGTAAGTCGGCTCGATGCAGGCCGATACGCCGATGATGTTGGAGATGGTTGCGGTCGGCGCGATCGCGATACAGTTGGAGTTGCGCATGCCATGCTGTTTGATGCGCGCGCGCAACGTATCCCAATCCATGCTGGCCGACATATCCACCTCGACATAGCCGCCGCGCTCCTGGCGCAACTTGTCGAGCGTGTCTTGCGGAAGGATGCCGCGATCCCACAGGCTGCCGCGGTAGGTGGCATAACGGCCGCGTTCCTCGGCCAATTCGGTGGATGCCCAATAGGCGTAATAGCAAACCGCTTCCATCGAACGGTCGGCAAACTCGACTGCCGCGTCGGATGAATAGGCGATGCGCAGGTCATGCAGGCAGTCCTGGAAGCCCATGATTCCCAGTCCCACCGGCCGGTGCTTGAGGTTGGAATTGCGCGCCTTGTCTACCGCGTAATAGTTGATGTCGATGACGTTGTCCAGCATGCGCATCGCGGTGGTGACGGTGCGGCGCAGCTTGTCATGGTCGATCTGCCCGGCCTTCTCATGGCCTTTTGGAAAAACATGCGCTGCCAGATTGATCGAGCCGAGATTGCACACTGCGATCTCGCTGTCGCCGGTGTTCAGCGTGATCTCGGTGCACAGGTTGGAACTGTGCACCACGCCGCTGTGCTGCTGCGGCGAACGGATATTGCAGGGATCCTTGAAGGTGATCCACGGATGGCCGGTCTCGAACAGCATGGTCAGCATCTTGCGCCATAGGCTGGCCGCCGGGATCCTCTTGAACAGCTTGAGTTCGCCGGTAACGGTCTTTGCTTCGTATGCGGTATAGGCACGCTCGAAGTCGGCGCCGTACTTGTCATGCAGGTCCGGCACATTGGACGGCGAGAACAGGGTCCAGTCGCCGCCCTCCATCACCCGCTTCATGAACAGATCGGGGATCCAGTTCGCGGTGTTCATGTCGTGGGTGCGGCGGCGGTCATCCCCGGTGTTCTTGCGCAGATCCAGGAACTCCTCGACATCAAGATGCCAGGTTTCCAGGTAGGCGCATACCGCGCCCTTGCGCTTGCCGCCCTGGTTCACCGCCACCGCGGTATCGTTCACCACCTTGAGGAACGGCACCACGCCCTGCGATTGGCCGTTGGTTCCCTTGATGTGCGCACCGAGCGCGCGCACCGGCGTCCAGTCGTTGCCCAGACCGCCTGCGTACTTGGCGAGCAGCGCGTTTTCCTTGATCGCTTCGTAGATCCCGTCCAGATCGTCCGCGACCGTGGTCAGATAACAGGAAGAAAGTTGCGAACGGAGCGAACCGGAATTGAACAGCGTCGGAGTCGAACTCATGAAGTCAAAGCTGGACAAAAGCCGGTAGAACTCTACTGCACGCGTTTCGCGCTCGATCTCGTTCAGCGCCAGCCCCATTGCGACGCGCATGAAAAAGGCTTGCGGCAACTCGATGCGTTTCCCTTCGATATGCAGGAAATAGCGGTCATACAAGGTCTGCAGGCCGAGATAGCCGAACTGCAGATCGCGCTTCGCATCCAGCTCCTTGGACAGGCGTTTCAGATCGAACTGCCCCAGTCGCGGATCTAGCAATTCTGCCGCGATTCCCTGCTTGACGAACTTCGGGAAATAAGCCGCATACCGAGTCGCCATGTCACCCGGCGCGATCTCCTCGCCGAGCGTCTCGCAACAAATGTTATTCAGCAACAGGCGCGCTGTGACGAAATTATAGGCCGGCTCCTTTTCGATCAAGGAACGAGCGGAAAGCACCAGGCACTTGCGTACCTCATGCAGCGCTACCCCATCGTACAAGTCCTTGAGCGTCAGTTTGATGACCGACTCCGCAGAAACCACATCGCCAAGTCCGGCACAGGCATCTTCGACCAGCGCCGACAAGCGGCCCTGATCCAGAGGGCGCGCCACCCCATCGTCACCCGTGACATGGATGACCTGTACCGGCTCCCTGCTTTTGGATTTGGCGCGTGAGCGTGCCCGCTCTTCTCGGTAAAGAACGTAGGTGCGCGCGACATCATGCTCACCGGAACGCATCAGACCCAATTCAACCTGATCCTGGATATCCTCGATATGCATCGTCCCGCCATGCGGCTGGCGCCGCATCAGCGCGGCGACGACGCCAGTGGTCAACTGCTCGACCATTTCACGCACGCGCGCCGATGCGGCGCCCTGACCTCCATTCACCGCGATGAAGGCCTTGGTCAACGCGATCGAAATCTTGGCCGGTTCAAATACGACCACCGAACCATTGCGGCGGATCACCTTGTATTGATCGTACGGATTGGAAGTTGCGGAAGAAGATAAAACGGGGTCGGTAATTTTATTGTCATGCTTCGGAGAGATCGGAACGCTTTCGGCAGCGGCATGCAACATAAACTTACTCCCTTGAAAATCCTGTCAGCTTGATAATCCCCAAACCACTATATCTAGTATTAATTTGCGGTTGTGAGACTAACTGTGTTCTACAACCACTATATCTAGTAATTATTACCAGAGGCGGACCTAATTGTAGTAGCTAACAAAAAATTTGCAAGCGAAAAATGTCTGCGCGCAGCCCGTCCGGGCACATGAGCAAATTCTTATGTTTTGCACTGCCCGGAAAGATAGCGCGCCCATTCGAAACAAGGACCGGGATCGGTCTTGCGCTGCGGGGCGATATCGCTATGACCTGCGATCCCGCGTATTGGATAGGCTGCACGCAACGCCGTGGTCAGACGGCCAAGCGACAGGTATTGTGCGTCGGTGAAAGGGACGGAATCGCTGCCTTCCAGCTCGATACCGATGGAAAAATCATTGCAGCGGGTCGCACCCTGCCAGCACGACTCTCCGGCATGCCACGCCCGCTTCAAACAGGGAACGAACTGGATGATCTGCCCGTCACGGCGCACAAAGAAGTGTGCGGACACTTTTGAACCGGCTATCGTCCGGTAATAGGGATGCGCCGCCACATCCAGCGTATTGGTGAACAGGCGATGCACTCCGTCGCCGCCAAATTCGTCCGGAGGCAGGCTGATGTTGTGTATCACCAGCAACTCGATCGCTCCGGCCGGGCGATCGTCACAATTGGGCGAAGGCACATATTCGCAACCGTCCAGCAACCCCTCTGAATCTATTTGCATGGGTGCATCGATCCTCAGCGGGATGTCATTCTGCATCGTCTGTTCCATGCGGACCCTTGATGCCGAGCCGCTCCATGCGGTAGCGTATGGTCCTGAAGGTCAATCCCAATAGCTTGGCGGCAGCGGTGCGATTGAAGCCGGTCTGCTCCAACGCTTCCAGCAAAGCCTGTCTCTCGACCTGATCCAGATACTTGGGCAGCGGATATTTGCTGCCCAAGGACGTGCTATCGGGTTGATCCTGCTCGACTGGAACCAGCAGCAAATCCTGCACTTCGATCACGCCGCCGGAACACATCGCCAATGCCCTTTCGATGATATTTTCCAGTTCGCGCACGTTGCCCGGGAAGCTGTAGCTCTGGAGTGACTTCAACGCGGCCTCGGCAAAACGCACATCCGCGTCCCCGCGCAAACGATCCAGAATGCGATTGGCGATCTCGGGTATATCCTCGCGCAACTCGCGCAAGGCAGGCATCTGGATCGGAATCACGCTGAGCCGGTAGTACAGATCCTGGCGGAATCCGCCCTGGCGCACCCGTTCGGCCAGGTCGTGGTGGGTCGCGCTGATGATACGCACGTCCACGGGTTCTTCGCTGGTCTCCCCCACCTTGCGCACGCGTTTTTCCTGTATCGCCCGCAACAGCTTCACCTGCATGGTCACTGGCAAGTCTGCAACCTCATCCAGAAACAATGTGCCGCCGTGTGCCGCCTGAAAAAACCCGTCGCGGTTCTTGTCCGCGCCGGTGAACGCGCCTTTCTTGTACCCGAAGAATTCGCTTTCCATCAGATTCTCCGGTATCGCGCCGCAATTCACTGCAATCATGGGCTGGTCGCGCCGTGCGCCGCTCTGCACGATCAGCCGGGCAGCCAATTCCTTGCCGCTACCCGATTCTCCGCTGATATGCACCGGCGCCTCGCTGCGAGCCACACGCTTGATGAGCTCGCGCACCTTCTGCATGGCCGGCGAATGGCCGAGCAGCGTTTTGTCGCCGGGAGGGCCTGGTTGCGGCAGCTTCAGCGCCGAGTTCACCAAGGCGCGCAATTGATCCAGCGAAACGGGCTTGCTCAGGTAATCGAACGCGCCCGCCTTGAGTGCGGAAACGGCATTTTCCATATTGCCATGCGCGGTGATCACCGCGACCGGAACATCCAGATTGTTCTGAGCAATGCTTTGGACGATCTGCAAGCCGTCGCCATCGGGCAGGCGCATGTCGGTCAGACACAAGTCATAATCTTGTGCATCCAGTTTTGCCAGCGCATCGTGCGCATTGCCGGCCTTGTCCACTTCCAGACCCATCTTGCGCAGCGCCAGTTCCAGCAACTCCAAGATGTCCGGTTCATCATCCACCAGCAGCACTTTGGGTTTCTTTGCCCCGCTATCCATTTTGACCATGCCTTTCGCCATACCTACGCATAGGTTCGAATGTTATACGAAAACAAGCACCCGTCCGCCCCTCGACCTCGCGATATTCCAGCCGCGCGCCATTCGCCTCGCACAACTCCTTGGCGATATACAAGCCCAGACCGGTGCCTTCCTGTGCAGTGGTAAAAAACGGCTCGAACAGCTTGCCTTGCTGCTGGACGGGTATACCGGGGCCGTCGTCCTGCACATCCAGCACAACCCGCCCGTCCTCATTATCCATATGCAATGCTACGCTGCCCGGAGACTTGCTCCCATAGCGCAATGCATTGCGGCATACATTCCACAGCACCTGCCGCAGGTGACCGCGATCGAAGGAAACCTCTGCGCCGGGTGTCCCCGACAGAACCAATACGCCCGGCGCGACACGCTCGGCCAGGTCAAACTCCTCGATAAAGGTGCGCAACATCGGCTCCAGCTCGAACACCTCGGCCTGGACGCGATCGCGCCGGTTCAACTGCATCACGTCATGGACGATCTGGTTGATGCGCTGCGTGTTATCCAGCACGATTTGCAGCAGGCGTTGATACTTCTCGTCGCCCAGCTCTTCCTGCAAGAGTTCCGTCGCATAACTGATCGCCGACAACGGATTGCGCACCTCGTGCGCGATATTCGCGGTCAGGCGCCCGAGTGCGGCCAGTTTGATCTGTTGCGACTCGGCTTGCACCCGCTGCATGTCTTCAAGAAAGATCACCGCGCCGCGCGCCGCATTCTGCTCAATCGCCACAAATCGCAGCCTGGCCTGCAATCCCATGTCCAGCTGCAAGATGTCCCGGTTTGTTCTGCCGGTCTGTTTCCACACCGAGTAGTGCCCGAACAGGACCGGAAAGGTTTCCGACAGCGGACTTCCGGCGCTGACGCTTTTATGCAGCAAGTGCTCGGCTCGGAGATTCATTTGCATGATCAGGCTCTGCCCATCGACCACCAGCACGCCATCCTGCATATCGCGCATCACCAGTCGATTCGCTTCTGCCAGGCTGACCAGATCGCGGCCGCGCCGCTGCGCAAGCAACTGGCTGTCCACGGCATATTTCGCCAGCGTGTTCGCCAGCCAGGCCACCGCAAAATAGGCCATGCAGAGCAATCCGACCTGGACATACTGCGTGACATCCGCATCGTCATAGAGCACCTCATAGGCGTGCTCCAACAGCGCGGCGATACTGGCCAGCGAGGCAAAGAACAGGGTGATCTTGCCGCGGCTGATCAATCCGGCGGCCGCCAGAGAAACCAGCAGCAAAAGACCGACATTGCTCTTGATCCCCCCGCTAGCATAAGAAAGCACGGTCAGAGCGGCAATATCCACCCCAATTTGCAAAGCCAGTTGCCAGGTGAAACGCGGCCAGCGGAAATGCAATGGGATGAACGACGCCACCACCACCGCCAAATACGCCACGCTGGTGCCGAAGAACAGGGGGAAATGGTTTGTGCCCAGAGATAGCGAAGGGCCGAATGCGCCGGCGAGGAATACCAGCAGACCGGCCAGCGTCATCCGGTACAGATTGAAATAGTTCAGGGACCGCCAGAAATCAACAGATGGAAATGCTGCGGTGGTCTTGTCAGACATCACGCTCAACGGAAATCACGATTACGTTCATACGCAGCGCCCTTTTCAATTGCGGTAGGCATCACGATGCGCTACCCCGCAAAAGTAATGACCGCCCGCCATCACGCCCTCGCTCTTGGGAAAATGTACGCCGCATTGTGCGCAGCGCACCATATCCTCGGCGTCCGGCTTCGCTTGCGGAGCAGAACTCCTGCGATAGGATTTGACCAGCAGGTAAACCGCCAGCGCAATGGCGAACAGCAAAAATAAACGGCTCATTCCAAATGGACTCCATTCAACCTGCCTCTAGCGGCGGGCACGCCGGACGCATTATATTACGCAATCAGCGCAACGCTCTTCACTTGTGCGAATACCTGCATATCGTTTGCCAATCCCAGCAGATCGCACGAACGGCGCGTGATGCGCGACATCAGCATCTGCCTGTCACCGACCGCAAGGCGCAAACTCGCCCGATCCCGGCCCTCGTATCGAATCTCGGCAATGCGTGCCGAAAGAATATTGGAGATGCTGGTGCCCTGCGGTGGCACGATGGCGATGCTCACGTCTCTTGCCAGCACGCGCGCGCGTACCAGGGCGCCGGTTCCGCGCGGGACCTTGCCGACCCACAGCGAGCCGCCCGGAAAATCCAGCCGGCTGAGCTGGTAAGTCTCGTCATGTTCCGCCACTCTTGCCTCGATGACCACACCCGCATCGTCCTGGCGCGCGGTCGGCAAATCCAGGCGTGAAAGGGTTTCGCCGAGTGCTCCGCTGGCGATGACCCGACCCTGTTCCAGCAGCACTAGATGGTCGGCCAGCCGCGTCACTTCATCCAGCATATGGCTGACATAGAATACCGGGAAGTCCAGTTCATCATGCAGCCGTTCCAGAAAAGGAAAGATCTCCTGTTTGCTCGCGAGGTCGAGCGCGGACAGCGGCTCGTCCATCAGCAGCAGACTCGGGCTGGTAAGCAATGCGCGCCCGATGGCCACGCGCTGCCGCTCTCCTCCGGACAGACCGGACGGATCGTCGCGATCCATCAATTTGTTCAGACCCAGCCATTCCACCACCTGTTCCAGCTGTACTTTGCGTTCGGCCCGAGGAACACGCCGCAAACCGTATTCGAGATTGCGCCGCACTGAGAGATACGGGAAAAGGCTGGCTTCCTGGAATACATAACCCAGGCGGCGGCTATGCACCGGTCGAAACATCGTGCCGTCCTGCCACACCTCTCCATGCACGCGCAGCAGGCCACCCGCCACCCGCTCCAAACCCGCGATACAGCGCAACAGCGTGGTCTTGCCCGAACCGGAAGGTCCGAACAGCGCGGTGATACCGCGGCCTGGCAGATCGAGATCGACATCCAGCGCGAAGTTCGGGTAATCCAGATTGAAGCGGGCATGAACGGTCGTCATCACCGTTTCCCGTTCGGATTGAATGTGTAGAGCACCACCAAAACCGCAAACGCGAACAACAGCATCGCCCCCGACAGCCAGTGTGCCTGGACATATTCCATCGCCTCGACGTGATCATAGATCTGCACCGACGCCACGCGGGTCTGGCCCGGAATGTTGCCCCCTATCATCAGCACCACGCCGAATTCACCGACCGTGTGCGCGAAACCGAGCACCGATGCGGTGATCAAGCCGGGTTTTGACAGCGGCAGAACCACGCTGAAGAATCTGTCCAGCGCTGAAGCGCGCAGCGTCGCGGCGGTTTCAAGCGCCCGTTCGGGGACGTTCTCGAATGCGTTTTGCAGCGGCTGAACCACGAATGGCAATGAATAGAACACCGAGGCGATCACCAGTCCGGCAAACGTAAACGACAACAGGCCCAAACCCAGTGATTGGGTGATCCTGCCGAGCGGGCCGTCCGGCCCCATTGCCACCAGCAGATAAAAACCGATCACCGTGGGGGGCAGTACGATGGGCAGCGCCACTACCGCACCCACGGGTCCCTTCCATCGCGAACGCGTACGCGCCAGCCACCAGGCGACCGGCACGCCGACCAGCAACAGGATGAATGTCGCCAGCGTGGCCAGCTTGACGGTGAGCCAGATCGCTGAAATATCCGCCGCGGACAGGCCGGCAGCTGAAAATGAAAAATCCATCCTGCTATTCTACTTCGCCCGGCAGCGCAAATCCGTAACGGGCCATGATGGTCCGCGCCTCCTTGCCCGACATGAACCGCGAGAATGCCTGAGCCAGCGGGTTGTCCGCGGCACGCCTGGTGATGATGTAGCCCTGAAGCAATGGCTGGTGCAGACGGTCGGATATCAATACATAACTGCCCTGCTTCGCCAGCTGCGGGCTTCGCGCCAGCGACAGCGCGAGGATGCCGACCTGCGCATTGCCGCTCTGGACATATTGAGCGGTCTGCGCGATGTCTTCGCCGTAGACGAGTTTGGGTTCCACTTTTTCCCATACGCCCGCAGACCTGAGCGCTTCTTCCGCACGCTTGCCATACGGCGCGTGCCGGGGATTTGCGATGGCGATCTTATGAATGGCCGGATCGGCGAGATCGGCCAGCGTCATTGCGCGTGCATCGCGCGACTGACTCCACAGCACGATGCGCCCCACCGCATAGGGCTGGGCTTTTGAGGCGGCATAACCTTCCGATTCAAGTTCGCGCGGATAGGCGATGTCGGCGGAAAAATACAGATCATAAGGCGCGCCCTGCCGGATCTGGGTGCTGAATTTGCCCGACGAGCCGTAAATGGTTTCTATCCGTGCCGCGGGATCAATGTGCCTGAACGACACGATGATTTCTTCCAGCGCAAATTGGAGATCGGCGGCGGCGGCTATGGTGAGCTTTTCTTCCGCTCTGGCCGTTTGCCCCGCTGCCAGCAGGAAGACGAGCGCCAACAACTTTGCTGCAACGCCTTTAACTGCACCTATCTTGATCGGAGCTTCCAATAAACGGTTCATTTTGATTTGAAAGCTTGAATAACAACTATCAACACTATGCAGTCGACTCACATTTCGGGGTGGCAAATCAGCGTTCGGGTTGCTTATTTTCGTGCGCCTGCCACATTCCCCACAGCGCATTCTCGAAATTCCGGGCAAAGCGCGGCACGTCGAACAGCGGCGAGGCCAGCACCTGTTGCCGCAAGCCGGCACGCAGCCTGGCCAGACTTTCAAGATCGGATGCAAATGCCACCGCCTTGGCCACATAGTCGTCTTCGCCGGCCGCGATCCACTCGGGCAATCCGGCGTTGCAAGCGATGCTGACCGCCGTGCGCGAAAGGAACCGATCACCGCGCAGGCTCAGCACCGGCACGCCCATCCACAAGGCTTCGGCGCTCGTGGTGACACCGGGATAGGGAAAGGTATCCAATGCGATGTCTATCCGGTTGTAGGCAGCCAGATGATCTTCACGGGAAGCGATTCTTCCAATCAAAAGCAACCGGTCCGGCGCTATGCCGCAAGCGACGAATTGCTTGCGGACCTTGTCGCATACTGACTGCTCACCCAGTTGTTTCGTCTTGAGCAACAGACGCGAGTCGGGCACTGATTTAAGTATGCGCGCCCATACCGCCACCACTTTGTCGTTCATCTTGGTCAGATTGTTGAAGCTGCCGAAGGTCACAAATCCGGCGGATAACGCGGGAAGCGGTTCGATCTTTACGGGAGTTGCGGGAACGGTAAAGCACAAATAGCTTTCAGGCATCCGCCATACCACTTCGGAAAACTGGTCTTCGAATTCGGGGGGAATGGCATGGGGATCACCCAGCACATAATCGATTTCCGCCACCCCGGTCGTGGCCGGCAATCCCAGCCAGCTCACCTGCACCGGTGCAGGTTTCCACGCAAACACCGGCAAACGGTTGTGCGCGGTGTGACCGGAAAGGTCGATCAGAATATGGACGCCATCGTCGTGGATAAGACGCGCAGCAGCTTCGTCGTTCAGGCCGACTATTGGCTTCCATGCTGAAAAGTGCGGCTTAATGCGCGTAGTCAGTTCGTCCTCTTCGCGAGAGGTAGGATAAGCGATCAGTTCGATGCGGGCCGGATCGATATGGGCTAACAGTCCTTCAACAAAGTATCCGACGGAATGTTTGCGCAAATCGCCGGACACCATTCCGACACGCAGGCGCGCCGGCCGGGCCTCGCATTTCCAGGCCGAGTAACGCGTACCGGCCTTGCCGGCGACGACCCGGCCAAACTGTTGAGCCTGTTCGAGATAGTACGCGGGTGTAAGGCCGGGCGTATAGTTCAGCACATACAGCAAATTCCCACTCACTTCAGCTAAATCGGGTCTGAGCTCCAGCGCCCTGCGGCAACTTGCAACCGCCCCATCAAGCTGTCCGAGGTCCCTCAGGGCGCTGCCCAAATTGCTATGCGCCTCGGCATAATCCGGTTTGATCTCAAGGGCGCGCCTGAAGCAAGCCAGCGCTGGCTCGAGTTGTCCGAGATCCAGCAGGACATTGCCCAGATTGTTGTGCGCATCCGCATAATCGGGTCTGATTTGCAGCGCGCGGCGGTAACCGGCAGCCGCTTGTTCGAGTTGCCCGAGGTCCTTCTGGAGGTTGCCCAGATTGCAGTGCACCTCGGCCAGACCAGGATCGAGCTTAAGTGCGCGGTAATAGCTTGCCAGCGCGAGGTCGGACTGCCCAAGTTCCTGCAGAGCAGCACCCAGGTCATTGTGACAAGCAGCATCGTCGGGCAACAGATCCGCAGCTTTTTGTAATGCCGGCAACGCATTCTTTCCTTGCATCCGGAGCGCCGCGCCCAGCGCCTTCCAAACGAACCCGGATTTCGGATACCGTTCGATCAACAAGCGCGATTGGTTTTCCAGTTCAGCGAGGCGTCCCGCGCCGAACAAGGTGACCAGATGGTTGAGTTCGGCGACTGTCGGAGCCGCTGGTTGAAGCCCAACCTTTCCCATACAGCAATGCTTGTATTTCTTCCCGCTGCCGCAGCTGCACGGGTCATTTCTACCCGGCTTCATTCTGATTTCACAGTCATAGCCTAGCCATCGATAAGCAATAAAGCCAAAAAGGTTGCGGGGCTCGTCAATTTGATTGGCACTTTAATATTGCCTGCCCAACTTCACACGACGAGGTTTTGTATACGCTACCTTAATGCAACGCAAAGAACAATAAACAGTAGTCCGGATATTGAAGTTGAACGGGAGTCAGCTTGGGGAACATTATTGAACCGCCGGTTGAGCCGGCTGCACAAACGGCATGTTTACTTTCGTTGAGCCTGCAGGGGTCGGAATATCTTGCATTGTTCCGGATCGGATTCCAGATACGCGCCCTCGATCAGGTCGATGCAATAAGGGATCGCAGGAAACACCGCGTTCAGGCAGTCGTCGATCGCCGAAGGTTTGCCGGGCAGGTTGACGATCAGGCTGTTGCCGCGGATTCCGGCAGTCTGACGCGACAGGATCGCGGTGGGCACGAACTTCAGCGAAGCACTGCGCATCAGTTCGCCGAAGCCCGGCAACATCTTGCTGCATACCGCTTCGGTGGCTTCCGGAGTGACGTCGCGCAGCGCCGGACCGGTGCCGCCGGTGGTGACGATCAAACAGCAGCCTTCCACATCACTCAATTCGCGCAAGGTCGCTTCGATCTGCGGCTGCTCGTCGGGGATCACTCTCGCCACAGCCTGCCACGGCGAGGTCAGCACGCGCTTGAACCAGGCGTGGATCGCGGGGCCGCCCTTGTCTTCGTATTCGCCGCGGCTGGCGCGGTCCGAGACGGTTAAGATTCCAATCCGTGCAACACTCATAGGGCGCCCAGGTTCATTCCTTGAAACCCGCATCATCCTGGAATACTGTGCCATCCAGCAACTGCACCGTCACCTGCTCCCCCGCAACAAGTCCGGTACTTTCGGCGGGCACGACCATCAATCCATCGGCCCTGGCCATGGACAATAACATGCCGCTGCCCTGCGCGCCCGTGGAGGTCGCCGCATAACCTCTTTCGTCCTTCGCCAGCGTAACGCGGACGAATTCGGTGCGGCCGGGCTGATGCTTGATGTCATGGGTCAGTCGCGCCGCGATCGTGCGTCGAAACAGGCGCGCGTGTCCCATCATGCGGCGCAATGCCGGGGCGACGAATTCCTCGAAACACACCATGCTGGAAACCGGATTGCCCGGCAGCCCGAATACAAAAGCTGTTGAGCCAGCGCATTGCTGCGTTGCTCGGTGCTCGCTTCCTTGTCTATTTTCAAGATATGCCTGCGTCGCTGCGCGCCTCGCGCCTTGCACTTCATCCGCCTCAACGGCTTTTGAAGTGACATCATGATTCCGCTGTAATACTCCGAATGCGACAGGATGCCCCGGCTTCATCGCGACACGCCAGAATTTCATCCGCACTCCCAGCGTCTCGAGGATGGGACGCACGTAATCATGCACTCCAACCGAGGAACCGCCCGAGACCAGCAACACATCGAATCTCAGGCCGCGCTGCAGATATTCCTCCAGCTCGGCAGGATCATCGCGCGCGATGCCGAGCAGGTCCGGCTCGATGCCCAGCGCCTGCACCTGAGCCATCAGCGCATAGCTGTTGGAATTCGGGATCTTGTCCGGATCAACGGGATCATCCATGCCTTCCAGCTCGTTGCCGGTGGACAGGATCGCCACCCGCGGACGGCGATATACCCGCACCTGCGCGCACTTCACCGTTGCCAGCACGCCGGTCACGCCGGGCGTGATCTCGGTGCCCACTCTCAGCACCACCTCGCCGTTGCGCATGCCCTCCCCTCGCAAACGTATGTCGTTGCCGGGCTTCACCGCGCGATTGATTTGCGCCTTGTTTTCCGGCAAAGCCAGAGTATCTTCGACGCGTATCACCGCATCCGCCCCTTGCGGCACCGGCGCCCCGGTCATGATGCGCGCACACTGGCCGGCCTTTACGGCCTTGCTTGGCATATCGCCCGCCTTGATGTCCTCGATGATCGCCAGGTGCGCGGGAACGCGAACCAGATCCTCGCTGCGCACCGCGTAACCGTCCATCGCCGACACATCATACGGCGGCAGATCGCGGTTGGCGTGCACGTCTTCCGCCAAAACGCGAGCCAGCGAGTCTTCGAGCTTGACCGTTTCGACACCGAGCGTCGGGACCGTATCGAGTATGGATTTTTGAGCATTTGTTACCGGCAAATATTCCATTACTTCACTCCATGCGACACGTTCACGACATCTTGCGGCGTATCCATATCCAAAAAGCTGCGCAAACGGGGGTCTGCTTCCAGCAGGTCGGACTGATCCACATAGCGCACATCCAGCATCTGCAATGCCGCGCGCAAGCTCGTATCGTGCCCGGACAGGCTTTTGCGCAACGCGGCAAGACAGCTCGTCGCATAAAAAGCCGCAAGCGGTTGCGGATGTCCCTGCACGACCGGCACGACCGCCTGATATTTTGAACGGTGTTTGGCAAGTTGCTCGACCAATGCCGGTGCCACGAACGGCATATCGCACGCCACGACGAAAGCCCAGGGAGTAGTGATGTGTCCCAGACCGGATACCAATCCGGCCAGCGGTCCGGCATTCGCCGCTCCGTCGCAGACCTGGGGCAGATCGATCTCGGGACGCAGCTGGCGTACGCTGACGACGACGTGCGGAAAGATTTCTTGCATCGCCGCGATCACCCGCTGCAACAATGTCTTCCCGTCCAGCATCAGGTTCGCCTTGTCGCTCCCCATGCGCCGCGAGTCCCCGCCCGCGAGAATAATTGCGGTACAGTCGGGGATCATTTTGGCGCGTATTCCAGCATGAACCGGATGATGCCGCCGATATCGTCGAGCGCAAAATGCGGCAACTGCGGATAGATATCATCGACATCGGTGACTATCGCGATCAGTCCATCCTCGACCGCGCAGCGCGGGGTCGCCGAACATTCGCGGCGCAATACCTCGATCTTGTCGCCGGCGGCATGGGAAAACCCCTCCGCCAGCACGATATCCACCTCGCCCAGAAAACGTTGCGCCAATTGTTTTGGCTCGCGCCGGTCGACCGCATCGGCGACCAGCTGCAGCTCGTTCGAGGTGACCAGCATGCTCAGCGCCGCGCCCGCCTGTTTGTAGCGCCAGCTGTCCTTGCCGGGTGTATCCAGCCGCACCTTGTGATGCGCATGCTTGATCGTGGCCACCCGCATCCCGTTGCCGCCCAGCTCGTGCAGCAGCTTCTCGATCAGCGTGGTCTTGCCGGAGCCTGAATGTCCGACAAAGGAAAATACGTTGGGCATCTTCAAAAAGAATATTCCATTGGATCCCCTCCAGTTCCTTCCCCCTTGCAGGGGGAAGGATAGGATGGGGGTAGAACAAAGCCGGCCTCTACCCCTTCCCTCGCCCTCCCCGTGCAAGGGGGAGAGGATAATAGTAGCTCTACACGAACAGAGGACTTGTTCAGCATTTCATCTTTAGTTATGCAAAGGTCTTTAAGGATGAGGTGTGACCCACGCATCACCCCGCGGCGTGACCTCTTTCTTCCAGATCGGCACGCGCCGCTTCAGCTCGTCGATCATCCACTGGCATGCTTGCAGCGCGGAGGCGCGGTGCTCCGCGCCCGCCGCGATGAACACGATCTGCTCGCCCGCCCCGACTACGCCGATGCGGTGCACGATGCGCGCATCCAGCAGCTTGAATCGGGTGATCGCCTCGTCGCGCAGCTTGTTCATCTCCGCCATGGCCATGCTGCCGTATGCATCGAAACCGATTTGCGTGACCTCATGTCCTTCGGAAAAGTCGCGCGCGCAACCGGTGAATGTGGCGATCCCGCCCATGCGCTTCGAGCCGGCGCGCAGCGCCGCAACCTCTTCATCCTGCGAAAAATCTTCCTGCTGCAGTCGAACCGGATCAGCCATGAGGGTCTCCAAAAATTCAGAGTTCGCCTGAATGCAAGGCGTAGGGAAAATTTCGCAGCGCCGCATATGGCTTATATGTAAGCAAGAAATTTTCCCAGCAACACAGCAGTCGGGATGAAATCACGATTTTATAGGCCCTCACAGTCAGCCGCCGGAGAACTTCGACATGAACACCACCTCGCTGCCATCTTTCAGTGGCAGCGACCTATCGAGCGCATGTTCCCCGTTCACGGCCGCGAAACACACGATCTCGAACGCCTTCGGATATCTGGCCTGCAATTGCTCGCGCAGGTCCTGCAGCCGCAGCCCGGCACGGAATTCCGCCTGCACCTCACTCGCACCGACTCGCTCCGCGACCGGACCGAAGAACATTACTTTTATCATGCGGAATCCTTCGTGCGTTTTTCCGAATCTTCCCGAAACCAGGTTCCAGTCTTGCCGCCGCGCTTTTCTTCCAGCTGGATGTTCTCGATGCGCATGCCGCGATCGATCGCCTTGCACATGTCATAGATGGTCAGCAACGCGACACTGGCGGCACACAGCGCTTCCATTTCGACCCCGGTCTGCCCGACGCAACTCGCCGTCGTCACCACTTTGATGCCAACGCAGCCATGGAGATCGGGTTCCGCGACATCTCCGAATACCACTTCCACGCCGGACAGCGAGAGAGTATGGCACATCGGGATGATCTCGGCGGTGCGCTTCGCCGCCATCACCGCGCCCACATCCGCCACCGTCAGCACATCCCCCTTTGCGATGCTGCCGCTGCGGATACGCGCCAGCGTTTCGGGCTGCATGCGCAGCACGCCGCTGGCGATGGCTACGCGATGCGACGCGGGTTTTTCGGTGACGTCCACCATGCGCGCGCGTCCTGCGTCGGTAAAATGCGTCAGTTCGCTCATTTGCTATCAGCCCCAGAAAGAGAGTTCAACCTACAATTCCTTCCCCCTCGCAGGGG
>DATKAK010000014.1:0-20086 GCA_035498295.1 Gallionella sp. | reverse complement strand
CGAGTTGATGGATCAGCTGATGCCCGGCGCCGACAAAGACATGGTCAAACCGTTGCACACGCGCATCGCCAAGCGTTATGAAGCGATCTATCTCAAAACCAAAGTAACCAAGATCGAGGCTCAGAAGAATGGTTTGAAGGTTACCTTCGAAGGCGAGCAGGCGCCCGAGCCGCAACTGTTTGACCGCGTGCTGATGGCTGTCGGACGCCGCCCCAACGGGCGCGACATCGGCGCGGACGCCGCAGGCGTGGCCGTCAACGAGCGCGGCTTCATACCAGTGGACGTCCAGATGCGCACCAACGTGCCGCACATCTATGCGATCGGCGACATCGTCGGCGACCCGATGCTCGCACACAAGGCGACGCATGAAGGCAAGGTCGCGGCCGAAGTCATCGCCGGGCATCGCGCCGCATTCGAGCCGCTGACCATTCCGTCGGTTGCCTACACCGATCCCGAAGTTGCGTGGATGGGATTGACCGAGACACAAGCCAAAGCACGAAACATCGAATATGAAAAGGTTTCATTCCCGTGGGCAGCTTCCGGTCGTGCGGGATCGGTAGGCCGCAGCGAAGGCGCGACCAAGGTGCTGCTTGACCCTGCCACCCGCCGCATCCTCGGCGCTGGAATCGTCGGCGTGAATGCCGGCGAACTGATCGCTGAAGCGGTGCTCGCGCTGGAGATGGGAGCAGACATGGAAGACATCGGGCTTACGATACACCCGCATCCGACCCTGTCCGAGACGCTGTGCTTCGCCGCGGAAATGGCGGAAGGCACGATCACCGATCTGATGGCGCCGCGCAAGAAATAATGCGTCTCGGCTTGGCTTTCGTTTTTCTGGCTTTGAGCGCAGCGATGAGCCCCCCGGCTGGTGCATTCGATCTGGATGGCTTCAAGTCGGAACTCAACGACCTGACCAGTCCTTCCTCCAGACCTGCAGGTTCGGGACTCTCGCAGTTCAGCACCCAAGACCAGATCAAGAGCCTCAAACAGGCCCTGACCCAGGGGGCCGAAACCGCGGTCAAGGATCTGGCAAGGAAAGACGGCTTTCTCGGCAATGCCAAGGTGCGCATCCCGCTTCCGGACAGCCTGCAAAAAGCGGACAGGGCCATGCGCAGATTGGGCATGGGCAAATATCCCGACGAATTGATCACCGCGATGAATCGCGCCGCCGAGTCCGCCGTGCCGGAAGCGAGAAAGCTGTTTGTCGGCGCGGTCGAGAAGATGACCGTGTCGGATGCAAAAGCCATCCTCACCGGCAACGATGATGCGGCCACTCTATACTTTCGCAAAAATACGGAGACCGCATTAGCGGGCAAGTTCAAGCCCATCGTAGTCAAGGCGATGAGAAAGGTGAAACTGGCCGAAACGTACGATGAATTCGCGGGCAAAGGTGCGAAGTTCGGCCTGGTCGACCAGCGCGATGCCAATCTGGAGGACTATATCACTCGCAAGGCGATGGACGGTTTGTTCCTGATGATGGCGGAACAGGAAAAAGCCATCCGCGAAGATCCGCTGAAAGCGACCGGGAATCTGGCGAAACAGGTCTTCTCGGCGTTACAACACTGATATGGAGCAAGATGAGCACGCATGAGCACAAGCTGACGTTGCCGGAACTCCTGGGCATGCTGGTCAGCGACGGGATGATCGGCAAGACGGAAGCGGACGGGATGATCGCCGAGCGCCGCGGCCAGCGCCAGAACGCACACCCGCTCGTGGCCATCGCCGGACAGAACTGGAAATCGCAGTTGCCCCCGAACAAGGTGCTTAATCTGGATGTGCTGAGCGAATGGCTGGCAAAGCGTGCCGGTCTGGAGTACATCCACATCGATCCCTTGAAGATCGATTTTTCGTTCGTCACCGACATCATGTCCAATGATTATGCCACCCGCTTCGGCATCCTGCCGGTGCAGGTGACTCAAAACGAGGTGGTCATCGCCACTTCCGAACCGTTTCTTCGAGACTGGGAAACCGTGCTCAAGCAAACGCTGCGAAAAGACATCCGCCGCGTCGTCGCTTCACCGGAAGATATCAGCCGTTTCCTGGTCGAGTTCTACAATCTGGCGCGCTCGGTGAAGAATGCTTCGCAGACCAAACGGCAGGAAAAATCCGGGCAGGCCTCGTTCGAGCAATTGGTGGAATTGGGCAAGACCAAGCAGCAATTCGACGCCAACGACCAGCATATCGTCACAATCGTCGACTGGTTGTGGCAATACGCTTTCGAACAACGCGCCTCGGACATCCACATCGAGCCGAGACGCAATCACGGACTGGTGCGTTTCCGCATCGACGGCGTTCTGCATCAGGTATACCAGATCCCGATGTCGGTGATGACCGCAATGACCAGCCGCATCAAACTACTGGGACGCATGGATGTGATCGAGAAGCGCCGCCCGCAGGATGGCCGCATCAAGACGCGCAGCGCAGACGGGCAGGAAGTCGAGCTGCGCTTGTCCACGCTGCCGACCGCCTTCGGCGAAAAACTGGTGATGCGCATATTCGATCCGGAAGTCCTGGTGCGCGATTTTTCAGAACTGGGTTTTTCCGAAGAAGACCTCGCCCGCTGGAACAAGATGACCTCGCAGCCGAACGGCATCATCCTGGTCACCGGCCCGACCGGGTCGGGAAAGACCACCACGCTGTATTCCACGCTCAAGCACCTGGCCACACCCGAGGTCAACGTCTGCACCATCGAAGACCCGATCGAGATGGTAGAACCGGCATTCAACCAGATGCAGGTCCAGCACGGTATCGACCTCAATTTCGTCGACGGACTGCGCGCGCTGATGCGCCAGGATCCGGACATCATCATGGTGGGCGAGATCCGCGATCTGGAAACCGCCGACATGGCGATCCAGGCCGCGCTGACCGGCCATCTCGTGCTATCCACGCTGCACACCAATGACGCACCGTCGGCGATCACCCGTCTTATCGATCTTGGGGTCCCGCCCTTTATGATCAACGCCACGGTGCTCGGCATCATGGCGCAACGTCTGGTGCGTACTCTGTGTTCTCATTGCAAGCAGCCGCAGGCGGTCCGAGCCGATGAGCAAGCAATATGGGAAGGCCTGGTCACACCCTGGAAAACCGGCAGGCCGGAGCAATTCCAGCATCAGGAGGGGTGTCTCGAATGCAGAATGACGGGATACTCCGGGCGCATCGGCATCTATGAAATATTGATGTTGACGCCCGAAATACGAAAATTGATCACCCCAAACGCCGATGTCGCCCGAATTCGCGAGACGGCCTTTCGGGAGGGTATGAAGCCGCTGCGAATATCGGGGGCAATGAAAGTCGCGGCTGGCACCACGACCCTTGAAGAAGTCACCAGGGTCGCCCCTCCGGCAAGCTAGCTTGGGCAACCGGCGGCAATTCAATATACTCTGCATGCTCTGTTTCAAGACCGGCTGCCGATGCGACTTTCAAAGTCCACGGCATGAAATTCTGAGACTTTTTCACAACCATCAAGGAGGAAAATCATGAGCATGATCCAGGAATTCAAGGAATTCGCCATCAAGGGGAATGTGGTGGATATGGCTGTCGGGGTCATCATCGGCGCCGCTTTTGGAAAGATTGTTTCTTCCCTGGTCACCGATGTCGTCATGCCTCCGATCGGCGTGCTGATCGGCGGGGTGGATTTCTCGAAATTATCCTTTACCCTGCTGGAAGCCACTGCGACCGCGCCGGCGGTTGTGATCAGCTACGGCAGATTCATACAAACCGTCGTTGACTTCACGATCATTGCGGCGGTCATCTTTGTGGTCGTCAAAGGCATCAATACGTTGAAGAAGAACGCAGAAAAAGCCGCGGCTGCGCCTGCCGCACCACCCGCGCAGGAAGTCCTGTTGAGGGAGATTCGCGACCTGCTGAAAAAATAACCCTGCCGAATGGTGAAGACGTTGCGCCTGGTGATCCATGGTCGCGTACAGGGTGTATTTTTCCGCGACTCGATGCGCCATGAAGCGAATAAGCTCGGTATAACGGGCTGGGTACGCAACCGCAGCGATGGCGCGGTCGAGGCAACCGTGCATGGCGAATCTGAAGCGGTGGATGCCATCGTGAACTGGGCGCATCGCGGCCCGCAACATGCCAGGGTAGAACGTGTCGATATCGAGACGGATGAAGGCAGTTACACAGGCTTTGAGGTTATCGTGTGATCGTATTGTCATTCGAGACCTCGCTTCCTGATCCAATCGCGCCAGTTTAGGACAAATACCACTCCGATGATTTCCACTCCCGGCTATTCGACGACGAAAATCGCAAAACTATTCCGCGCGCTATTGTTCGGCGCGATTCTCTTTGCCCTCGTCTATCTATTGGTGAATCTTGTCCCGCGGGCCGACGGCGCCACCGCACAGCCGCGCCAGATCACCCCGCGCGGCGAACTGTCGGCGGATGAAAGATCGACGATCCAGCTGTTCGAAAATTCGCGCAACTCGGTGGTTTACATCACCACCCGCGCGCAGGTGCAGGATTTCTGGTCGCGCGACATCTTTTCCGTTCCGCGCGGCACCGGCTCGGGTTTCATCTGGGACGAATCCGGACATGTGGTCACCAACTACCATGTGATCGAAGACGCCAGCGAAGCGACGGTGCGGCTGGCCAACGGCAAGGACTATCAGGCCACCCTCGTTGGCGCGAGCCAGTTGCACGATATCGCCGTCCTGAAAATCAAAATCAGCCAGAAGTTCTCTCCGCCGCTCCCGATCGGCACCAGCCACGACCTCAGGGTCGGCCAAAAGGTCTATGCGATCGGCAATCCGTTCGGTCTGGACTGGACGCTGACCAACGGCATCGTCTCCGCGCTGGACCGCTCGCTGACCGAAGAGAACGGCAATACGGTCGAGCACCTGATCCAGACCAATGCGGCGATCAACCCGGGAAATTCCGGCGGCCCGCTGCTCGATTCAGCCGGACGGCTGATCGGTATCAACACCGCGATCTACAGCCCGAGCGGCGCCAGCGCAGGCATCGGGTTTGCAGTGCCGGTGGATACCGTGAACCGCGTCGTTCCGCAACTGATACGCGACGGAAAATACACACGGCCCGTGATCGGCATCGGCATAGACGAGGACATCAACCAACGTCTGACCTCGATCATGAAGATCAACGGGGTCGTGGTACTGCGCGTGCCGCCCGGATCCGCAGCGGCAGTGGCGGGTTTGAAAGGCGTCGATGTCATGCGCGACGGCAGCATCATCCCGTGGGATATCATCACCGCGGTCGAAGGCAAACCCGTGGACAGCGTGAGCAAACTCGTCGCACGCCTGGACGATTTCAGGGTGGGCGATAAAATCAAACTGACCGTGGAACGGCAAGGAAAAAAACGCGAGGTACAGACTGTCCTTCAGGGCGGAGAATGACGCCGGTTCGATCCTCTTCCGGCCGGGCTGATCGGATGCCCCGTCAATTCAGCCAATCCCGCCCAACCACCTCCAGCGTATTGCTGAACCGATAAACCAGCGGCGCGCTCGGGGTGATCTCCACCTTCTCGATCGCGTCGGGCGCGATCCGTTCCAGATGCATCGCCAGACTGCGTATCGTGTTTCCGTGGCTGATCACCAGCAACCTTCGGTTTGCCGAGATACGCGGCGCCAGCACTTCATGCCAGTAGGGCAGCAAGCGGCGCTGGCAGTCTGAAAGGCTTTCGCTGCAGGGCAATAGTGCCGGATCGAGTTCCGCATAGAGCGGATCGAAACGCGGATGGCGCGGATCGTCCAAATCCAGCGGTGGCGGCGCTTCGAAGTAACCGCGCCACCAGCGGCGATATTTCAGTTCTCCCCACTTCTCGAAGATCTCCTGCTTGTTCAGACCCTGCAGCTGGCCGTAGTGGCGTTCGTTCAAGCGCCAGGTCGAATAGCGCCGGACGGATCTGTGGCAAGCCGCGGACAGCAAACTGTCGGCCGACTGATGGGTGCGTTGCAATGCCGACGTGTGCACCTCGTCAAACTCGAAACCTTCCGCGGCGAGTCGACGGCCGGCTGCGGCGTCCTGGTCCAATCCCTGTTCGTTCAGCGGAATATCGGTCCATCCGGTAAAGCGGCCACTCAGATTCCATACACTGCTGCCGTGCCGAACAATGACGAGCCGCTTCTCTGTATGATTCATTCGGCCGATTCCAGCAGCACCTTGGCCAGGTGATGGTGGTCATCCCAAGCCTCCAGATGCCAGCCCCCTTCATCTCCTCCGCGGCCGTCGAAATGAAACCAGTTGAGCGCGCAATTGGGGATGACAAAATCGCGCGGCGTATGCAGCGGCCTGCCGGTCGCCTTGCGGTAGAGGATATCGAGCACGCCCGCATGACAGATCGCGGCGATGGTCTGGCCGCCATGGTGCCTGGTCAGATGATTGACCGCATCACGGACGCGCCCGGCAAAACCGGCCAGGCTTTCCCCCGTTTCAAAATCGTAATCTGGATCGCGCGCCATGTAACGCGTGTATGCCTCGGGATGGCGCTTTTTCCCCTCCAGCGCCGTGATGCCCTGGAATATCCCGAAGTTGCGTTCGCGCAATTGCGCCATCGTTTTGACTTCCAGTCCGCACCTTGCTGCAACCATCTTTGCGGTATCGTGGGCGCGAACCAGGTCGCTGCTGTAGATCGCGCTGAAATCGTGATGGACTGCGTTAAAAGCCATTGCCAGTGCCTGCGCGTTACCGGTCTCGTTGAGCGGAATATCGGTCTGGCCCTGGATGCGTTTTGCGACATTCCAGTCGGTCTCGCCATGTCGGATGAAGCAAATGCGGGTAGGCATGATCCAATCAGGTTTTACCACCAACCAATTTCTGCAGATGGGCAATCAATTTTGCGATGGAAGATATTCTAGCCCAGTCCGATTGATCATCTGAAAATAAATCGATAATTGCATTGATCCCTGGAATAAGGCCAATCGATGCGGCTGCGATCAGGACGCATGCTCAATCCATTGAATCTTGTTGTTACCGTAAAGCCCGATCTCGATGCCGGAATGGTTACCGTCAATGGGCAAAACAAACCCGTTCAGGTCAAATCCGACCTGAAACAACCGCTGATCCTTTCACTAGGCTCACTCTACCCTGTTACCCGTTTGCGCCTTGTAAACTGCTGTCGATGGAGTTACGACAGGCAAACCGGGCGCATCGATTGAAACTTGGCGCGAATAGTACTGTCAGCATCATGGTAGTTAATGCAGTTCGTCTGTTGTAAGCTTTATCCCGAATGTTGCGACCCGTTGCCGCAAGGGACTGCAATTTTGCATCACCAAATATTTCTTCTGGAGGGAACATGCCCGGAGCAATATGGAACAATCAGGTGATCGCCGAAGCGCCTGCCAACGAAGTTCAGCGTGTCGAAGGAAATGTGCACTTCCCGCTCCCCGCATTAAAGCGCGAATTTTTGCGGCTTAGCGACACGCATACACGCTGGCTTTGGAAGGGCCTCGCGAGCGATTACGATGTGGTGGTCGATGGAAAGGTAAACGACGATGCCGCATGGTATCACCCTGAACCGGCCCGCATGGCGGCACGCCTCAAGGATCATGTCGCATTCTGGCATGGCGTCAAAGTGGAACATTAGCCCATGGATTTTCAGCTGCCGCACGCGGAAATAACCGATCAGGCGCTCGCGCTGGGTCAGCGTCTGGGCGAGGCGCGTGCCCGCACCGAGTCATTGTGCGTGCCGCTGGAAATCGAGGACTATGTGATCCAGGCCGGCGATTCCGTCAGTCCGCCGAAGTGGCATCTTGCACATACCACGTGGTTTTTCGAAACGTTCCTCCTGCTGCCTTTTGCACCCGACTATCGCGTCTACAATAAGGCCTACGCCCACCTGTTCAATTCGTATTACGAAACGGCCGGTACTTTTTTCCCGCGGGCACGGCGCGGCCTGTTGTCGCGCCCTACCGTTGCGGATATTCATCGTTATCGCGGCCATGTGGATGAAGCGCTTCATGCGCTGCTGAATACTCTGCCGACGCATTCGGCACATGACATCCTCGCGCGCATTGAACTGGGCATCGAGCACGAGACCCAGCATCAGGAGTTGCTCTTGATGGATGTGAAATACAATTTCTTTGTCAATCCGCTCAAGCCGGCTTACGGTGATATGCGGGCTGCTCCAGTGACCGCCCCTGCGATGGGCTGGCAATCGTTCAGCGGGGGGATCGTCGAGATCGGCCATGACGGGGTGGGGTTTTCATTCGACAACGAACGCCCCAGGCACCAGTCCCTGATTCAGGATTTCCGGTTGGCAAATCGCCTGGTAAGCAACGGGGAATATCTGGATTTCATCGCTGACGGAGGTTACCAGCGCCCCGAATTGTGGCTGTCCGATGGCTGGGACACAATCAATGCCCGGCATTGGCTTGCGCCCTTGTATTGGTTGAAGGAAGGCAACGACTGGGAACAATTCTCGCTGTCCGGCATGCAGCCCTTGAATTTGCATGAGCCCGTCGCACATTTGAGCTATTACGAGGCGGATGCCTATGCGCGCTGGTCCGGCAAGCGGTTGCCGACCGAGGCGGAATGGGAACATGCTGCGTCATCCTTGCCGGTCAGCGGAAATTTTCTCGAGTCCGGATTGCTGCATCCGCAAGCGGCGCTCCAAACCGGCCTGGTTCAACTCTACGGAGACCTGTGGGAATGGACGCAAAGCGCATATACATGTTATCCCGGGTTTCGTGCTTTGCCCGGCACACTGGGGGAATACAACGGCAAATTCATGAGTGACCAGATGGTGCTGCGGGGTGGATGCTGCGTCACGGCACGGGATCACATTCGTGCCAGCTACCGGAATTTCTTCAGGCCCGCCGACCGGTGGATGTTTTCCGGAGTGCGTCTTGCGGAGGATGGTTGATGCGTTCCGAATCACCAGTACTGCAAGTCGATCAAGACGACAACGAGTTTCATACGGTTGTGCTCGATGGGCTGCGCCGGCAGCCGCGTTCCATCCCGCCCAAATTCTTTTATGATTCGCGCGGTTCGGAACTGTTCGATCTGATCTGCACCACGCCGGAATATTACCCGACCCGCACCGAGACCGGCATACTGGATGAGTTCGGCGCGGAAATGGCAGAGCGTATCGGCACCTCCTGTGTTCTGATCGAACTGGGCAGCGGCAGCGCAGCCAAGACGCCGCTGTTGCTTCGGCACCTTTCCGGCGCTGCCGCGTATGTGCCGATCGATATCTGCGAGCCGCACCTGCAGCGGAGCACCCGGCGTCTTGGGATGTTGTTTCCACAAATGCGCATGCATCCGCTGTGCGCAGACTACACCCGGCTGCACTCCGTCAAACTTGATGGCTATGAAGGGCGCCGACGCGTGATCTTCTTTCCCGGCTCGTCCATCGGCAATTGCACGCCGGCCGAAGTCGTGCAATTGCTGCGGCACGCCGCGAAACTGGCGGGTGCCGATGGCGCGATGCTCATTGGCGTGGATAGCAAGAAGTCGCATGACGTGCTGAACGCCGCCTACAATGATGCGGCCGGCCATACTGCGGCATTCAACCTGAATCTGCTCGCGCGCATGCGGCGCGAACTCGGCGCACGATTTGACCCGGACGGTTTTGCACACCGCGCGTATTACAATTCGGCACTGGGGCGAATAGAGATGCACCTGGTCAGCCGAAGAAAGCAGTTCATCCAGATGGGGGGCGAAACCTTCCACTTCGAGGATGGCGAGACGATACACACCGAGAACTCTTATAAATACACCGCGCAGGAATTTCAACAACTGGCCTGGGCGGCGGGTTGGCATCCGAAGATGTTATGGACCGACCGCAAAGGATGGTTCAACGTGCATTATCTGAGTCTGTCTGCCGGTGAAGCAACACATTCGCATCGCCAGGGACGCTGAAACGGCTTCACTTTCTCGATCTTTCGGCGCGCGCGATCCTTTCCAGCGCTTCGGCGATCACACTGCGCGGCGCGGCGATATTCATGCGCATGCAACCACTGCCCGGTTCGCCGAAAGCGATTCCCGGGCTCAAGCCCACCCTGGCCTGCTGAATAAAGAATTGCTTGAGTTGATCATCGTCCAGCCCCATCGCCCGGCAATCCAGCCATAACAGATACGTGCCCTCCGGTTCCGCCAGCTTGATCAGCGGCAAATGCTGCTGCAGGAATTCGCGCACGAACCGGTATGTGGCAGCCAGATAGGACAGCAACTCATCCAGCCACGCGGCGCCGCTGCGATACGCAGCCTCGTAGGCCGCGATGCTGAACGGATTGGCCGCGCCGACATGCAGCGTGCCAAAAGCTTTTGCGATCGCGGCACGGTCTTTATCATCCGGCGCGATCAGGGCGGAAAGCGCCAGTCCCGGGATATTGAAAGTCTTGCTCGGTGCAACAGCCGTGATGACCTTCACCCTGCCATCGCTCAGCGTGGCCAGCGGCGTGTGATGCCGGCCCGGGTAGATCAGGTCGGCATGGATCTCGTCCGACACCACGGTGACAGCGTGGCGTTTGCAAATTTCGAGCAGCGCCTGCAATTCATCCGGCTGCCATACCCTGCCGACCGGATTGTGTGGGGCGCACAGCAGCATCAGCCGGGCGCCATCGGCCGCGCATCGCTCAAGATGTTCGAGGTCAAGACGATAACGGCCATCCTCGAACTTGAGTGGATTGGTGATCAAATTGCGCCCGGTCGTTTTCGGCGCGGCAAGAAATGGCGCGTACACCGGCGGCTGCACGATCACCCGATCGCCCGGCTGGCTCAAGGCGATGATAGCTGCGTGCAACGAAGGCACCACACCGGGACACATCAGGATCCACTCTCGCTCAACTTTCCAGCCGTGGCGATTTTGCAACCAGTCCATTTGCGCTTTGTACAATGATTCCGGATAGACGGTGTAGCCGTAGACCGGATGCGCCGCGCGCGCCGCCAGCGCATCGCGAACGGCTGAAGGAGCGGCGAAATCCATATCGGCCACCCATAAAGGCAGCACGTCATTCGTACCGAAGAACTCTGTTCGCCCGTCGTATTTCAGGCTGGATGTGCCGCTGCGCGGAATGATGCGATCGAAATCATTGCCCATCAAGACCTCTTCGCAGGACTTGATTTGGCGGAATGATTACGGCTTGAGGGATCAGGATCACACTCCAGCGCCTTGCGATCCCACTTCGCCAGATCGGCGGCAGCCTCATAGCTGGTCTGCAAGAACTCGAGCAATGTATCGTCGGGCGACTTCGATTCCCGGACGACGCTATACGGCAGGATGAATTCGCGCAGGTCTTTGCTGTAAAAAGCGCCGTTCGGCGCTACCGGTACATTCGCAAATCCGGCGGGTTCGGGATAGGCATAGGAATAGAACGCGGCATACGGGATCGGGCCGCCGCCCGGCCAGAACCCGCAGCTGCTCGCTTCGTGCGAATAGGCCTCGCGCGCCACCCAGTCCGGCAGATTGGGTACACCGCCCGGATGCATGGGAGCCGTGCGCCCGGAGAAGCGCGTGACGGCAAGGTCGGGAGAGCCCCAGAAGAAATGCACCGGGCTGCACTTGCCTGCAAAGCGCGCGCGGAATACCTTGAACACACGGTCGGCCTGCACGAGGATGCGCCAGAAACGCTGGGCATATTCCTTATCGTAGGACCCGTGTGTTTCGTCCAGATCGAAACGTATCGGGTCGGCCACCTCGTTGGGCTTGCGCACGATGCTCACATTTAGATCGAGCGAGCGCAGTTCCTCCATCAGGCGCTTGTAGAACACCGCCACCGGCATGGGCTGGAGCGCAAAACCGCCGGAACGCCCGTCGCTGACCTGCACGACCAGGCGATGGTCTACGAAGTCGAAATCGATCTGGAAGCTTTGAGTCCCATGCGGGATCAGCGAGGTCGTGAGGCCGCGCGCGGTCACGTACAGCGGCACATGCCAGGAGTGATTCACCCAGGCGCACTGCGCCAGACGTATCTTGCCGGCGATCTGCATCCACAGGTGCAGTGTCGCGTAAGTTGCCTTCCACACATCCAGCGGCAGGTCCGGCCAGATATCCGCAGGCGGAACGGATACGGCATCCATCAGCTTGCTCCTTTTGCAATACGTACATTCGAATACCTGCGTATGCGGATCGCTGCCGGCGTTTCAAAGCTCACTTGTTCTGCAGCATCCTCAATCCCCAGCCCACGCCGAATCCGGTCACTTCGCCCGCGATGCTGCCCAAGCCGCCTTCGCAGCGGCTGGCGGACAAATCCACATGCAGCCACGGCACATCATGCTCGACAAAACGTTTCAGGAAACGCGCCGCGAGGATATGGTCGGCTTCGCCATCCAGCGTGCATTGTTTGATGTCGGCGACCTTGGAATCCAGCGCGGGTTCGTAATCCTCGTCCAGCGGGAATGCGCACAGGCGCTCGCCGCTTTGCTGGCCGGCCTGCACGGCTTTTTGCAACAGCTCGTCGCGGTTGCCCAGCACACCGCTATAGCGCGTTCCCAGCGCCACATGCATACTGCCGGTCAGTGTGGCGAAGTCGATCAGCAAACTCGGCTTTGCGCGCGAAGCCAGCGTGAGCGTATCGGACAGCACCATGCGGCCCTCGGCATCGGTGTGCATGATCTCGATGGTGGTGCCGTTCAGCGCCTTGACGATGTCGTTCTGCTTGTAGGCCTTGGGTCCGATGTGGTTTTGCGCGATGGCCAGCCAGCAGTCGATGTTGACCGGCAGCTTTTGTTGCGTGGCTGCAAGCAGGATTCCGAGCGCGACCGCCGAGCCGTTCATGTCCTCGTGCATGCCGTGCATGTAGCGCGCGGGCTTGAGGTTGTACCCGCCGGTGTCGAAGCAGATGCCCTTGCCGACCAGCGCGACAGTCTGCTTCGCCTTGGGATTTTTGTAACGCAGATGCACGATCGCGGCGTCTTCTTCGCTGCTGCCCTGTGCCACCGCGACGAACGCGCCCGCGCCCATCTTGCGCAAAGTTTTCAGGTCGAATTCCTTGAGCTGCCAGCCGTTCTGTCCGGCGAGATCCCTGATGCGTTTGCGGTACAGTCCGGGCGTCAGTTCATTCGGCGGCAATACGGTGAGTGTGCGGCACAGCAGATTGCCTTCGGCCTGCGCCTTGAGTCCGTCGAATATCTTCTTATCGGAAAAACCGTATAGCGCAATCTTTTGCAAAGGCTTGCGCTGGTCGGGCTTTTTCTTGTGCAGCGGCAACGACGCGCCGTTCACCCACGCCGCATACACCGCGGCTTCGGCAGCCTGCTTGCGCTGCGCGGCATCGCCTTGCACGACGATGGCGATACCAGCGGGTTGTTCATCCAGCAGCAACTGCAGCGCCTTGCGCACCTGCGCCTGCACGGCGAAATGGGACTTGCTGCAATCCAGCATCGCCCATGCGATCAGGCTGCCATCGGCATGGTTGGCGGCAACCGGCGCGGCGAACTCCTCGATCTTGATGTTGCGCCGCTCGAGCACGGCGGTTAGCAATTCGCGGTGCGGCAAGTCCCTGGGCAAAGATTTCCCTTTGGGCATGAGCACCAGCATATGTGCTGCGTTCGGCGCTTTGGGTACGGCAGGCGATGCGGTCAATTGTGCTAGCATTACGTCCTCAAAAGTCATTCAACAATGCCGCAATTATACGGGCAATCAACACCAGGAATTATGCGCGCTTATTTGAACCTGATGCAGCACGTGCTGGAGCACGGCACGAAAAAATCCGACCGCACCGGCACTGGCACACTCAGCGTGTTCGGCTATCAGATGCGCGTCGATCTCTCCCAGGGCTTCCCCCTGCTGACCACCAAGAAAGTGCACTTGCGCTCCATCATTCACGAACTGCTGTGGTTTTTGCAGGGCAGCACCAACATCCAGTACCTCAAGGACAACGGCGTCAGCATCTGGGACGAGTGGGCGGACGAGAAAGGCGACCTCGGCCCGGTGTACGGCAAGCAGTGGCGTTCCTGGGCGACCGCGGACGGCCGCACGGTGGACCAGATCTCCGAGGTGATCGGGCAAATAAGAAAGAATCCCGACTCGCGCCGCCTGATCGTGTCGGCATGGAATGTCGGCGAACTCAACCGGATGGCGCTGGCGCCTTGCCATGCGTTCTTCCAGTTCTACGTGGCGGACGGCAAGCTGTCCTGCCAGCTATACCAGCGCAGTGCGGACATCTTCCTCGGTGTTCCGTTCAACATCGCTTCCTATGCGCTGCTGACGCTGATGGTCGCACAGGTATGCGGTCTGCAGCCGGGCGATTTCGTGCACACCTTCGGCGATGCGCACCTGTATTCCAACCATATGCAACAAACTCGCGAGCAATTGTCGCGCGAACCGCGCCCGTTGCCGACGATGCGCATCAACCCGAATGTGAAAGACATCTTTGCTTTCAGGTTCGAGGATTTCACGCTGGAAAATTACGATCCGCATCCGGCCATCAAGGCGCCGGTCGCGGTATGAAACCACGCATCTCGCTGATCGTCGCGATGGCAAAAAACCGCGTGATCGGCATCAATAACATGCTGCCGTGGCATCTGCCCGCCGACCTGAAACACTTCAAGATGCTCACGATGGGACATCACATTGTGATGGGGCGCAAGACTTATGAGTCGATCGGCAAACCGTTGCCCGGACGCACCTCGGTTGTGGTCACGCGCAATGCGGATTATGCCGTTCCGGGTGTGGTCGTGGCGAATTCTCTCAACGCGGCCATCTCGGCATGCGGCAATGACGAGGAGATATTTATTGTCGGCGGCGCGGAGTTGTACGGTCACGCCATCCATCTTGCCGACCGCATCTACCTGACCGAGATCGATGCGGACATTGCGGGTGACGCGCACTTCACGGAACTCGATAACAGGCTGTGGCAGGAAACCGAACGAAAGAGCCACCTGCCGGACGATAAGAATGCTTATCCCTATCAGTTCATCACTTACGAAAGAAAGCGCTGACGGCTAGCGGAAATCACAGCGGTACCCGACGTAGAAGTAGTAGCGCCTGGTCTTCTCATCCGTGATCGGGCCGGCGTTGTGGGTGTTCTCGACTCCCCCCTCGGCTTCGAAGCTCATCGACTCATTCATGCTATAGCTCAACTTGAGGCTGGGCGTGACCCGCGTCATGTGGACATCCAGATCATCCCGTTGGTTATACAGTTGCAACGAAACATCCAGACGCCAGCGCTGCACGAACGTCTCGGTCTGGGTATACGACAAGGATTGCCCCTTGTAGGTTTGCGCATTGATATAACTGGCGCTCGCGACGCCCAGGTCGCTTTCACGCAGCAGACTGTTGGCAATCGCTTGAGCGGTAAGAATATATATATTCCCGTATATTCCCGGTCCCGGGTGCGGCAGGCAGCGTAGCGGTCGCCCCGGTACCGGATATATTGTTGATGCGAAAATCTCCGCCCAGGCGCAAGCGCGGAGAGTAAGGATGCGTCATGCCAACCAGCAACAGATTGGAGGTCGGGGTCAACGCCTTGGCATCCGCGATCAGGCTCTCCGTCGATACGCCGGATTCGATCAAGGAGGTAAGGGATTGGGTGGTCTGTCCCGGCAACGCGTTGGTCAACTGCAAGGCAGGCGACTTCCGATGGTCTATAAGAAAGGAATAGTTGTCACCGGATCCGTTCGTCCAGTTGCCCTGGAACATCGCGATGTTGACCGCCTTGAACATCGTGCCGTAATCGAACTGCCCCGTATAACTGTGCTTCGTGTCGAAAAGCTGCGCGTCTATACCGATCGCCTGGCGATCAGTGACCGAACCTACGCGCTGTTGGATGAAATAGCCGTCGCAACATGCCGCACGTCCTAATTATCGAATGGTGTCAAACTGGCAACGATTCGATATACCCGTGGCACAACGCAACCCGCTAGCTGAACGCGTCCGGCCCGGTACAAGCGCACGCCGAATCCGGATTTCCAGGATTCAGGTCGATGGGTACCCGGTCGACTCCTTACAGGAAGTGCGGGAATGCTATTGTCTGTCACCACCTACACCTTTTTGCATCTGAGAGTCGAACCTCGCCGGTTCCGAAAAAATTGCCAAGCGGAAGTATGAATGAACAACCTGAATGGTACCTGAACTCCAACCCAACCTGTCTTCGTAACGCGGACTCGGCAACTGCGCCGGGTAAACCGCGGCAACTATCAACCGGATTGGCGCTTTCTCTTTCTGCGGAGTCGGGCAAGCGAAGGAAAATTAAAACGGACGCGGGAAGCTCGGACTTCGCACGTTGATTCATCGGGTGCGGCGAAGAAGCAGTGTCAAGATCGCCGCCATGGATGGTGCGTGCGCAGTGATATTTGTGCTCAAGGTGCGACCGGCAGTTCGATCTGGCGCAATTTCGCGATGCTTGTCTTTTATTGCTTGACGCAATCCACATAGTAGCGGCGCTCGCCGTTCATTTCGGCGACGAGTCCGTGGATGTCCGTCTCGAAGCCCGGGAATTTTTCATTGAAAGAACGCGCAAATTTGAGGTAATCGACGATGGTCTTGTTGAAGCGCTCGCCCGGGATCAACAACGGAATGCCCGGCGGGTAGGGAGTCAACAATACCGCAGTGATGCGGCCTTCGAGCTGGTCGATCTCGACGCGTTCGATCTCGTCGTGCGCCATTCTGGCAAACGCATCGGAAGGTTTCATCGCGGGCTGCATGTCGGACAGATACATCTCGGTCGTCATTTTCGCGATATTGTTCGTCTTGTAGGCATCATGGATCTGCTGGCACAGGTCGTGCAGGCCGACACGCTCATATTTCGGATACTTGGCCGCAAACTCCGGCAGGATGCGCCACATCGGCTGGTTCTTGTCGTAATCGTCCTTGAACTGCTGCAACGCGGTGAGCAGCGTATTCCAGCGCCCCTTGGTGATGCCGATCGTGAACATGATGAAGAAGGAATACAGCCCGCACTTCTCGACGATAACGCCATGCTCGGCAAGATATTTGGTGACTATCGCTGCGGGGATGCCGGTCTCGTCGAAATTGCCGTTGAGGTTCAGCCCCGGAGTGATTACGGTGGCCTTGATCGGATCGAGCATATTGAATCCGGCTGCCAACTTGCCGAAGCCGTGCCATTTGTCCCCGACTTTCAACATCCAGTCTTCGCGCGAACCTATACCTTCTTCGGCGATGTTTTCCGGCCCCCATACTTTGAACCACCAGTCCTGGCCGAACTCCTCGTCGACCTTGCGCATCGCGCGGCGGAAATCCATCGCCTCGGCGATGCTCTCTTCCACCAGAGCCGTGCCTCCCGGCGGCTCCATCATCGCCGCCGCCACATCGCACGAGGCGATGATCGCGTACTGGGGACTGGTCGACGTGTGCATCAGATAAGCCTCGTTGAACACATGGCTGTTGAGTTTGCGGTTCTGCGGTTCGCGCACCAGGATCTGCGAAGCCTGCGACAGTCCCGCCAGCAGTTTATGCGTCGACTGGGTGGCAAAGATCATCGATTCCTTGGCGCGCGGACGGTACTTGCCGATCGCGTGCATGCCCTTGTAGAACTCATGGAAAGCCGCATGCGGCAGCCAGGCTTCGTCAAAGTGCAATGTGTCGATACGCCCGTCCACCATCTGCTTCAGCATTTCGACGTTGTACAAGATACCGTCGTAGGTGCTCTGCGTGATGGTCAGGATGCGAGGTTTCTTGGTCTTGTCCTTGATGAACGGATTCGCGTCGATCTTCTTCTGGATGCTGTCCGGCTCGAACTCGGATTTGTGGATCGGCCCGATGATGCCGTAATGATTGCGCGTCGGCCTCAGGAACACTGGCACCGCGCCGGTCATCATGATCGAGTGCAATATGGATTTGTGGCAGTTGCGGTCCACCACCACGATGTCATCCGGCGCGACGGTGGAGTGCCACACGATCTTGTTGGAAGTCGAAGTGCCGTTGGTCACGAAAAACAGGTGGTCGGAATTGAAGATGCGCGCCGCGTTGCGTTCCGAGGCCGCCACCGGGCCGGTGTGGTCGAGCAACTGGCCGAGTTCATCCACCGCATTGCACACGTCGGCGCGCAGCATGTTCTCGCCGAAGAACTGGTGGAACATCTGCCCGACCGGCGACTTCAGGAATGCCACGCCGCCCGAATGCCCCGGACAATGCCACGAATAGGAACCGTCCTGCGCGTAGTGCAGCAGAGCGCGGAAGAACGGCGGCGCCAGCGAATCCAGATAGGACTTGGCCTCGCGGATGATGTGGCGCGCGACGAATTCCGGCGTGTCCTCGTGCATGTGGATGAAGCCGTGCAGTTCGCGCAGGATGTCGTTCGGAATGTGCCGCGAAGTGCGCGTCTCGCCGTACAGGTAGATCGGGATGGCGGCATTCTTGAAGCGGATCTCCTGGACGAACGCGCGCAAGCTTTTCAACGCGACCTCGGTTTCTTCTGCACTGCCCCCGCCGAACTCCTCATCGTCGATCGACAGCAGGAACGCCGAGGCGCGGCTCTGCTGCTGTGCGAACGAAGTCAGGTCGCCATAGCTGGTGACCCCGAGAATTTCCATTCCCTCTCTTTCAATGGCCTCGGCCAGCGCACGGATACCCAGTCCGCTGGCATTCTCGGAGCGAAAATCTTCATCGATGATGATGATGGGAAACCTGAATTTCATAACTTCACTCCCGACAAATAAATACCATGCAAATTCACGCAAGAACTGCGCTCAGAGAACACATGAAGGTTCAGCACAGGCTCATATCTGCTGTAAGCCAATCTTATGCCGGAGCCAAAACGGAATTTCATGTTGCGCTTCCTTGCCTGGCAGAACGGAACACACAGCCCCGGGGACCTGCATCACGCTGTGCAAGGTGGAGTTTCAGTGAAGACTCATATTGCCCAAAGCGCAATGTGCTGCCGCAACTAAATCGAAATTTCATTGTTTACTCCCTGTTAGGAACAGCTGTCTGGACGGGGGAAAATGAATTGGCGCGGATTGTCGCAGATTTCCGAGATGGCGCAAGGAAGATTTTCGGATTTGGAAGTCACCCCTTTCAGCGTCAGAATTACGGAACCCATGAAAAAGTCTGCGAGGCAGATGCAGCGCAAGGCGCGCGGAGCACAGCAACCAAGACATATCAATTAGATAGGCGAGGTTGCGAGCACCGCGTAACACAGCGATGCGCTGACGCAGTCACTTTTTCAGGTTTCCTACATTTTGGGCAAGGTAACACCCACCTGCCCCTGATACTTTCCGCCGCGGTCCTTGTACGAAGTCTCGCAGACTTCATCGCTCTCGAAGAACAGCACCTGCGCCACACCCTCGTTGGCGTAGATCTTGGCTGGCAGCGGCGTGGTGTTGGAAAACTCCAGCGTCACATAGCCCTCCCATTCCGGCTCGAACGGCGTGACGTTGACGATGATGCCGCAGCGCGCATAGGTGCTCTTGCCCAGGCAGATGGTCAGCACGCTGCGCGGTATGCGGAAATACTCGACGGTGCGCGCCAGCGCGAACGAGTTGGGCGGGATGATGCAGTAATCGGCGTGCACCTCGACGAAGGAATTCGGATCGAAATTCTTCGGGTCGACGATGGTGCTGTTGAGGTTGGTGAACAGCTTGAACTCATTGGAGCAGCGGATGTCGTAGCCGTAGCTGGACGTGCCGTACGAAACGATGCGCTTGCCGTCGACCTGTTTCACCTGGTTAGGTTCGAACGGTTCGATCATCTTGTGCTGCTGCGCCATGCGGCGTATCCATCTATCCGACTTGATGCTCATAAAATTTCAGGTGCAAGGTGCAAGATACAAGGAAGAGCAAAACCCTGTCTCCTTGAAACTTGTTCCTTGAGCCTTGCACCTTGCTCCTCTAAACGAATTTGCAAGGGCGCGATTTTAACCAATTCGACGCTGATGCGCGCGATTTGCTAAAATCCGCGCCTTTATCGCGTTTCGGCAAGCTCATCATGTCCAAAAGAAAGATCCTCGTCACGTCGGCCTTGCCCTACGCCAACGGCAGCATCCACCTCGGCCACCTGGTCGAATACATCCAGACCGACATCTGGGTGCGCTTCCAGAACATGCAAAGGGATACCGCATGCCATTACGTCTGCGCCGATGATACCCACGGTACGCCGATCATGCTGCGCGCGGAGAAGGAAGGCATCACGCCGGAGCAATTGATTGCGCGTGTCGCCGAAGAACACAAAGCCGACTTTGCCGCTTTCCATGTCAAGTTCGACAATTACGGTTCGACCCAT